>JANXRZ010000280.1 GCA_025352885.1 Pseudomonadota bacterium | reverse complement strand
GTTACCGGGCGCGTTGCACTGGACGGATCCGACTCGCGTGGACGATCCGCACGGGTTGTCGATTGCTTATTTAAAGCTGTTCGAGCGGCTGGGCGGCGTGTTTTTACAGGGGAATGCGGCCAGCCTCGAGGCGCGAATCGGGGGAGGCTGGACGATGCGCACCGCGGCCGGGCCGCTCGAGGCGGGAAAGGCGGTCGTTGCCTTGGGTCCGTGGGCCGGCGTCTTTACCCGTGGACTGGGCTACCACCTGCCGCTAGCGGTGAAGCGCGGATACCACATGCATTACCGTGCCGCCGGCGAAGCGAAGCTCAATCACCCAGTGCTTGATACGGAGCGCGGCTATTTCCTTGCGCCGATGCGCCAGGGGATCCGGCTGACGACCGGCGCCGAGTTCGCGAGGCGCGATGCGATCCGCACCCCCGTGCAGCTCGGGCGCGCCGAGCCGATCGCACGCGACCTTTTTCCGCTGGCCGAAAGACTCGACCGCGAGCCGTGGATGGGCTCGCGCCCCTGCACGCCGGACATGCTCCCCGTCATCGGAGCCGCGCCGCGGCACAAGGACATGTGGTTCGCGTTCGGGCATGCGCACCATGGCCTTACGCTGGGCGCGGTGACCGGGCGGATGATTGCCGAGATGGTGGTCGGCGAGACGCCTTTCGTCGACCCGGCGCCTTTTTCGGCGACTCGCTTCTAAAACGACCGGGGCATCCCGAGCACGTGCTCGGCCACGTACGACAGGATCAGGTTTGTCGAAATCGGCGCCACGAGATACAGCCGAGTCTCGCGGAATTTCCGCTCCACGTCATACTCCGCCGCGAAGCCGAATCCCCCGAAAGTCTGGATGCAGGCGTTGGCCGCTTCCCACGAGGCTTTCGCGCACAGGTGCTTGGCCATGTTCGCCTCTGCGCCGCAGTGCTTCTTCTCGTCGAACATCGCGGCGGCCTTGTAGCGCATGAGGTTCGCTGCCTCGATCTCCATGTACGCCTCGGCGATCGGGAACTGGATGCCCTGGTTCTGGCCGATCGGCCGGCCGAACACGACGCGCTCCTTTGCGTAGGTGGAGGCCTTCTCGATGAACCAGTGGCCGTCGCCGATGCACTCCGAAGCAATCAGGATGCGCTCGGCATTGAGCCCGTCGAGGATGTACTTGAAGCCCTTGCCTTCCTCGCCGATGCGGTTCTCCACCGGGATCTCGAGGTTATCGATGAACACCTCGTTCGTCTCGTGGTTCACCATGTTGCGGATCGGCTTCACGGTGAGGCCCTTGCCGATCGCATCGCGCGTGTCGACGAGGAAGATCGTCATGCCTTCGGATTTCTTCTTCACCTCGGTGAGCGGCGTGGTGCGCGCAAGCAGGATCATGAGCTCCGAGTGCTGCAGGCGCGAAGTCCACACTTTCTGGCCGTTCACCACGTAGCGGTCGCCCTTGAGCACCGCGGTGGTTTTGATGCTGGTCGAATCGGTGCCTGCGGTGGGCTCCGTCACGCCCATCGACTGCAGGCGCAGCTCGCCCGTGGCGATCTTGGGCAGGTACTTCTTCTTCTGCTCGTCCGACCCGTTACGCAGGAGGGTGTTCATGTTGTACATCTGGCCGTGGCAGCAGCCGGCGTTCCCGCCCGAGCGGGTGATCTCTTCCATGATCACCGAGGCCACCGTGAGCGAGAGCCCCGAGCCGCCATACTCCTCAGGAATCAGCGCCGCCATCCAGCCGGCCTTGGTCAACGCATCGACGAAGGCGACGGGGTAGGCGCGATCCTCGTCGACCTTCTGCCAGTAGGCACTGTCGAATTCCTTGCACAGCGCGCTCACTGCGTCGCGCACATCCTGGTGATTGTTTTCCAAGTGCTTCTCCAAAAAATCAGTCGGCCCTGATGCCCGCAGTCTTCACGACCTGCGACCATTTGGCCAGTTCGCTTTTTACATGCGAACCGAATTGTTCCGGGGTGCCCGGCGAAGCTTCGGCACCCTGCGACGCAAGCGCGTCTTTCAGGTCCTGCCGCCCGAGCGCCGCGACCGTTTCGGTGTTGAGGCGCGCGACGATCTCCCTTGGCGTGCCCGCGGGCGCCATGATGCCGACCCACGTATACGCTTCGTAATCCGGCAGTCCGCTCGCGGCGACCGTCGGCAGGTCCGGAACGAGGGCCGACGGGCGCGGGCTGCCGACCGCCAGCGCACGCAGCTTGCCGCCTTTGATCTGGGACGTTGCAGAGGGCAGGTCGGCGAACATGAGCTGTACCTGGCCGCCGATGAGATCCGTCATCGCGGGACCGCTTCCCTTGTAAGGCACATGGGTCAGGTTCACGCCCGCCTGCATCTTGAAGAGTTCGCCCGCGAGGTGGGTGCCCGCGCCGTTGCCGGAAGAGGCATAGTTGAGCGTTCCGGGCTTCGCTTTTGCAAGCGCGATCAATTCCGCAACCGATTTTGCCGGGACGGAAGGGTGGACGGTGACCACGATGGGCACCGTTGCGAGCAGCACGACGGGAGTGAAGTCGCGTTCGATGTCGTAAGGCAGCTTCGGGTACAGGGACGGCAGCACGACATGGTTTACCGCGGCGATGAAGAGCGTGTAGCCATCGGGCGCGGACTTCGCCGCGGCTTCGGCCCCGAGCGCGCCGTTCGCGCCCGGCCGGTTTTCGACCAGCATCTGATGGCCGAGCCGCTCGGAGAGGCGCTGCGCTACCGAGCGCGCAACGATGTCATTAGTCCCGCCCGGCGGGAATGCGACGATCAGGCGGATCGGCTTCGTTGGATATGCCTGGGCGAACGCGAGCGACGGCAGCAACGCTGTTACCGCGAGCAGGAGTGCGAGAACGCTATTTCGGACGCGCATGCTCGCTCGCTTCGTCTTCGACGCGATGCCAGATCTCCCCGGCCATCGGATGGCGCGATTCCTCGAGCAGGTGGCCGACAAGGCCGACAGCACGCGCCATCACACCGAGGCCGCGGCAGATCTTCCAGTCGAAGCCCATCTCGCAGCAGATGGCGCCGATCGCGCCGGTGGCATTGACAGGCAGGCTCTTGCCGGAGACTTTTTCAGCCTCCGCCGAGACCAGCTGGACCAACTCGACGTACGGCCCCGAGAAGCCCGTTTCGCGCGCAATCTCGAAGAGGCGCGGCGTCCGCGGATCGACCGGCTTGTGGATCGGATGGCCGACCCCCGGCACGTTCTGCCTGGCGGCGCGGAGATCGGAGACTGTCTTTGCGGCGAGCTCTGGCAGGTTCACCTTCGCCTTGGGGTCCGGGAGCGCATCGACCAGCATCTTGGCGCAGGTCTCGGTCGATCCGACGAAGACGCTCCCCAGTCCGCACAGGCCTGCAGCCACGGCGGCCTGCATCGCTTCAGGCGCGCCCATGTACGTCATGCGCGCGGCGATCGCGCTCGGCGTGATCCCATGTTCGGCGAGGCACACGACCATCGCATTGAACATCTTCGATTCGTTCGCGTCAGGCAATCGCCCCTTGATCTCGAGGAACCCCATGTCGCCGAGATTGAGGTGCCCCAGGATCTCCGAGGGCAGGTCCTTGCCGAAGATCGAGATGCGATCGGCCGTGCTCCAGCCGATGTCGGACTTGATGGGCTTTTTCGGGCGGCTCATCTATTCGGCCTTGATGCCGGCGTCCCTGATGACCTTCGCCCAGCGCACGACTTCGGACTTGACCAGGTCGCCAAATTGCTCTGGCGTGCCGGTCTTCGGCTCGACACCCTGCTTCAGGAATTTGTCGGCAACTTCGGGCGAGTTGATGATCTTTGCGCTCTCCACGTTGAGACGCTGGATGATGTCGCGCGGCGTCCCTGCCGGCGCGAGCACGCCGAACCAGACGGTCACTTCGAACCCCGGCACGCCGGCCTCGACGACCGTCGGGACCTCGGGCGCGAGGGGGGAGCGCCTGGGTCCCGAGACGGCCAGGGGTTTCATGCGGCCGGATTTCACGTGCTGGATCACGTTCGGCAGGTTGTCGAACATGATGTCGACCTGGCCGGCCATGAGGTCTGCCACGACCGGCGCACTGCCCTTGTAAGGGATGTGGGTCATGAACGTGCCGGTCATGGTCTTGAAGAGCTCCATGCACAGGTGCACCGAAGTCCCGCTTCCCGAGGACCCATAGTTGATGCGGCCCGGACGGGCCTTGGCCATCTTGATGAGCTCCTGAACCGAATTCACCGGAAAGGCAGGATGCGCGACCAGCATGTTGTCCGAGACGCCCGCGAGCGTGATGGGCGCAAAGTCCCTGGTTACGTCCATCGAAGTCTTGTACAGGCTCTGGACGACGGCGAAGGGCAGCGCCGCGATGAAGAGCGTATAGCCGTCGGGCGCGGCCTTAGCCGCCAGCTCGGTGCCGAGCAGGGACCCGCTGCCCGGCCGGTTGTCGACGATCACGGGCTGGCCCAGAGTCTTCGAGAGGTCGTTTGCCAGGATGCGTCCGAGCGTGTCGTTGAACCCGCCCGGCGTGAATGGCACGACGATGCGCAGCGGCTTGGAGGGCCACGCCTGGGCGTGGACCGCCATGGGGAGCGCAAGAACCAGGACCGCGAGCGATTTCAGAAGTGCCTTCATGCGTGCCTCCTTTTATTGTTGCGGTAACGCCGCCTGATTGACGAGCCGGCCCGCCCGGAGCAACGCCGCCAGGCATAAAAGTCCAACTTTTAATATCGAAGAACCGCGCACTGGTTGGCTCGCAGGGCAATTCGTGTACCGGTACCGGTACATTACTGCTCTGCCTTGACGCCGGCCACCTGGATCACCTTCGCCCATTTGGCGATCTCGTCGTTGAGGAACTTCCCGGCTTGCTCGGGCGTGCTGCCCACCGGGTCGATGCCGCTCTGGCTGAAGCGCTCCTTCACGTCCGGCTCGGCGACGGCTTTGGCGGCTTCCTGGGAAAGGCGGGTCACGATCTCGCGAGGCGTCCCGGCCGGCGCAAGGAACAGGATCCAGGTGGAGGCCTCGATCGGCGGGCCGCCAGCTTCGGCCATGGTCGGGACTTCGGGCGCGCCGGCGATGCGCTTGGCCGAGAACATGGCGAGCGCCTTGATTTTTCCGCCGCGCACATGCGGCATCAGCGTGCTCGGTACGTCGACGAGGATCTGGATGTTGTTGCCCATGAGGTCGTTGAGGGCGGGGGCGGTGCCTTTGTAAGGGACGTGAACCATGTCGATCCCCGCGGTCTGCTTGAGCAGTTCGGTTGTCAGGTGGGCGGCCGCGCCGATGCCCGATGAGCCGAACGAGATCTTGCCGGGATTCGCTTTGGCATAGGCCACCAGCTCTTTCACGTCCTTTGCCGGGAAGTTGTTGTTCGCAGTCAGGATCAGCGGTGCAATCGCCACGAGCGACACCGGTGCAAAGCTCTTCACCGGATCGAAGGACAGCTTTCCTGCGTAAAGAGTCGCATTCGCCGCGTGCGCACCGATCACGGTCACCATCGTGTAGCCGTCGGGCGCAGCCTTTGCAGTGAGCTCCGCGCCAATGATGCTGTTTGCGCCGGGCTTGTTGTCCACCACGATCGGCTGCCCGAGCGCAGCCTGCATTTTCTGGGTGACCACGCGCGTAACGATGTCGGTAATGCCGCCGCCGGTGTAGGGCACCACCCAGCGGATGGGCTTGGAGGGCCACGCCTGCGCACCTGCGCCTGCGGACCATGCGAGCGCGATCATGATCGCCGCGCTTCTGATGGTGAATGTTTTCATTGTCTCGTCTCCTTTATGGCCGGCTATCTTAAACGTAACCCGGGCCTTCGATCGCCGGGTTGCCCAGCAGGAATTTCTCGTCGACTTCCAGCCCGAGCCCCGGCTTGTCGATCGGCCAGACGTTGCCGTCGCGGTCCACTTCCCACGGGGTGGAGGTCAGCTCGTCCCGGAACTTGTTGGCCTTGGAAACGTCCGCCTCGAAATATCCGCCATTGTCGATTGCGGCAAGGAAGTGGATGCTCGCCGCCTGGTTCAACCCGGTCATGGAGCTGTGCGGGTGGATGCGCAGCTTGTAGGCAGAGGCCATGGCAGCGATGCGAAGGGCCTCCGTGATGCCGCCGGTCTTCGAGAGGTCGGGCTGCAGCACGGTGATCGAGCCGTCTTCGAGCACGCGGTTGAATTCGAAGCGCGTGTAGTGGTTTTCGCCAGCGGCAAGCGGCGTGCTGCTGTAACTCGCGGCGAGGCCGTAACTCACGTAGTCGTGCGCCGGAAACGGTTCCTCCAGCCAGGCGACGTTCAGGTCTTCCATCGCCGGCATGACGGCGCGCGCATCGTTGACCGTGTAGCCGGTGTTCGCATCGGTGAGGATCTCGATGTCGTCGCCGACGAATTTGCGGACCGCCTTGATGCGCTGGAGGTCGCGCTTGGGCGAGTCGCCGACGCGCAGCTTGACCGCTTTGTAGCCCGCCTTGAGGTGCGGCTTCAGTTCGGCGATCAGCTCTTCGGCGGGCTGGTAGCCGAGCGAAACGCCGCCCGCGTAAGCAGGCAGCCCTCGATACGCGCCGCCGATCAGCTTGTAGATCGGCATGCCGGCGGCCTTGCCGCGGATGTCCCAAAGCGCGCAGTCGATGCCGCTCATCGCCAGGCAACACCCGGCGCCCATGCCGTGGCTGCCGAGCTGCATCTTGTAGATCTTCGCCCAGACGCCGACGACGTCGGAGGCATCCATGCCCACGACCAGGCGCTTCAGCGTGGTCTCGATCAGCTTGGCCACCGCCGTGTGCGCGCGCCCATGGTGCGATTCGCCCCAGCCGACGAGGCCGCCGGCCGTCGTGACCTTGACGACGACGGCGTCCCGCTTGATCGCCGTGCCGATGCCGAGCGTCACCTGCGCTTTCTTGGGCACCGGGAAGGAGGTGGGGTAGGCCTTGATGTCGACGATCTTCAGGTCTTTGCTTGCCATGGTTTTCCTTTGGTATCTAGGGATTGCGGATTGACGAAGCTGATCGGCGCTTGGCCCGCCAGCATACGCAGGGTTTCTTCGGCGGCAATGCGCCCGACCCGCTCGCGCGATTCGCGCGTGGAGCCGGCGAGATGCGGTGTCAGGACGGCGTTGGGCAGCGAAAGGAGGGGATGGCCGGGTTCGAGCCGGTAGTGCTCGTACACGTCGAGCATCGCACCGGCGATGGTTCGGTTGCGCAGGGCCTCGACGAGGGCAGTTTCATCGATGACCGGTCCGCGCCCCACGTTGACGAGGAATGCGCTCGCCTTCATGGACGCAAGGCGCCCGGCATTCATGAGGTGATGCGTCTCCGGCGTCAGCGGGCAGGTCAGCACGACGAAGTCCGATTCTGCGAGCAGCTGCTCGAGCGACGCAGCCACGACGCCATGGGGCAGGGCGTCGAGCCGTCGCTGGTTACCCAGCACGCGCATCGACAGGCCGGCCGAGCACATCCTGGCAAGCCGCTTGCCGATGTGCCCGACGCCGACGATGCCGAGCGTCTTGCGCTCCAGTTCCACGGCCGGATCGGCGAGGGACCGGGCCTTGTCCCAGGCCTCGCTCCTAAGCGAGGTGTCAATGGTCCTAAAGTTCCGGCCGAGGAGCAAAAGCGCCATGAGGCAGTACTCGGCAACCGACTGCGCATTGCCGCCCGGCACGTTGGCGACCATTACGCCGCGCTCGGTGGCGGAGACGAGGTTCACCAGGTCCGTCCCGGTGCCATGGATCGTCACGGCCCGGATGCGTGGTGCCGCGTCGAACAAGTCTGCGGGCAGCTTGCTGCGGATGATCAGCGCGTCGACTTCTTGCCCGAGTGCGCGCAGCGTTTCGGGCCGGGTGTCCGGGGGCCGCACCACCTCCGCGCTTTGTTCCAGCAGCGCAATGCCCGCCGGGTCGATGGGGTCGCTGACGAGGATCCGATCCATCGCTAGTCCAGCTTGATGTTCGCGGCGCGCACGATGCGGCCCCATCGCTCGAGCTCGCGTCGATTAAAGGCCGCGAAGTCCTCCGCCGAGTAGGCCGAGGGCTCGGCGCCCAAGGCCGCCAGCTTTTCCCTCGTATCGGGAAGGCCGACAACGCGCACGATTTCGGCATTCAATTTCGCAACAAGGTCGCGCGGCATGCCGGCCGGACCCCAGATGCCGTACCACGTGCCGAGGTCGAAGTCGGCGACGCCGGCCTCGATCATTGTGGGGACATTCGGCAGGGCGCCCACGCGCTTCGGATTCGAAACCGCAAGCACCTTGAGCTTGCCGCCCCGGATGAAGCCCATGGAGGAGGGCATGGAATCGAACATCACCTGCACCTGGCCGCCCGCGAGGTCTGCAAGCGCAGGCGCGCTGCCTTTGTAGGGCACGTGCTGCATGTCGATGCCGGTCACCTGCTTGAAATGCTCGCCGGCCAGGTGGGGGGCCGAAGCGGCGCTCGAGGAAGCGAAGTTGACCTTGCCCGGGTTCGCTTTGGCCCACGCAATGAACTCCTTCACGTCGCGCGCGGCCTGGCTCATCGGCACGACCATGACCAGCGGCACGATGCCGATGAGTGCAACGGGAGTGAAGTCCTTTACCGCGTCCACCAATGGCTTCGAGTACACGTGCGGGTTGATGACGTGGATCGAAGCGTTCGTGAGCAGCGTGTAACCGTCGGGCGCCGATTTCGCAACATCGCTTGCGCCGATCTGGCCGCTCGCCCCTGGCTTGTTGTCGACCACGACCTGCTGGCCGAGCACCTCGGGCAGCTTCGCCGCCACGATGCGCCCCAGCACATCCGTCGGCCCGCCCGGCGGATAGGGAATCACCATGCGGATCGACTTCTGCGGCCACCCCTGTGCGAAAACCGTAAGTGGGGTCAGAGTCGACATCAGGAGTACGAGCAGCAATCGCATGGCAGTGTCCGGTCAGCGCAGTTTCAGGGCGACTTTGCCAAGGGCGCGGCGCGACATCACCGCATCCTGGGCGTCGCCATACTTTTCGAGCGGGAAGGTTTCGGCCAGGACGGGCGACAGGCGGCCTTCTACACACCACGCGAAGATTTTCTCGTAGGCCGCCCGTACGCGCGGCTCGTGCTGCTCGCGGCCATCGCCCGGCGACCAGCCGACATACGTGCCGAAGTTGAAGCCGAGCACGGAGATGCTTTTCACGAGCAGCAGGTTCGCCGGGATCTGGGGGATCGTGCCGGATGCGAACCCGATGACGACGTGCCGTCCTTCGAGTGCGAGGCTGCGAAGGGCGGCGTCGAAGTGCTGGCCGCCGACCGGATCGAACACGCAGTCGACGCCCCAGCCGTTGGTCGCTGTCTTGACGGCTTCGCGCAAGTCCGCCTGCGAGTAGTCGATCGTCGTGTCCGCACCGTGCGCCTTGGCTTGCGCGCATTTCGCCGGACCGCCAGCCGCGGCGATGACTCGCGCGCCCATGACCTTGCCGAGTTCCACGGCCGCAAGGCCCACGGCGCCCGAAGCGCCGAGCACCAACAGCGTCTCGCCGGCCTGCAGGTTGGCGCGCCAGGCGAGCCCGCCGTAGGCCGTCCCATAGGAAATCCCGAGGTGCAGCGCGGAGCCTGTGTCGATGCCTTCAGGGATCCGGTACACGGTGTGTTCGGTCGCGCAGGCCTCTTCCGCGAACGCGCCCCAGTCAAGCAGCGCGAGCACGCGATCGCCGGTCTTGCAGGCGGTGACGCCGGGCGCCGTTTCAATGACCGTGCCGGTGACTTCCGTGCCGGGTGTGAAGGGGAGGGGCGGCTTTCTCTGGTACTTGCCCGCGATCCAGAGGCTGATCGCAAAGGACACGGATGCATAGTCGACTGCGATCCTCACGCCGCGCGGCAGAAGCACCGGTGAGGGAACGTCTTCCAGCTTCACCGCGGATCGATAGTCGCCGAACGCCCGGCATACGAGGGCTTTCACGTCACGGAGGGCTCAGCCTGGCGCACGATGCCGGAGGCGATGAGCGCGGCGCGGTCCGCCTCGGTCACACCGGCTTCGGCAAGGAGCTCGAGCGTGTGCTGGCCCGCGCGAGGGGCTGCGTCGAGCGGCCAGTCCGCAGTGCCGCCCGGTAAGCGCGGCAGCGGCACAGGACCGTACGGGTACTGCTCGACTTCGTGGAAAACCTGCATGTGCACAGTCTGCGCCGCCGCCCTGAACCCCGCATAGTCGGAGGCATCCGCGCTGAGCACGTCGGCCGCCGTGAATCGGTCCAGCCAATGGCGCGTGGCCTCCTCGACGAGGCGCCGGGACACTTCCAGGTTCAGGAAGGCGGCGTTCTTCTGGCGATCGGAGAGCAAGGCGAAGCGCGGTTCCTTCGCAAGCGCTTCCAGCCCGAGCACTTTCATGAGCGAGACGAACATCGTGTCGGTCAGGCTCGTCACCGTGAGGTATCCGTCGCGCGTCTTGAAGATGCCTGCAGGTACCGTGATCGGCGCGGCCGGCTTTCCGTCGCTCAATGTCGCATCGAGGATAGGCGCGGCCTGCAGGGCGGCGCACGCTTCCATGAGGGACACCTGCACATGGCGGCCTTGGCCGGTAGTCGCGCGCGCGTATAAGGCAGCGCCGACTGCCTGCGCCGCATAGACGCCCGTCACCGTATCGGGAACGAGGAAAGGAATCCGCCGCGGCGTGCCGTCCGAATCGCGGTTCAGCCGGGCCATCCCGGTGAAGGCCTGCAACACGGAATCCGTGGCGGGTTTTTTCGCATCCGGGCCGCTCGCGCCGAACCCGGTGATCGAGACATACACGAGCGAAGGATGGTCCTTGCTGAGCGTCTCGTACGAAAGGCCCAGACGCTCGATCACGCCGGGCCGGAAGTTCTGCACGAACACATCGGCCTGCGCCGCCATCTTAAGCAACAGCGCCTTGCCTTGCGGCTTCGCGGCATCGATGCAGGCAGAACGTTTGCCGGGGTTGCCCATGATCGCAAGCGAGGTCATGCCCTCGCGGCCGCCGCCGGCCGAGCGGATCCAGTCGCCCTCCGGCGGCTCGACCTTGATGACAGATGCGCCCTGCATCCCGAGCAGGCCTGCGCAGTACGGGCCGGCGAGGCCCTGCGACATGTCGAGGACGCGCAGCCCGGCGTAGGGCGGCGAAGCCTGCGTCACACGATGCCCTTGGCTTTGAGCTTCTGCAGCTCGTCGGCGCTCTTGCCAAGCAGCCCCTGGTAGATCTCTTCGTTGTAGGCGCCAAGCAGGGGCGGGGAGATACGGTACTCGACGGGCGTTTCGGAAAAGCGCATGGGACTCGCCACGACCGGCGCAATGCCGCCGAGCGCGTGGGGCATGTCCACCCGCAGGCCGCGATGCTGCACCTGCGGATCCTCGAACACTTCCTTCATGTTATTGATCGGGCCGCAGGGCACCGTGGCGGCTTCGAGCAGCTCGAGCCAGTCCTTCTTGGTGCGGGTCTTCATCACCTCGGCGATCAGCGGGATCAGCGCCTTGCGGTTGAGGATCCTCTGGGAGTTGGTCTTGAAGAGGGGATCCTCGGCCAGCTCCGGTCGCCCGGCCACTTTCCAGAAGCGCGCGTGCTGGCCGTCGTTGCCGACCGCAAGGATGAGGTGGCCGTCGGACGTGGCGAACACTTCATACGGCACGACCTGCGGATGCGCGTTGCCCCAGCGCTGCGGAATGTTCCCGGAGGCAAGGTACGACACCACCTGGTTGGCGTTGAAGGCGACGATCGTGTCGAGCAGCGCGAGGTCGATGTACTGGCCCTGGCCGGTGCGCTCGGTGTGCGTGATCGCCGCGCTGATCGCGAGGCTCGCGTACATGCCTGTCAGCACGTCGGTGATGGCGATGCCCACTTTCATGGGGCCGGCGCCGATCTCGCCGTCGCGCTCCCCGGTGATGCTCATCAGCCCGCCCATGCCCTGGAAGATGAAGTCGTAGCCGGGGCGCGGCGCGTAAGGCCCGTCCTGGCCGAAGCCCGTCACGGAGCAGTAAATGAGTTTTGGGTTCAGCCCTTTGAGATCTTCATAGCCCAGGCCATAGCGCTTGAGCGTGCCGAGCTTGTAGTTCTCGATCAGCACGTCGCACTTTGCGGCGAGCTCGCGCACTATCGCCTGGCCCTCGGGCTTGCCGATGTCGAGCGTCACGGACTTCTTGTTGCGGTTGACCGAGGCGTAGTACGCCGCCTCGGGCGTGTCCTTGCCCTCTCCATCCTTGATGTAGGGCGGGCCCCAGCCACGGGTGTCGTCCCCGGCGCCGGGCCGCTCCACCTTGATCACTTCGGCGCCGAGATCGGCAAGGTTCTGCGCGGCCCACGGACCGGCCAGCACACGGGACAAATCGAGGACGCGAATATGGGAGAGGGGACCAGGCATCGTTAAGTGGGGTCAGAGTCGACTTATTGGGGGAACGGTTAAAGATGGAATTCGGAGAGCAGCTGCTCGGCTGAAGCCGGGGCAACAGGCGCTTCCGTCAGGAGTGCGTCGGCGAGCGGGCCTTCGAACGTGCCGCGCGCGGGCTTGAGCGGATCGCGCGCGCGCAAGCGATGTTCATTGACCAGCGCAGCCAGCAGCACGCGTCGGGCGTCGCCCGTTTGCGATAGGCGGGTGCCTTCGCAAGCCAGGATCGAAGCGGCGGCGGCGTAGTACAAACCCGTCGCCGCTTGCCGGGCATGAGCCGTGTCACCTGAGGCCGCGCAATTCGCCGCGAACTCGCAGGCGCGCGCAAGCGACGCACCGAGCGCGTCCCGCAAGCCGGCATGCGCAACTTGCGCAATCATGTTCTCGAGCGCAGGTCGAAGGGCCTCCAGCGCGCCTTCGCGCTTCACCGCCCGCAGGACGTCCTGGGCGACGATGTTGCTCGTGCCTTCCCAGATGGAGCCAAGGTGCGAGTCGCGCACGAGTCGCGCGTCGCTCCATTCCTCGATGTAGCCGGCCCCGCCGCGCACTTCCATGGCATCGCCTGTTACTCGGCGCGCATCGCGGCACCCCCGGAACTTGAAGAGCGGCGTGAGGATGCGCACGCGCTTCCTCGCCTCTTCGTCGCCTGCATCGGCCTTGGCGAGCTCCGCCGCCGTGTAAAGCATGATCGAGCGCGCCGCTTCAGCCGGCACCATGAGCTTGAGCAGTTGCCGGCGCATGAGCGGCAATTCGATGAGCATCTTGCCGAAGGCGCTTCGGCGGCGGGCGATGAACAGCGCCTCAGTGAGCGCACGCCGCATCATCCCGGCCGCGCGCATGCCGTTCGAGAGGCGCGACATGTTGATCATGTCCGCCATCTGGACGAAGCCGCGCTGCGCATCGCCGACCATGTAGGCGGTGGCGCCTTCCAGCGTGATCTCGCCGCTCGGCATGTCGCGGGTGCCGAGTTTTTCCTTGAGGCGCACGATGGTGTAGCGATTCGGCGATCCGTCGGCCAGCAGGCGCGGAAGCAGGAAGAGCGACAAGCCTTTCGTGCCCGCGGGCGCGCCATCGGGGCGCGCGAGTACGAGCGCCACGCCCGCATCGGCATTCGAGCAGAACCACTTGTCGCCGTAGAGCAGCCACTGGCCGCCCTTCGAAACGGCGCGTGTGAGTGTTGCCCCGACATCGGAGCCGGCGCCTTGCTCGGTCATGAACATGGCGCCCTGGGTCAGCGCGTCGAGATCCTGCGAGGTCAGGCCGGGCAGGTAGCGTCCGACGAGCCCTGCGTCGCCAAACCTGGAGAGGGTTCTTGCCGTGGCATCCGTCATCGACAGCGGGCAGCAGACGCCGAACTCCGCCTGCACGTACAGATAGGTCAGCGCGTACTTGACCGCTGGCGGCATCTTGTCCGGCCAGCCGAGCACGCCGCCGCGATGGGACATGGCCGCGAGGCCGTATTCGCCGAATGCCGTCTCTTCGAGCTTGCGGTAAGCCGGGTGCTTCTCGATCCACTGGGCGTTCTCGCCGCTGCGCTTGCGGTTGTGCAGGACCGGCGGATTCTTGTCAGCGGTCAGCGCGTAATCATCCAGCGGACCGCCCGCCAGCGCGCCGAGCCTTTCGAAATGCGGCAGCAGGTGAGCGAGCAACGCGGGTTCGAGATAGAGCGAGAGCAGCGAACGGTAAGAGGGGTCCGCCTCGAAGAGATTCGTTCCATGCGCATCGGGCAGGGTGGGTTGCCCCTGAGTGTGCCCCGCACGAAGCTGGGTGGGATCCGCCGCCATCAGTCGATCTTCGCGCCCGAAGCCCTGACGATCTTGCCCCACTTGGCAAAGTCGGATTCGATAATCTTCTGGAACTCCTCGGGTGTCGTGGGCCATGCGTCGAGGAATTGGGTCTTCAGCCGCTCGCCCAGTTCTGGTGAGCGCAGCGCCTTGACGATCTCCGCATTGAGCTTGTCGACGATCGGGCGCGGAATGCCGGCGGGACCGACGATGCCGTACCAGAGATCGCTGCCGGCCTCCGAGTATCCGGGCATCCCGGACTCGTCCATGGTGGGGATGTCCGGCGCATACGCGCTGCGCTTGGCCGTCGTGACGGCAAGGGCGCGCACTTTTCCGCCGCGGATCTGCGGGAGCACCGTGGAGGGCGAATCGAACATGAAGGTCAACTGCCCGCCCATGACGTCCGTGAGGGCGGGACCGGAGCCCTTATAGGGGATGTGCTGCATGGGGGCGCCGGTGAGGGTTCTTAGCAACTCGCCGGACAGGTGATTCGACGAGCCGTTGCCGGCCGAGCCGAAATTGACCTTGCCGGGATTGGCTTTGGCGTAGGCGATCAGCTCACCGACCGATTTAACGGGGATCGCCGGATTCACCACAAGGATGTTGATGTAGCCCACCGCAACACTGAGCGGGGAAAAGTCCTTGAGCGCGTTGTAAGTAAGGCGCGGGCCGTAGAGGGCAGGATTGATGGCATGCGTCCCCGTCGTTGCAAGCCCGATGGTGTAGCCGTCCGGCGCCGACTTGGCGACGCGGTCCATGCCGATCGAGGCGCCCGCGCCCGGAATGTTCTCGACGATGACAGGCTGGCCCATTTGCTCGGCAAGGCGTGCGGTCAGTGCGCGCGAGAACGTGTCGGTCGGCCCGCCCGGGGCGAAGGGCACGACGTATTTGAGGGGCTTGTTCGGGAAAGCCTGTGCGCCGGCGACCCCCGGAACCAGGGCCACGGCCAGCAGGGCAGCACCTAAAAATCGGCTCATCGTCTCCTCCATTTAATGACCGGGCTCTGCGGCCCGATTGGCAGAGCTGAATTGTAGTGGGTGCCGAGGCGGCGAGTTCCTGCCGCTTCGCGCGCGGATCGGGGATGCCGCGGTCCTGCTCGATGCTTCCAGCGGCAAGCCGCTAAAGGTCGTCCAGGTCGACCCGTGGTGATCAGTCCGAGGCGA
>JANXRZ010000241.1 GCA_025352885.1 Pseudomonadota bacterium | reverse complement strand
CCCGGAGAAGTGCCTGTCGGAAAGCGGCCTGCGCCGGTTGCTGAAGTACAGCTCGCACGCGGATGCTGGCGCGCTCCGACTCTGGCTCGATCGGGATGTATTGCGCCTGCTGAAAAACCGGGCCGGTCGGGAACCCACCGGCGCCTAAAGCGCCCTACTCGGGCTGGAACCCCGCTTCCTTGAAAGCACGGCCCCACGATTGCAGTTGCTCCTTGAGGAAAGCCGACATTTCTTCAGGCGTCGAGCCTTCGAGCTGGAACCCCTGCGCGTCGATCTTCTCGCGCACGTCGGGCCGCCGCATGGCTGCGTTGAGTTCCTTGTTGATCCTCGCGACAACATCAGGCTGCATCTTCGCTGGCCCGAAGATCGCGGCCCAGGTCTGGGCCGTCAAGGACGGCACGCCCGCCTCGGTGGCCGTCGGCACGTCCGGCAATTGCGCAACGCGCTTCGGCACGAGGGTCGCCATCGCCCGCAATTTTCCATCGCGGATGTGAACCAGCGTGCTGGTCGGTGTCGCAAAGGTGAGCCCGATGCGTCCGCCGAGGATTTCGGCCACGGCCTGCGCCTCGCCCTTGTAAGGCACGAGCGCCATCTCGATGCCGGACGCAGCGCGAAGCCGCGCATGCATGAGCTGGGTCACGCCGCTGTAGCTCCCGTAGTTCAGCTTGCCCGGGTTGGCGCGCGCGAAGGCAACGAGGCTGTCGTAAGTGGTCGCCGGGATTGTCGGGCTGACCACGAGCACATAGACATAGCGGCCCACGAGGGTGATGGGCGTGAAATTCGCGACCGGGTCGTACGGCGGGTTCTTGCGCAACAGGGGAACCTGCATCATGGGTGTGTTCGATGCGAGAAACAGCATCGTGCCGTCCGGGTCCGAGCGCATCACCTGCTCTGCCGCGATTGCGCCGTCCGCGCCCGGCTTGTTCTCGACGACCACCGACTGGCCGATCGCCTGCGAGACCGATTGCGCAATGATCCTCGCAACGAGATCGGTCGAGCCGCCCGGGGGGAACTGAAGCACGATGCGCACCGGCTTGGTCGTCCAGCCCTGTGCCCACGCTTGAGAAGCACAGGCCGCAACGAAGGCGATCAGTGCAACCGCAAAGACCTGGCGCTTTTTGGTCATTCCTACTCCCACAGTCCTTCCGGCAGCGGCAACCCCGCAAGGTCGTCTTTCGTAAGGCGCCCGATCGGCTCGATGCCGAAGCGCTCGAGCACCGCTGCAAGCTGCCGTGCATGTTGGGCGGAATGCCAGGTCGAGCGCTCGAACAGCATGTGGACCGGTTGCAGGCCAAAAAACGTTTTCAATTTTCCCTGGCAGGACTTGTCGGAGAGCGCGTCCCACCACAGGTCCAGTCGCTTGGCCACTGCATCTCCATACGCCGCAATCTCTGCGCCGCTCGAGAAGGTGCCGTCGGCCGGCGCCTGGTTCGCGAGTTGGGCGGAGTATTCGACACCCTCTTCCATCGCCTCGAGGAAAGCTTCGGCGATCCGGAAGACGTGATGGCCCATGAGGCGTATCGAGCGGTCACGGTTGTCGATCACGCGCTCACTGAGCTTGGCCGTGGGGACCTGCCGGATATGGCGCTGGACGGCGCTCAGCACGGCCAGCCATTTCGTGATGAGCTCGTGCGGCGGCAACGGCGTGTGCCCAGTGCCCTGCAGGCCGACGAATTCGGCGACGTCCTCGAGGTTCTGAGCGAAAACGTACTGCTCGCCGAGCGCCACCACTGGAACGGTGCGCACCCCGAGTGCCAGCAGCTTTTCGCGGCCGCCAGCGTCGTTCGCGACGTCGATCGCCTCGAACGGGATGTTTTTCTTCGAAAGAAACTCTTTCGTTCTGAGGCAGCTACTTCATCCCGGCTGGGTGAAGAGCACGAACTTTTCGGTGGCGCCCATGGATACTCTCGCAGGTGAAAAGGCAGGCTACCCTCAGGCGCTCACGCCGGTCAAGGCGCGGCGCCGACTGAACGCAGGCTTACTTGTCGATCGCTTGCGCGACCAGCGCACCCATCAACGCCCTGAGCGTGCGGCGGTAGCTCGCGGGGGCATGCGACATGACGACTACGACCATGTCCTCCTTCGGCGAAACCCAGAAATACGTGCCATAGGCGCCGGACCACATGTAGTCGCCTTCCGTCCCGGCAATGCCCGAGACGCCGTTTTGCTTGCGCACCGCAAAGCCCAGTCCAAAGCCATGTCCGGTGAGATACGGCACGGTCGCCGGAATGCGGTTGCTCATCTCGGGCGTCAGGTGGTCGGCCGACATGTATTCGATGGTCCTGGGCGCAAGGATGTGTGCTTTGCCGAGGGTTCCCTTATTCAGCAGCATCTGAGAAAAGCGGATGTAGTCCGCGGCGGTCGAGGCACCGCAACCGCCGCCGCACTCGAACTTGAGCGGCTGGGTCAGGTCGAGGACGAAGTCGGGCTTGCCGGTGCCCGGGTCGATCGCGAACCAGCGCGCATACCGTGCGTGCTTGGCCGCGGGAATCGTAAAAGAGGTGTCCACCATGCCCAACGGCTGCCAAATGCGCTCTCCCAGCACTTCGCCGAGCTTCTTCCCACGCGCGGATTCCACAGCAAGACCGACGACATCGGTGGCGAGGCTGTAGTCCCAAACGGTCCCCGGCTGGTAGGCCAGGGGCGCAGCCGCGATTTTCGCGAGAAACTCATCGCCCGTCAGGCGCATTCCGCTCTGGGCCGAAGAGGCGGGGTACAGCTTGTGAACCGCCGTCGTGCCGCGGCCGCCGTAAAGCAGGCCGGACGTATGGCGCAAGAGGTCTTGGATGGTCATCGGATTGGCCATCGGCACCGTTTCGCCCGGCTTCTCGAGATCGGGGGCCACGCGCATGTTGGCGAGCAGCGGCAGGTGGTTGCCGACCGGGTCCGAAACCAACACCCGCCCTTCCTCGAAGAGCTGCATGAGCGCAACCGAACTCATCGGCTTGGTCATCGACGCGATGCTGAAGATCGCGTCCTTCGTCATCGGCGCCTTGGCGTCCTTGTCCCGCCAGCCGACCGCCTCGTAGTAGACCAGCTTGCCCTTGCGCGCGATGGCCACAACTGCGCCCGGCAGCAGGCCGCGGTCGACTTCCGCCTTGAGCACTTCGCCGATCTTTGCAAGACGCGGTGAGGACATGCCGACCGACTCGGGCTTCGCCACCGGCAACGGGTCGGCCGCGAATGCGGTCCACGAAAATGCAAGTGCGACGGCAACGGCGATTCGGATCTTCATGCCTTCCCCTTTTGACGAACTATTTGTCGTTCTTGATCGGATTCGTTCCCCGCGGGAACCATATCGCATTTCACGCAGCGCTGGGTTGCGAAACTCCGGACCTCCGCCACGGCCAATCCAAATCGAATCGCCTTCCATGCAAGAAGACGCTCAGCCACGTTTTCTGCACCCAGTAGTGAAACGTTGCGAATGCCACGACCGACGTAAAGCCGCAGACAAGCAGGAATTTGACCATCGCCGGCAGGTCGAACTGCACGAGCCACCAGCCTGCGAGGCACACGAGCGGCATGTGCACGAGGAACACCCAATATGAACACTGGGACACGTATTGGGTCCACGGCGAATCGCGATCGAAAAACCGCAGCGCCCCGCCGATGGCGAGGTAGATCAGCGCCCAGGTGCACAATCCATTGGCAAGCACGGCGCCAAGATGAAGGCTGAACTCCGCCCCGCCGGCCGCATTGTCGAGATGGCTTGCATGCCGGGCGATCGGAAACATCACCGCCGCCAGCAGCGCCCAGGACAGCACGCCGCGCCGTAGCACTTGCAGGAATTCGCGGTAGTGATGGAAGAAATAGCCGAGCAGGAAGAACGACCCGTAGTACACGAGCGAAGGCACATGCGGCTTCACGAACATGAAGCCTTCCATCACCTGCCCGCCGTGGAAGGGCCAGAGCGTTGCGGAAGTCATTAGCGAAAACGCGATGAGCATGAGCGGCGACGCCAGCCCTCGCTTCACCCGATCCTCGAACGCAAGACTGCGCGCCACGAGCCAGCGGCACACCGGAATCGTCAGGTAGAAATAGCACAGGTAATAGAGGAACCACAGGTGCGCGAGAGCAGGCTCGCCTTCGTGGGCCGCGGCCAGCGGCGCGCGGTTCATCAGCGCCTGGCCGAGTGGCGTGAGGTCGTTCAAATCCGGGATCAGCTCCTGCCTCCCGTAGCGCGCCGCCAGCATGAAATCCAGGAGGAACAGCACCGTGAGCGGCCAGATCGTCACGAGGCCTGCGGCCAGCGGAGCCAGGATGCGGGCCGCCCGGTTCTTGAGCGTTCCCACGACCCCGCGCTTTTCCACTAGCAAAGCGGTGAAGAAACCCGAGAGCACGAAGAACGTGGACATCCTGAAGCTGTGGATGAAGTCGAAGACCAGGTCGAAGACGACCGAATTGTTGCGGTCGGTCTGCATGGGCATCGTGGCCGGCGGCGAAGCAAGGTAGAGCATGGCCGCATGCAGGACGATGCCGAGCATCATCATGCCGCCACGCAACGCGTCCAGGCCGAAGTACCTGCGATTGTCCATGCGCGCCCCCCCCTGCGAATCAGGATAGACCCGCTCGCGCAGCCGCGCCATAGATCCTATGCACGGCGTTCCCTATAGAATCCACCCTGTCTGATCGGGGGAGACTGCGGTTGACGCTTAGGACGAGAATTTACGGCTTACTGGATCCTGAAAGCCACGGCCACGCCGCGCGCCAGGTGCGCACCGTCGAAGTCATGCTCATCCTGGTCGGCATCTCGTCGGTGTCGGCGGGCACCGTCGCCAGCCTTCCACCCGGCGCCCGGGCAGTAGCGGCGTTCATCACCGGCATCGTTGCCGTCCTGTTTTTCTTCGAGTACCTCACCCGCCTCTGGGTCGCACCCGAGAACCCGCACCTCCATCTTGTGTCGGCCGGAAGGTCCCGCTTCAAGTGGGTGCTGTCCGCCGAAGGCATCATCGACCTGCTGGCTGTGATCCCGGCCCTGGCCATGGCCTACGGCAGCGCGCGCCTGGGAGCCGAGTCGGCCTCCATGTTCGTGCTCGTCTGGGTGCTCAAGCTCGCGACCCACGCGCCCGGCGTGGGCCTGATCGCCCGGGTCTTCCACAACGAGCGCTCGGCGCTGGCCGCGGCTGCGGCGCTGTTCGCGATCGTGCTGTTTTCCGCGGCAACGATCGCGCACTGGCTCGAGGGCGAGCACCAGCAGGAGCACTTCGGCAGCATCCCCGCCTCGCTCTGGTGGGCGGTGGTCACGCTCACGACGACCGGTTACGGCGACGCGGTGCCCCTCAGCCCGGCGGGCCGCGTGCTCGGCGGGGTCGTCATGCTGTGCGGCATCTCGGTGCTGGCCTTGCTCGCGGGCATTCTCGCGACCGGTTTCTCCGCCGAGGTTCGGCGGCGCGAGTTCGTGCGCATCTGGGAATTGGTCGCGCAGGTGCCGTTCTTTTCCGAAGTCGGCGCGATCGCGATCTCCGACATCGTCGATCGCTTGCGTTCGCGCAGCTACCCGGCCGGGGCGACCGTCATCAAGAAAGGCGCGGCCGGGGACTCGATGTTTTTCATCGTCAGCGGCGAAGTGGAAGTCTTCATCGGCGAGCGCGTGAAGAAGCTTGTCGACGGGGACTTCTTCGGCGAGATGGCGCTCCTCGATCGCAAGCCCCGCTCGGCCGACGTAGTGACCGGGACCGCCTGCACGATGCTCGTGCTGAACGTGGCCGACTTCTACCAGCTGGCCGGGCAGCAGCCGAAGCTCATTTCGGCGATCGAGGCGGAGGCGAAGCGGCGGCGGGAGGGGGATACGGAATAGCGTGCCTGCCTTACTCGATCATCCTTGTCGTCCGCAGCAGCACGGACTGCGGAATCACGATGCCGAGCGCCTTGGCCGTCTTGAGATTGATGACTAGGTCGTACTTCGTAGGCAACTCGATCGACAGGTCGCCGGGCTTTGCGCCCTGGAGGATGCGATGAATGTAAGTTGCGGTTTTGCGCCAGCCGCCGGCCAGGTCCGACCAGAATGCCGTCAGTCCCCCGATGTCCGCGGCACGATCGATGGTCAGCATCGCCGGGATACGTTTGGTGGAAAGCGTTTCGACGATCTTCGAAGCATGCGCACTGAACAGCGGAAAAGGGTTGACCAGGAGTGCCTGGGGCTTTCCGCGTGAGAATCCGGCAAGCACGCGGTTGAGCTCTTCCGGGCTGCTTGCGTCGTATCGCTCCAAGGCGATTCCAAGGCGCTTAGCGGTCGCTTCGAGCGGCTTCCAGACCAGGGACGCCATCGGCATCTGGGGATCCGACAGCACGCCGAAAGACCGCACGTTCGGCAGCATCTCCCTGAGCAGTTCCAGGGCCTTCGGCACGACGGCTTCAGCCGAGATCCCGATCCCGGTGACGTTTCCGCCGGGCCGCGCGAGGCTTGTCACCAGCCCGAGCCCCAACGGATCGCCTACCGATGCCATTACGATCGGGATGGTTGAAGTCGCCTTCTTTGCTGCGAGGCTTCCCGGCGAACCCGACACCACGATTATTTCCGGCTTGCTCGCAACGACTTTCTGGAGGATCTCCGACATCCGATCCCACTGGAACTGCAGGTATACCGCCTCCACTTTCAGGTTCTCGCCGTCGCGGTAACCGTGGCCGGCCAATCCTTCGGCAAGCGCATCCCGATAGGATTTCGAGGATTCGGGTGAGCCGTTGTAGACAACCACGACACGGCGCAGGCGCTGCGCGCTCGATGATTGCGCGAAGGTGTTCGTCGAACGAAGCGCGCTGGGGACACTGAGCGCGGCGAGCGCGACTACCGCGTCACGTCGGTTCATGCGACCTTGCGCCGGCAAAGCACTTCGATCGGCACGATGCGCCCTTCGGCGCCGCCACGGGAGGTGTTCCTGCTGGCCGCTTCGGCAACGTCGCCGTGCATGAGCTGCACGGCGTGATGCGGATTCTTCTCGCCCCGGCTCAGCATCGTCTTCACGCGAACCGCATACTTCTTCATGTCCTCCACCGCATCCCTGAACTTCACGATCTCGAAGCCCTCCGCTTCGAGGCCCGCTCGCGTCTCTTCCGGCGTGGCGAGGAAACTTTCGGCCGCAGCGGCTGCCCAGGGTGTCGGATAGTCGAGCGGACCGCCTGGGCCTTTCGCGAGTTCCGACAACATGAGCCATCCGCCGGGCTTCAACACGCGGCGGATCTCGCGATAAAACCCGAGCTTGTCCGCAATGTTCATCGACACGTTCATCGAATAGGCGCCGTCAAAGCTTCCATCGGCGAAAGGCATCGCAAGCGCGTCGCCCTGGCGGAAATCGACTTTCGCTTCCATGCCCATCAACTTCGTGAGGTGGCAGGCCACGTCGCAGAACTCCGCGGTCAGGTCGATGCCGGTGACTTTGCAGCCGAACCGATGCGACATATACCGCGCTGGCCCTCCGATGCCGCTGCCGACGTCGAGGAGGTGGTCGGACGCGGCGACCTTGAGCAGCCCGGCGATCTCCTCCGTCGCCTCCATCCCGCGGCCGTGAAACTGGTCGTAGGGCGCGAGCGCCTCGATTGTCGGGTGTTCCGGGTCGGCGCCGTCTGACTTCAGCGCCGCATTCAGGCGCTCGAGCAGTTTCCCGCTGGTGTAGTGGTCGGCAATGTCGGCCATGCTCAATCCTTTTCTGGTAGCAGTTTGCGAATGAGCGCGAGCAAATCGAGCGGACTGTAGGGCTTGGCCAGGTACGCAGTTGCCCCGGCGGCCTTGGCTTTCTGGTCATCCCCGCTCAAGGCGAACGAGGTGATGGCGACGATCGGCGTCGCCGCCAGTTCCGGTACGAGCCGAATCTGGCGCATCGCCTCCATGCCCGAAATCTTCGGCAGCTGGATGTCCATGAGGATGAGGCCGGGCTTTGCCTCCACGGCCTTCGCCACGCCGGCTTCGCCATCGAAAGCCTCGATCAGCGTGTAGGTCGTGCGCTTGAGGAGGTCCCGCACGATCTTGCGGTTGAGCTCGTTGTCCTCGACATACAGGATCGTGTTGTCGCTTGTGATTCCGCTCATGACTCGGCTCCGCGCGAAGCATCCGTCCGCAAGGGCACTTCGAAGATGAAGCTCGACCCTTTACCCACCTCACTCTCGACCCACACCCGGCCGCCGTGCATCTCGATGAACTTCTTGCTGATCGAAAGCCCCAGGCCCGTGCCCCCGTACTCGCTCGCGATAGTGGCGTCGGTCTGCTTGAACTCGGTGAAGAGGTTGCCGATCTTGTCCGGCGGGATGCCGATGCCGGTGTCGTTGACCTGGTACACGAGGACGCCCTCTTTCAGTTGGACAGCGATCTCCACCTTGCCCTGCTTGGTGAACTTGAGCGAATTGCCGGCGAGGTTCATGAGGCACTGCGTGATGCGCCCGTAGTCCCCGAACGCGATGGGAATCTCCTCGGGCACCGTAGTGATGAATTCGAGGCCCTTCTCCGCCGCGAGCGGCCGTAGAGTCGAGCGCACGCTCTCCACCGTGTCGTGCACCGAGTAGTCGGCGAGCGCAAGCTCCATGCGCCCTGCCTCGATCTTGGCCAGGTCCAGCACGTTGTTGATGAGACGCAGGAGGTGCTTGCCGCTCGACTGGATGTCGGCGAGCGGCTCCTTCATGTCCTCCGGCACCGGGCCGTAGATCTCGGCCACGATCAGCTCGTTGAAGCCGAGGATCGCATTCAGCGGCGTCCGCAGCTCGTGGCTCATGCTCGCGAGGAAATCCGACTTGTGGTGGCTCGCGATTTCGAGCGCCGCGGTCCGGGATTCGAGCTCCTTGAACAGGCGCACGTTCTCGATTGCGATCACGGCCTGGTCGGCAAAAGTCTCGAGCAAGCGTCGTTCGGTGGCGTTGAAAGCTCGCAATTCATCCCGACCCACCAGAATCGAGCCGATTGCCCGACCCTCGCAAAGCATGGGCGCGATCGCTACCGAATAGGTCTGACCGAATTCGGCCGCCACCCGACGAAGTCCTTCGGGCACGCCCTGATCGTTCAACACATCGGCAAACGTCACAAGCCGGCGCTCACGTATGCACTGCTCGGTGGCTGTACCCGCCAGCGATCGCGGGAAAAGGCGGCGGGCAGCTTCGACTCTCTCGGGATCAGGTCCGCGAATCGCACCAATTCTGAGCGTGTCATCGTTCCCGACAAGGAACACGATCAACTGCGAGCCGTTGAACAGACGTTCGCAACCCACCAGTATCTTGTCGAAAACTGGAGCCGTGTCGGAGACCGAATTGCTGATGACCTGCAACACTTCCGCCGTGGCGGTCTGTTGCTCCAGCGCCTCTTTAGTTTCGTTGAACAGGCGGACGTTCTCGATTGCGATTACCGCTTGGTCAGCGAAGGTGCTCAACAGCTCGATCTCGTGCCTGGCGAAAGGCCCTGGTACCTTGCGGGAAACCGTAAGCGTCCCCATAACGCTGCCTTCGAGAAACATCGGCACTACAAGAATGCTCCGAAAGCCCCTGGCGCGGGCGATCTCCCTCAGCTGGACGGAGATATCGGGATCGGTCTCGGTGTCGCTGATGACGACCGGCCGGCCCTTCATGACCGCCTCGCCGTTTACCTTATCGGCAGAAAGGAGAATCGGCGGCCTCTTTCTCCGCGCTTCGTCTTGGGTGGCATCGGTCGAGGTCAGCGCCGCAAAGTGCAGCTCGTCTCCCTTGAGCCGCAGGACGGCCGCGGAATGGCCTTGCATCAATTGCATTGCGCTGGATGCGATCGTGTCGAGCACCGGCTGGACGTCGGTGGGCGAGCTTGCGATAACCTTGAGGATTTCTGCGGTCGCCGTCTGCCGCTCGAGCGCCTCCTTGGTCTCGTTGAAGAGGCGCACGTTCTCGATCGCGATCACGGCCTGGTCGGCAAACGTCCTGAGGAGCAGCAAGTCCTTTTCAGGAAGACCGCCGACGGCTTTCCGGGCCACTGAAATCGACCCGATGGCCTCGCCATCTCGCATCATCGGCATGGCGGTAAGGCCGTGGTAGTCGAGCGTGATCGCCACATCCCGCATGGGCTCGGGCAAGCCAGGCGCCTGTGCGTCGGCGAAATTCATGACCTGCTTTTCTACCATCGCCCGGCCGCTCACTGTTTCGCGATCCAGCGGGCGCGGATACTTTGCGCGAGCGGCATCCATGTCGATGATGCCGCCGGCCGATCCGAACTGGAGCATGTCGCCATCAGCCAGGAGAATGGCTACGCCTTGTCCATCAAAGAGCCGCAGCGCGCTCTCGACGATCGCGTCGAACACCGGCTGGGTGTCGGTTGGCGATTCGGATATGACACGCAGGATGCCGGCCGTCGCCGTCTGCTGTTCCAGCGCCTCCTTCGTCTCGTTGAACAGGCGCACGTTCTCGATCGCGATCGCAGCCTGGTCCGCAAACGTCCGCAGCAGCGCGATGTGCTTGTCATCGAACGGCCGCACCTCCCGCCTTCGTAGGACGATCGTCCCGAGCGCGCGGTCCTCGCGTACCAGTGGCACCGTGAGGATCGTGCGGTGGCCATACTCGAGCGCGAGTTGCCGGCCAAAAGGAAAATCCACCTCGTGCGATTCGTGCTGGAGGTCCGGGATGTGGATGACTGCCCGGTCGACGATCGACCGACCCATCACGCTCGAGCGCAAGCAAGGCATGCTCACGGTCGCGCTCGGGCGATCGAGCATGCCCATCGATGCATGTACGCGCATCGAGCTGCCTTCCTTGAGCACGATGTCTGACACCTGCGCGCCGCAGATGCGCGCGGCGCGCTCCGCCACCGCATCGAGCACGGGCTGCACGTCGCCGGGCGAATTGGAGATGACCCGCAGGATCTCGCTGATTGCCGTCTGCTGCTCGAGCCCCTCCTTCGTCTCGTTGAAGAGCCGCACGTTCTCGATTGCGATCACGGCCTGGTCAGCGAACGTGCTGAGCAAGTTGACCTCGTGATCGCTGAAAGGCCCCGCCTCGCGCCGGGTCATGCTGATCACGCCCATGACGGCGCCTTCCCGCACCATGGGCACGACCAAACGGCTCCGATAGCCCCTTACTCGCGCCACCTCCTTGCCTTCAGGCCCGGTCTGCTTGCCGGATTCGACATCGCTGTCAAAGAGCGGCTTTTTCGAGGCGACAGCCTTGGCCATAAGGCCGGTTCCCGCGAGCGCTATCGGCGGATAATTTTTCAGCGCTTCGTTGCCGGCAGCATCCGTTGCGGTGTACGCCGCAATCTGCAGCGTCTCTCCCACAACACGCCATACGGCGCCCGTATGCCCGCCGAACAATAACTTCGCGCTCCGGGCAATCGCGTCGAACACCGGCTGCACGTCCGAGGGCGAGCTGGCGATTACCTTGAGGATTTCCGCAGTTGCCGTCTGCCGCTCGAGCGCTTCCTTGATTTCGTTGAAGAGGCGCGCGTTCTCGATCGCGATCACGGCCTGGTCGGCGAACGTTTTGAGCAGCGCCAGCTGGTCCCGGTCGAGTTTCGAGCCCGGTGTCGCGTGCGTAATGGCAATTCCGCCGATGCCTTGCCCTTCCCGGACGAGCGGCACAAAGACCGCCGAGCGGTATTTTCCCGCGCGTCCGCTTTGGGTAACCAGCACATATCCTTCCGGCGGCACCTCCGTGTCCGCCACCTCGAACACGCGGCACTCGGCAATCGAGCGGGCGACCAGCAACTTCTCAGGTTCGAAAGGCCGGGGGAAGATTTTCTTCAACTCGTCCCGGTCGGCCGCGGATGCGGTCTGCGTGTACGCGGCGATTTCCAGCATGTTGCCCCTGCGCATGAGGATCGTTGCTTGCCAGGGCTCGAACAAGCGCTCCGCGCTCGCAGTAATCGCGTCGAACACCGGCTGCACGTCGGACCGCGAACTCGCGATGACCTTGAGGATTTCGGCTGTGGCGGCCTGCCGCTGTCGGGCGGCAAGCAGTTCAATGCCCAGGGATTCGGCTTTTGTTTTGTCTGCCATTGTCATTTTCAGAGCGTGCTATAACAAATCCATAATTGGAATTGGCCAATTGGCCGCATGGATGGCCAATCTCCGTAAATGAAAGCTTGACTTTCGAGGAATTTCCTCTTCACAAGGCTCACCGCAGAACCGCACTCTGCCCCGCCGCCTCGATCAGCGCCTTGGCGTCCTCCGGGAGCAGGAACCCTTCCGAAGTGGCCCGCGCGGCCGCCTTGGAAACTGCCGCCACATACCCTTCGTGCGAGGTGTAGCGCTCCTCGAGCGAGGGACGCGGGTCGCCGGCGGCCTTGCGCTCCGCGGGAGTGCGCGCAAACGGGATCATGCCGCCCACGTAATTGCAGATCTGGTCCTTGTGGAACGGCCGGTCACCGCCCGCGGTAACGTTCCAGCCGAGATAAGTACCAAGCGGTGCATCGAGCAGGACGACCGGCACGCCGCCGAGCTCATTGCCATCCGCATCGACTTTCGGCGCGTACATCTTGAGCACCTTGCGGATAGGCGGCGGCACGTTCGATGCGATGCCGGATCCGTCCTGCGCGTTGAACTGCGGGCCCCAGTCGTAATCGTGAACGGCCATGATGAACTCGGGCTCGGGGACCGTGGGACGTAGTCCGGGAAGCGTTGGAAAGCCGAGTGCCGCCTTGCTCGCTTCGGCAAGCGTCTTGCCTGCAAGCGTCGGCCAGCGGCTGGGCGGCGGCGGGGTGCCCTTCATGACCCAGTTGCGAAAATGCACGCGCAGTGCGTTCGCGGTTTCCGTTTGCGGTACAGGGTTGGCCGGCAGTACACCCGTGCCGAAATTATTTCCCGGGCAAGAGGCGCCGGTCTTGGGAAGACCGACACCCGGCAGACTGGTGTCGAATCCCCCTACCCCGCC
>JANXRZ010000181.1 GCA_025352885.1 Pseudomonadota bacterium | reverse complement strand
CGGGCGAAGAGGCGCTGCTCGCGCTCATGACTGAGGAGTTCGCGGTCCTCGTGCTCGATATCCGCATGCCCGGCATGACCGGCTTCGAGCTGGCGCAGATGATCAAGGAGAGGAAGAAAACCGCCCGCGTGCCGATCATTTTCCTGACCGCTTACTACAACGAGGACCAGCACGTGCTCGCCGGCTACGACAGCGGCGCCGTCGACTACCTGCACAAGCCCGTCAATGCGCAAGTGCTGCGCTCGAAGGTTGCGGTGTTCGCCGAGCTGTACCGCAAGGGCCGGGCGCTCGAGCGCACCAACAGCGCTTTGCTAGAAGAGGTGACCGAGCGCCGCCGCGCGGAAGCCCAGCTGCGCGACCTGAACGAGACGCTCGACCGTCGCGTCATCGAGCGCACGCAGGAGTTGCAGGCCAGCAACATCGAGTTGAAGCGCATGGAAACGCAGTTGCGCCAGACCGACCAGCGCAAGGACGAGTTCCTCGCAACGCTGGCGCACGAGCTTCGCAACCCGCTCGCGCCCGTGCGCAATGCCGTGCACATCATGCGGGAAAAGGGGCCCGCGTGGCCCGAGCTCCAATGGGCGCGCGAGGTGGTCGACCGCCAGGTCCGCGCAATGACCCGCCTGATTGACGACCTCATGGACGTGAGCCGCATCAACCTGGACAAGATCGAGCTCAAACGCGAGCGCATCGAATTGGCGGAGGTGCTGCACGGCGCGGTTGAGACGAGCCGGCCGGTGGTCGACGAATGCGGCCACCAGCTGGTCCTTGCGCTGCCCGATGAGCCGCTGCTCATCCACGCCGATCCAGTCCGCCTGTCCCAGGTCTTCATGAACCTGATGAACAACGCCGCCAAATACATGGATCGCGGCGGCCATATCGAAGTGAGGGTGTTCCGCGAGGGCGACGAACTCGTCGTATCCGTGAAGGACGAGGGCATTGGCATTGCGCCTGAGCGCCTGGACGAAGTGTTCGCGATGTTCTCCCAAATCGAAAGCGCGGTTTCCCGGTCACGCGGGGGCCTGGGCGTCGGCCTGGCGCTCGCCAGGCGCCTCGTGGAGATGCACGGCGGCAGCATCCAGGCAAAAAGCGAAGGAGCAGGGCAGGGCGCCGAATTTCTCGTGCGGCTGCCGCGCGTCGAGAACGCGCGCGTCGCGCAGCCTTTAAGCCTCGTCCCGTCCTCGCCCGGAACCGGTCAGGGCCTGCGGATCCTCGTGGCCGACGACAACGAAGACACGGCGATCACCCTGGCGAGCGTGCTGGAGTTTTCCGGCCACAAGGTGTTCACCGAGCTCGATGGCGCCGCGGCCCTGAAGGCCGCGCTCGAGCACAAACCGGAGGTCGCCGTGCTGGACATCGGCATGCCCACGATGAACGGGCTTGAAGCCTGCAAGGCGATCCGTGCCGAGACGGGCGGCGCTTCGATGATCCTGATCGCGGTGACCGGATGGGGCCAAGCCGAAGACCACCGCCTGACGGCGGAGGCCGGGTTCGACCACCACCTGGTCAAGCCCGTCGACCCATCCGAGCTGATTGCGCTGATCTCCCGGCTGGCGATGGAGCGCCGGGCTCTATCCGCCTAACCTGACAAAAAGGGGCCAGGCTCGCCTTTTTGTTAGATCGAGATCAACAGGGAGGCCAAACCCTCCTGTCGAACAAAATCGAGCCTGGCCCCTTTTTGTCAGCCTAGGGCCCGAAGCTCGAGCGCGACTGGATGCCCCAGCGCCCGTCTTTAAGCGTGAGCACGTACAGCGATTCGTAGACGCCCAACACGCTGTCGTCGCTCCTGTAGCGCGTATAAGTCAGCGCCATGTGCACCTTCGTGTCGCTGCGCTGGACGATCTTGATCTCGTTCCATTCGCTCCACTTCCAGTCGTCCTCCTTCCTCAGCTTGTCGAAGAGGTCCATTGGGTTCGAACCGGCCTGTCCATAGACCTTGACGGTGCCGCCCGCGATGCGGATATGCGGGAAGTGCATCGCCGCGTCCATCGCGGCGGCGTCATAGGCGTTTAACCCGGCCATGAAGCGGTCGAGTGTGGCCCTGCAAGCACTTTCCACGCCGTCGGGATCGCGAACGAGCCGGTCGGCGATGAACTCCATGCGGTCCTGCCCGAAGTGGAGCTGCCCGTCGATGATCATGGCCGGCGCGCCGAACACGCCGCGTTCGACCGCTTCCTGCGTGACGGCCTTGAGCTTGTCCTTTACGGCGGTGTCCGAGACCATCGCCATGAATTCGCCGGCATCGAATCCCCCTTCCCCGAGCACCGCCGCTACGACCGTGGCATCGCCAAGGTTGCGCTCCCCCTCCCACATCGCGCGAAAAATCGTCTCCACATACTTGAGGAACCGGTCGTCGCTGCGCATCTGCAGGCCGACCGCACCGCGCATGAGTGTCAGGGTGTTGATCGGGAAATTCGGGTTGCGCTTGTACGGCGCCCCATAGCGCTTCGCCCAGCGCGGCAGGTCCTCGAGCATCCATTTCCCCTTGCCGGGGATCTCGACCGGGCTGCGGTTGCTCGTTGCCTGGAACACACCGCCAAGCAGCATTGGGCGCCAGTCGATGGTCGCGCCGCGCGCCGCGGCAATCTTGGGCAGCTGGAACCACGCGAGATAGCTCGCCGGGCTGCCGAAGTCGAACCAGAACTCGATTTTTTTACTCATCACCAGGCCTCCAGCCAGGGCCGCAGGTCCATCTCGTGCGTCCAGGCGCTCTTTTGTTGGGTGTGCAGTTGCCAGTAGGCGTCCGCGATGGCGTCAGGGTTGACGATGCCTTCCTGTTCTTTCAGCTTGTAGCGCTCAGGGAAGGTTTCCCGGATGAACGCAGTGTCGATCGCGCCGTCGATCACGAGGTGGGCGACATGGATGCCCTGGGGCCCGAGTTCCCTTGCCATGCTCTGAGCAAGCGCGCGCAGCGCGTGCTTCGCGCCTGCAAAGGCGGCGAATCCTTCCCTGCCGCGCAGGCTTGCCGTCGCTCCGGTGAAAAAGATCGACCCGCTCTTGCGCGGCAGCATGACCTTGGCGACTTCGCGCCCCATGAGGAAGCCCGCCAGCGCTGCCATTTCCCAGACCTTGGTGTAGACGCGCGTTGTGGTCTCAGTGATGCCGAACCGCACATTGCCCCCGACGTTGAACACCGCCACTTCGATCGGCGCGATCCTGCCCTCGATGTGCTCGATGAGCTTGATGACCTCGTCTTCCTTGCGCGCGTCCGAGCCGAAAGGCACCGCCTGTCCGCCTTCTGCCTCGATCTGCGCCACGAGGGGCGCAAGCTTGTCTGCGGTGCGCCGGGTCACGCAGGCGATGTAGCCTTCGCGCGCGAAGCGCCGCGCGATTGCACCGCCGGTCGCATCGCCCGCTCCGACTACGAGAACTGCCTTCTTGTTCGCCATTCGGATGACCTCCCCGGTGATGTGCCTGGAACTGCTGTGGCCTGGAACTGCGCTCAGGCCGCTTCGAGGTGGCGCCGGTCGAGCAGGCCTCGCGCAACGGCCTCGAACGCTTCAGCGTCTGGCGAGTCCAGGCGCACCTTATGCGCGTCCGGCAGCTGAACGAAGTTGCGCAGGGCCGAGCGATGATAGGCCGGGTCGTAGTGATCCTTGAGGAGGCCGCTCACGAGCGCGGGCCAGTCGCCTTGGGCTGCAAGGCCTTTCCAGCCTTCGATGACCGCTTCGCCATGCAGGGCGTGCAGGCAATCCAGCTGGGCATTCAGGGTAGGTAGGTCGGCAAAGAAATGCCGGTACTCCTCCAGCAGCAGCGCAATGCGCGTTTCGCGTGCCGCCTCCACGAGCACGCACTTGCTCGAGCGCATTGCGTGCATGAGCGCTTCGGGAACCTGAAGCTGACCGATCTTCTTGGATTCGCCTTCCACGAAGACGGGGCGCGACGGGTCGCATTTGCGCAGCGCGTCCCACGTCAGCGTCTCGAACATTTTCTGTGCCGGTTGCGGACGGCCGGGCACGGTGCCGAGCACCGATCCGCGATGCGCGGCCAGGTCCTCGAGATCCAGCACCTGCGCGCCGCCGTCCCGGAGCGCGCGCAACAACCGGCTCTTGCCGCTCCCGGTCGGCCCATGGATGACGCGGTAGCGGAAGTGGCCGGGCAGGGTGGCGAGATCGTCGATGAGAAAGCGCCGGTAAGCCTTGTAGCCGCCTTCTATGCTCCACGCATCCCAGCCGATCTCACGCAACACATGCGCCATCGCGCCAGAACGCTTGCCGCCGCGCCAGCAGTAGATCAGCGGCTTCCACTCGCGCGGCATGGCCGAGAAGCGCTCCTCGAGATGCCGCGCGATGTTTTTCGAGACGAGCGCCGCGCCGAGCTTTTTGGCATCGAATGGCGACACCTGCTTGTAGATAGTGCCTACGCGCGCACGCTCTTCGTTGTCGAGGACGGGGGCTGAGATCGCGCCGGGGATGTGGTCCTCTGCGTATTCGGCCGGTGAGCGTACATCGATGACCGCGTCGAAGGCAGCCAGTGTTTCGGCGGACATGGGGACGACGGGTTTTTGCGCGGGCTTCACCGGCCCATTTTAAGCCACGCAGTCGAACTCGCAGTCTCACTACTTGAGCAGCGGCTTGAGCACTTTCCAGACGGTCTCGAGCAGGACGGGTTGCGCAGCGGCGGTCGGATGCAGGTTGTCCGGCTGGAAGAATTCGCGTCGGTCAGCTATGCCCTCGAAGAAAAAAGGCACGAGGGCGATCTTGTGTTGCTTTGCTAGATCCGTGTAGGCCGCATCGAAGGCGCGGTTGTAGTCCGCTCCGTAGTTCGGCGGCATCTTGATGCCGACCAGCACGACGCGCGAGCCGATTGCCTTTGCCTGCCGGATCATCGTGTCGAGGTTCTTCCTCATCTGCGCCACGGGCAGGCCGCGCAGGCCGTCGTTTGCGCCAAGTTCGATAATCGTGATCGCGGGCTTGTCCCGCTCGAGAACTTTGGCCATGCGCACGAGTCCACCGCTGGAGGTTTCGCCGGAGATGCTTGCGTTCGCGACGCTATAATTCAGGCGCTCGAGCTTGAGGCGGGCTTCCAGCAGCGCAACCCAGCCGCGTTCCTGGGCAATGCCGTAAGCCGCCGAAAGGCTGTCGCCGTATACGAGGATCTTTCCGCCAGGCGCGGCCGATGCTCCAGCGGGCGCCAGCGCCGTAAACAACGCAGTCACCAGCGCAGTCACCAAGGTCCGGAAGAACGCAATGAACACTCGTGCAACAGGTCCGGGCGCCGCGGCAGAAGCGGGAGCGCAAGTCTCAGTGCTGTCGGCAAGGGGCATAGGGAAGACCGTCAAGAGCGGGACCAACGACCTGGTCATTCTGCAAGAAATCGACTTCGAGGTCACATCAGGCGAAGCGGTGGCGATCGTCGGCGCTTCGGGCTCCGGCAAATCGACGCTGCTTGCCCTCCTCGCGGGATTGGACACGCCGAGCGTCGGAACGGTTCATCTCGACGGGGAAGACGTCTTCGCGCTGGACGAGGACGCGCGTGCCCGTCTCAGGGGCCGCGCCGTAGGGTTCGTCTTCCAGTCGTTCCAATTGCTGCCCGCCTTGAGCGCGCTCGAGAACGTCATGCTTCCGCTCGAACTGGCCGGCCGGCCGGATGCCGACGCCGCCGCGCGGGCGATGCTCGAGCGCGTCGGCCTTTCCGGGCGCCTCGCGCACTACCCGAAGCACCTTTCCGGCGGCGAGCAACAACGCGTGGCGCTTGCGCGGGCCTTCGTCGTGAATCCCAAGCTCCTCATGGCCGACGAGCCCACGGGGAGCCTGGACGCCGAGGCCGGCGAAGCGGTCATCCGCCTGATGTTCGAGCTGAATGCGCAGGCCGGCACGACGCTCATCATGGTCACGCACGACGAGCATCTCGCCCAGCGCTGCGGGCGCACCGTGCGCCTCGCCGGAGGGCGCATCGTCCGATGAAGAGCCTGGCGATGCGCATGCTGGTGCGCGACTGGCGGGCGGGCGAACTCCGCGTCCTTGCGCTTGCATTGCTGATTGCGGTGGGCAGCGTTACCAGCGTTTCCTTTTTCGCGGATCGCGTACGCAATGGGCTGAATCGCGAGGCCCACCAGCTCCTGGGCGGGGATTTGCTCATGCTGGCCGACCACCCGTGGAAGGCCGCGTTTGCCGATGAGATGAAGCGGCGCGGCCTTGCCGTGGCCTCGAGCACCAACTTCATCAGCATGGCGCAAGCGGTCGTGAAAACCGGCGAAGAACCAAAAAGCCTGCTCGCCGGCGTCAAGGCCGTCACGTCGTCCTATCCGTTGCGCGGCCGGTTGCGCATCGCGCCCCGGTTGAATGCGCCCGACGGGTTTACGGATGGCGGCCCCAAGCCGGGCACGGTGTGGCTGGACGAGCGGCTGACTTCGGCTCTCGGTGCGCAACCCGGCGACAAGGTGCGCCTCGGCACGGTCGACCTCACCGTCGTGGCGGTGCTCACGCTGGAGCCCGATCGCGGCGCCAACTTCTTCAACATCGCGCCGCGGCTCATGATGCACGCGGACGACGTCGCGGCGACCGGGCTCATCCAGACCGGCAGCCGCGTGACCTACCAGTTGATCGCCGCAGGCGAGCGCAAGGACATCGACGCCTTCGAAGCGTGGGCCAAAGCGCACCTCGAGCGCGGCGAGCGCATCGAGAATCTTGAAAACGCGCGGCCGGAGATCCGGGCCTCGCTCGACCGGGCGCAGAGTTTCCTCGGACTCACTTCGCTCCTTGCGGCCATCCTTGCGGGCGTGGCGATCGCGCTTGCGACGCGCCGCTTCGTCGAGCGGCATCTCGACGGGTGTGCCGTCATGCGCTGCATGGGCGCAACACAGGCACGATTGCTTACGCTGTACGGCACGGAATTCCTGGTCCTCGGAGTGGCGGCCTGCGCAGCCGGCTGCCTGATAGGCTTTGCCGCACAGGAATTGATTGCGTATTGGCTGGCGGGCGTGATCCAGGCAAAGCTGCCGCAACCCACCGCAGTGCCTGCGCTGCAGGGCGCACTCGTTGGATTGACGCTCCTGCTGGGCTTTGCGCTGCCGCCCCTGCTGCAGCTCAAGAACGTGCCGGCGGTGCGCGTGATCCGCCGCGAATCGGGCAACGCAAAGGGCGGGGCGGTGCTCGCCTACCTGCTCGGCTTTGCGACGCTCGTCGTCCTGCTGCTCTGGCAGGCGGGCGACCTCAAGCTTGGTGTCACGGTGGTCGGAGGCTTCAGCGCGGCGGTGGTGATGTTCATCGGCCTCTCGTGGGTAGCGCTGCGTGCCGCAAGCTCACAGGCCGCGATGCGGTTCTTCGGCGCCCGAAACGCTTCGGTGCGGTATGGTCTCGCAAACCTGCGCCGCCATTCGCGCTCCAATTCGCTCCAGATCGCGAGCCTCGCGCTCGGACTCACCGCGATCCTGCTGCTCACGATCACGCGCTCGGACCTGATCGGCGCCTGGCGCCAGTCTGCGCCGCCGGATGCGCCGAACCGCTTCGTCATAGGCATCCAGCCCGACCAGCTGAAACCCGTGGAGGACTTCTTCAAGGAGGCCGGCGTGCCCCTGCCGGTCGTGTACCCGATGGTGCGCGGCCGCCTGACGGCGGTGAACGGCAAGCCGGTCAGCGAGAAGGACTATACCGAGGAGCGCGCCAAGCGGCTGGTCGAGCGCGAGTTCAACCTCTCTTACATGGATGCGCTGCCCTCGCACAACCACGTGTCCGCGGGACGTTGGTTCGATGCGCGCAATCGCGCGCAGGCGGAGGCGTCCGTCGAGGAGGGCATCGCCAAGACGCTCGGCCTCAAGCTGGGCGATACGCTTACTTACTCCGCCGCCGGTGAAACGTTTTCCGCGAGCATCACTTCCCTTCGCAAGCTCAAGTGGGATTCGATGAAGGTCAACTTCTTCGTTGTCACCCCCCCGTGGGTCCTCGCGAAAGCGCCGACGAGCTACATCACGGCCTTCCGCCTCGAGTCCGGTTCCGAGTCGGTGCTCGACCGCATGGTCGCCCGCTTCCCAAACGTGACGGTCGTGGACATCAGCGCGGCGCTCAGGCAGGCGCAGGGCATCATCGACCAGGTCGTGCTCGCCGTGCAGTTCGTGTTCCTATTTGCGCTCGGGGCAGGATTGCTGGTGCTGTATTCGGCGCTCGTGGCGACCGAGGACGAGCGGCGGCGTGAGGCCGCGATCATGCGGGCGTTCGGCGCTTCGGCCGCGCAGGTTTCGGGCAGCCAGCGTGCCGAATTCCTCGTCATGGGCGCGGTGGCCGGCGTTCTTGCCACGATCGCAGCGTTTGCGATCAGCACGCTGCTCGCCCGGCGGGTCTTCGAACTGGAACTGCCGGCGAACGTGGGCTTGTGGATTTATGGGCCGCTTGCGGGCGTCCTGCTCCTTTCGTTCAACGCGTGGCTCTCGTCCCGAAAGGTCCTGACGGCTTCGCCTGCGCTGACGTTAAGGGAGGGTTGATGGCACGCCATCGCGAGCGGCACATGATGGGCAGCATCGGGTGGCTGCGCGCGGCCGTGCTCGGTGCAAATGACGGGATCGTGTCGACGGCCAGCCTCGTCCTCGGCGTGGCGGCGGCGAACGCATCGCATAACGAGATCCTGGTCACAGGCATTGCGGGACTGGTTGCCGGGGCGATGTCGATGGCGGCGGGCGAATACGTGTCCGTCCGCTCGCAGGCCGACACCGAGAAAGCCGCGCTGGATCTCGAAAAAACCGAAATCGAGAACGACCGCGAGGGCGAGCACCGGGAACTGCAGCAGATCTACGTGAAGCGCGGGCTAGACCCGATCCTCGCCCGCCAGGTCGCCGAGCAGCTCATGGACCACGATGCACTCGACGCGCATGCGCGCGATGAGCTCGGCATCACCGAGGCGATGAGCGCGCGGCCCTTGCAGGCGGCGGCCGCATCGGCGGCCAGCTTCGCGCTCGGCGCGGCGATGCCGGTCCTTGCCGTGGCGATCGTTCCACAGCGCATCCTGTTCGCCACGGTCGCGGTGCTTTCGATCGTCTGTCTCGCGGTCCTCGGCGCGCTCGGCGCGAAAGCGGGCGGCGCGCCGCTGGTGCCTGCCGCGGTGCGCGTCACCTTCTGGGGTGCGGTGGCCATGGGGATCACCGCGGCGGTCGGCACTTTCCTGGGGGCGCCGCCATGAATCTTGGACATTTATTTATGTAGAGCGAACGGGAATGCGGCTGCCAGGTCAATTTGAATAATAGAAGTATTATAAACACGAGCGGCGTCGCGATGCGTGCAGGCGAACGCTACAATACCGAATGATCGAAGTCCTGCTGTGGCTGAGCTTCGCGTGCGCCTTGTCGGCGCTGATCGTGGGAGTGCTCGTCCTCCGCGGCTCCAAGGGAGATGACGGGCAGGAGGCGCGCCTGCGCAGTGAATTCGAGCGCAGTCGGACGGAGTCCCAGGCTTCCGCCCGGGAATTGCGCGGCGAGCTGGCCGAAAGCGTCGCGCGCCTCTCCGGTCAGGTCGGCACGCAGATGACCGCGATCGCCTCCGTCCAGAACAACCAGATCGATGCCTTCTCCCGCCAACTTGTCGAGCTCACCACGGCCAACGAGCGCCGCCTGGGCGACTTGCGCGAGACGGTCGACAAGAAGCTCGGCGAGGCCAAGGAAGACGCGCGCCAGGGCCGCGAAGAGAGCGCCGGAACGCTCAAGCGCTTCTCCGAGTCGCTCAACCAGCAGCTCGGCACGATCCAGGACGCGAGCGACAAGCGCCTGGTTGAGATGCGCACGCTGATCGAGTCGCGCCTCGAGGCGATCCAGAAGGACAACGGCGAGAAGCTCGAGAAGATGCGCGCGACCGTGGACGAGAAGCTGCACGCGACCCTCGAGCAGCGGCTGGGCGAATCGTTCAAGCTCGTGTCGGACCGGCTCGAGATGGTGCACAAGGGGCTTGGCGAGATGCAGACGCTTGCCACCGGCGTCGGCGACCTCAAGCGAGTGCTTTCGAACGTGAAATCGCGGGGTACGTGGGGAGAAGTGCAGCTGGGTGCCTTGCTGGACCAGATCCTCACGAGGGAGCAGTACGCGACGAATGTGATTACCCGTCCGGGATCGAACGAGCGCGTCGAATTTGCGATCCGTTTCCCGGGCAGGGAGGGCCAGGACCAGATGTGGCTGCCCATCGATTGCAAGTTCCCGGCCGAAGACTACGAGCGGCTCATGGCCGCCCAGGAGCGCGGCGACCCCGCCGGAATGGAAGAAGCGTCCAAGGCCATCGAGACGGTCATCAAGCTGGAAGCCAGGAAGATCCGCGACAAGTATGTCGAGCCGCCCCATACGTCGGATTTCGGGATCCTCTACCTGCCGACCGAGGGGTTGTACGCAGAGGTATTGAGGCGTCCGGGACTGGCCGACTACCTGAACCGGGAAATGCGCGTCATGGTTGCCGGCCCGTCGACCTTGAATGCAATGCTGAACAGTTTCCAGATGGGCTTCAAGACACTGGCCATCGAGAAGCGTTCGTCTGAAGTGTGGCTGGTGCTGGGCGCGGTGAAGGCGGAGTTCGGGAAGTTCGGCGACGTCCTGGCCAGGACGAAAGAGCAGATCCAGAAGGCCGCCGATTCCCTGGACAAAGCCGAAGTCAGGACCAGGCAAATCACCCGCAAGCTGAAGAATGTCGAAGTGATGCCCGAAGCCGAGGCGCAGGCTTTGTTGGGGGCGAGTGTCGACTCACCAATCGAAAGCGCCGACGAGACTGAGGAGCGTTAGATGGACATCGCATTTTCTTCTGCAACAAAGCTGATCGCCGCGCTCAAGTCTAAAAAAGTCGGCGCCCTCGAACTGCTCGACCACTTCGCGGCCCGGATCACGAAATACGACGGGACCTTGAACGCGCTGCCGGTGCTCGACCTGGATGCGGCGCGCACCCGCGCGAAGGCCTTCGATCGCAAAGGCGCGCAGCCTTCTCCGCTCGCAGGCCTGCCGATGACGATGAAGGAGTCGTTCGACCTCGCAGGCTTTCCGACGACCTGGGGTCTTCCAGAATACGCGAACAAGAAAGTTGAAAAGAACGCAGTGGCGGTCGAGCGGTTCTTCAACGCCGGCGCGAATGTCTTCGGCAAATCCAATGTGCCGACGCTGCTCGCCGACTGGGAGACGCTGAACCCGGTCTACGGCAAGACGGTGAACCCGTGGAATCACGAGCGCACGCCGGGCGGTTCTTCGGGCGGCTCGGCGGTTGCGCTGGCTGCGGGTCTCACAGGCCTCGAAGTCGGCAGCGACATCGGCGGCTCGATCCGCAACCCGTCGCACTTCTGCGGCGTCTATGGCCACAAGTCGACCTGGGGCCTCTGCTCGATCGCCGGCCAGAACCTCGCGGGAATGGTCCGCCCGACCGACATCTCGGTCATCGGTCCCATGGGACGCAGCGCTTCAGACCTCGAGTTGGCGTTGTCGGTCATGGCAGGCCAGGACGACATCGACGGCAGGGGGCTGAAGGTGGACTTGCCAAAGTGCGAGCGCAAAACGCTGGACGGGTGGCGGGTTGCGGTGCTCGCGACGCATCCAACGGCGGAAGTGGATGCGACGGTCGAGAATTCCATCCGCAGGCTCGCGCAATTCCTCTCGAGCAAGGGCGCGAAAGTCTCCGAGCGGGCTTTGCCGGACTTCGACCTGGGCGAAGCGCATCGCGTGTTCATCCAGCTCTTGCGCGGCGCGACCTCCGGCCGCCAGACGCAGGAGGTCTACGACAGGATGCTCGCCGCAAAGGCGAAGCTCGATCCCAAGGACATGGGCTATCACGCGCAGATGGTCCGCGCCAACGTGCAACCGCATAAGGATTGGCTGGTTGCCTCCAACCGCCGGCACCAGATGCGCTACGCGTGGGACGCGTTCTTCAAGGACTGGGATGTGCTGCTCTGCCCGAACGCGGCGACCGCAGCCTTCCCGCACTCGATGCCGGGCGAGCGCTGGGAGCGCATGATCAGCGTGAACGGAAAGCCGCAGCCCGTTACGACGCAGATGTGGTGGGCGGGCATAGCGGGCATGTGCTACTTGCCGGGGACTGCCGCACCCATCGGCTTGTCACCCGAAGGACTGCCGTTGAGCGTGCAAGTCGTCGGGCCGCAGTACGGCGATCTTTCGACGATCCGCTTCGCGCAACTCCTCGAGCGCGAGTACTACGCTTTCGCTCCGCCTCCGGATTACGCCTAGGAGCGTTGGTGTTTTACCTTGATTTCTTCAAAGCGCTCGAAAAAGAAAGTGTGCAGTACCTCGTGAGCGAATTGCGAAGCAGACGGTCGGACGACTGAGGAAGCGGAGAAGCTTTGGGTACCTACGACTATTCGTACGAGCTGACGGACGAACAACTGATCCGCTACCGGGACCTCCCAGCTGAGGCGAAACTTCGTTGGCTGGAAGAGGCTCGCCTTTTTACGCTGGCGGCCAGGGAAGGCACCAGGACGTATTTCAAGGACGGGCAGCCGGACCGCGTGACTTCGGGCGAGGACTGTTGACCAGAGCCGAGCAGCGGCACGCCTAAGCCGCCTTCCGGGCCGCTTCGACCGCCGCAAGCAGCTTGTCGAACGCCTCGGAGAACTGCTTCACGCCGTCCTCAGTCAGCTTCGCGGTGATCTCGTCGAGCGAAACGTGCTTGGCCACGGACTCGAGTGTTGCCCTCGCACCGGCGACATCCTCCTCGAGGCTCGCGCGCGGCTTGCCGTGCTCGCGAAACGCTTCGAGCGTCGCAGGCGGCAGCGTGTTCACCGTGTTCCTCCCGATGAGCTCCTCGACATACATCACGTCGCGGTAGGCCGGGTTCTTGGTGCTGGTGCTGGCCCACAAAAGTCGCTGGGGCTTCGCGCCTTTCACCGCCAGATTTTCCCAGCGCGTGCCGGAGAAGATGCGCTTGTAGCTGTCGTACGCGAGCACCGCATTGGCAATCGCCGTCTTGCCGCGCAGGGTTTCCGGCACCAGCGGATCGACCGCGCTGTCGATGCGCGAAACGAAGAAGCTCGCCACGCTCGAGATCCGGTCGATGTCGAGACCTTCCGCCGCGCGCCGCTCAAGGCCCGCGAGGTAGCGCTCGGCTACCTGCTCGTACACCGTGCGCGAAAAGAGCAGCGTCACGTTGACGTTCATGTCCTGGGCGATGAGCATCTCGATCGCCGGGAGGCCTTCCGCCGTGCCGGGCACCTTGATCATGAGGTTCGGGCGCGCCACGTCTTTCCACAGGCGTCGAGCCTCGGCCACCGTCCCGGCGGTGTCCCGCGCGAGGTAAGGGGAAACCTCGAGGCTCACGAAGCCGTCCTGCCCCTTGGTCGCTTCGAAGACGGGCTTGAAGAGGTCGGCCGCCGCGCGGATGTCCTCCATCGCGAGCGTCTCGTAGAGGTCGGTGGCGCTGAGGCCTTTTTCCTTGAGCGCCCGGATGCCCCGGGCGTATTCGTTGCCGCCGCCCATCGCCTTCTCAAAAATGGCCGGGTTGGAGGTCATGCCGGCGAGGCCGTCCTCGTCGATGAGTTTCTTGAGCGCGCCGCTGGCAATGAATTCGCGGCGGATGAAGTCGAGCCACACGGACTGGCCATAGCTGTTGAGGTCGAGAAGCGGGTTCATGTGAGGCCTTCGAATAATTGGACGTTTACGGGTTCGCCGGCTGCGATGGGGCCGCGGTCGTGTTCCAGCACGACGAAGCAATTGGCTTCGGACATCGAGCGCAGGACGCCCGAGCCTTGCTGGCCGGTCAGGCGCACCCGCCATTCCCCGGCTTCATTAAACAGGATCGCGCGCTGGTACTCTGTGCGCCCGGGCACTTTGCGCATCGCATGGGTGCAGGGCACTCGAAGGAGGGGAAGGGCGTAGTCGCCGGTGCGGCCCGAGAGGTGCAACAGCGCCTCGCGCACGAACTGGTAGAACGTGACCATCACGGCGACTGGATTGCCCGGCAAGCCGAACAGCCATGCAGACTGCCCGTCCGCATCGATCCGCCCGAAAGCCATCGGCCGCCCGGGACGCATCGCGATCGTCCAGAACAGCACTTCGCCGAGCTTGGCCATCATCGCCTTGATGAAGTCGGCCTCGCCGACCGACACGCCGCCTGAGGTGATGATCACGTCTGCGTTCCTCGCCGCCATCTTCAACGCCGCTTCGAGCTTTTCCGGGTCGTCGCGCACCACGCCCATGTCGAGGATCTCCACGCCAAGCCGCTGGAGCATGCCGTAAAGCGTATAGCGGTTCGAGTCGTAGACCTGGCCTTCGCCAAGCGGTGCGCCGATCGAAGCAAGCTCATCACCCGTGGAGAAAAATGCGACGCGCAGCCTGCGCTTCACCATGACCTCCGCAATGCCAAGCGAGGCGATGAGGCCGAGCTCCGCGGGGCGGATGAAGCAGCCGTCTTTAAGCACCGGCACACCGGTTTTCAGGTCCTCGCCCGCCGAGCGGACGTTCTGGCCTTTTTTCTGGCCGGCGGGGATGAGAACCGTACCGGCTTCCGTCTTCACGTGTTCCTGGATCACTACGGTGTCCGCACCGGCCGGCATGACCGCGCCGGTCATGACTCGAACGCACTCGCCCGCGCTCATCGATCCTGCAAACTTCTTTCCGGCAAGCGCGGTGCCCACTTCCTTGAGCGCGGTGCTGTCGGACGCTTGCAGGTCCGCCGCGCGCACCGCATAGCCATCCATCGCGGAGTTGTCGTGCGCCGGCACATCGATCGTCGGAATGATGTCCTCGGCCAGAATGCGACCAAGCGCAGAACGCGTCGCGACCCGCTCAATGCCCGTGATCGGCGCAAGGCAGGCGCGAATCGCTTCGCACGCCTTGCTCACCCGCAACGCGTTCGGGTCGTAGCCGTCCATGCAGCTCACCACGCTCGCGATGGAAGAGGGGGCCAGGCTGACAGAAAGGGGCCAGGCTCGCCTTTTTGTTAGATCGGGATT
>JANXRZ010000139.1 GCA_025352885.1 Pseudomonadota bacterium | reverse complement strand
ATGCCCACGCCGTACTCGCCAGCCATCTTCCACACGGAAAACATCCAGCAGTTCGCCAACGAAGTCGAAAAGGCGAGCGGCGGGAAGCTGAAGATCCAGGTGCACGCCAACGCCTCCCTCCTCAAGATGCCCGAGATCAAGCGCGGCATCCAGAGCGGCCAGGTGCAGATGGGTGAAATCCTGCTTGCAGCCTACGCCAACGAAGACGCGATGTTCGAACTCGACGGCGTGCCCTTCCTCGCCACCAGCTACGCGGACGCGATGAAGCTCTACAAGGCCTCCCGCAAGCCGCTCGAGGCGCACCTCGCCAAGCAAGGCATCAAGCTGCTCTTCGCGGTGCCGTGGCCGCCGCAAGGCCTGTTCTCCAAGAAGGAAGTCAAATCCGCCGCCGACATGAAGGGCATGAAGTGGCGCGCCTACAGCCCGGCCACGGCGAAGATCGCCGAACTGGTCGGTGCGCAGCCGGTGACGATCCAGCAGGCCGAACTTTCGCAGGCCATGGCGACCGGCGTGGTCGATTCGTACATGTCCTCGCCTGCGACGGGCTACGACACCAAGACCTTCGAATACCTCAAGTTCTTCGCCGACGTCCAAGGCTGGGTGCCGAAGAATGCCGTGATGGTGAGCCAGAAGGCGTTCGACTCGCTCGACAAGGCGACCCAGGACGCGGTCCTCAAGGCCGCCGCCGACGCCGAAGTGCGCGGCTGGAAGGTCTCCGAGGAAAAGACCAAGTGGTACAACGACGAGCTGAGGAAGAACGGCATGAACATCTACCCGCCGACGGCACAGCTCAAGGCCGACCTCAAGAAGATCGGCGACACGATGGTGGCCGACTGGGCCAAGAAGGCCGGCGCCGAGGGCAAGGCAATCCTCGACGCGTATGCCAAGTAACAGGTTCGGGAGAGGCACGGGATCGCCATGCGCCGCTCCCTGAATTTCATCTACGACGCCGCGGGCTACCTCGCGGCGTTTTTTGTTTTCTCGATCTTTGTAGTCATGATCGCGCAGACGATCATGCGCGAGATCGGCATGCGCACCGGCGGCACGGACGACATCGTCGCCTGGATGTGCGCCGCATCCGCGTTCCTGGCCATGGCGGAGACTTTCAAGCGGGGCGACTTCGTCCGCGTGGGCCTGCTCCTTGAGTATCTTGGCCCGCGCATGCGGCACGTGTTCGAGCTGTGGTCGCTCGCGATCGCGACGGCCTTCTGCGGCTATCTCGCATTCTGGGCCTGCCGCTTCACCTATGAGAGCTGGCAGTTCAACGACATGGCCAACGGCCTGATCGTGATCCCGATGTGGATCCCCCAGCTGTCGTTCGTAGCAGGAGCACTGATCCTGTGCCTTGCGGTGGCCGACGAATTCGTCATTGTGCTCAGGGGCATGCGACCCACCTACGTGACCGCCGTGGAAGAGCGTCACGCGCGCGGCGACTTCAGCGAAGACGTATGAACCTGATCGAAATCGCAGGCATGCTGCTAATCGTGATGATGCTCTTCCTCGCGAGCGGCGTCTGGATCGCGATGACGCTGGCCATCGTCGGGTGGATCGGTATGGCCCTGTTCACCGGCACCCCTCCCGGCAAGAACCTGTTCACCGCCTTCTGGGGCTCCAACGCCTCCTGGACGCTGGCGGCGCTGCCGATGTTCATCTGGATGGGCGAGATCCTGTTCCGCACCAAGCTGTCGGAAGAGATGTTCGAAGGGCTTTCCCCCTGGCTCAACAAGGTTCCCGGCCGGCTGATGCACACCACGATCCTGGGTTGCGGCATATTCGGGTCGGTCTCCGGCTCGTCGGCGGCGACCTGCGCGACGATCGCCAAGGTCGCACTGCCTGAACTGGTCAAGCGCGGCTACGACGAGAAGATCGCGCTCGGCTCGCTTGCGACGGCCGGTACTCTGGGCATCCTGATCCCGCCCTCGATCACGATGGTCGTGTACGCGGTCGCAGCCGACGCCTCGATCATCCGCATCTTCCTGGCAGGCTTCATCCCCGGCTTTATCCTGATGGCCCTGTTCTCCGGCTACATCATGATCTGGGCGCTGCGCAACCCGGAGTTGACCCCGCCGCCCGGACCCGACTTGAGCTTCATGCAGAAGCTTCGCGCCTCGGGCAACCTGATCCCGTGCACGGTGCTCATCGTATTCATCGTCTGGGTGCTGGTGGCCGGCCTCGCTACCGCCACCGAATGCGCGGCCTACGGCGTGCTGGGCTCGCTAGGCTTAGCCGCCTGGAGTCG
>JANXRZ010000103.1 GCA_025352885.1 Pseudomonadota bacterium | reverse complement strand
CCGGTTTTGTGGACATTCCTGGAAGCGTGCTAGCGCACGAGGGACTGACCCATGGCAAGACGCAAGCGACGTAGATTCACCCCACAGTTCAAGGCCGACGCGGTTCGTCTCGTAATGACCGGCGGCAAGTCGATCGCGGAGGTGACCGCGCAATATGACCTGACAGAGACCGCCCTTCGTGAGTGGGTGAGGCGGGCCGCCGTAGATGCGGGCACGGGGCCGGCGGGCGCGCTGACGACGGCGGAGCGTGCCGAGCTGATCGAGCTGCGAAAGCGGCTGAAGCGCGCTGAGATGGAGCGCGACATACTAAAAAAAGCCACGGCCTTCTTCGCGAAGGAGAACGCGTGAAGTTCGCGTTCATCGACGTGGAGAAGGCGCAGTGGCCGGTCGCCGTGCAGTGCGACGTGCTCGGTGTCTCCCGCAGCGGCTACTACGCCTGGAAAGGGCGCCCAGAGGCTCCGCGCACGGCGGAGGACGCAGCGCTCGTCGTCGAGATCAAAGCCGCGCACAAGGCCGGCAGAGGAAACTACGGCAGCCCGCGCGTGCACCGCGAACTGCGCGCAAAGGGCCGGCGCGTCGGTAGGAAGCGGGTCGAGCGGCTGATGCGGCAGGAGGGGATCGTGGCGCGGAGGAAGAGGCGCTTCCGTCGGACGACTGACTCAAACCACCCGCATCCGATCGCGCCGAATGTCCTCGAGCGAGACTTCGACGTCGAGCTCCCCAACACCGCGTGGGTGACCGACGTGACCTACGTCTGGACGCACGAAGGCTGGCTCTACCTCGCAGCGATTCTCGACCTGTTCTCGCGACGCGTGGTGGGCTGGGCCGTGAGCGCGAACAACGATCGCGCCCTCGCACTGAGCGCCCTCGATCGGGCGGTCTCGGCGAGAACGCCCGACGAGGGGTGGCTCCACCACTCGGACCGCGGCAGCGTGGGTGAAATCAAGCGGTCGTCGCAACGCCTCCGTACAGAGGAGTGGCGATGGTTGCAGCGAAACGTCGACGTTCAAATCGTGCAGGCCGTGCTTCGATGCGTTCGCCGGGCCGTCCCCACGCGGGGCGACGGGAGCACCGGCAGCAGTTCTGGGAGTCGGTCGCTCGAGGATTGTCGAGCGAAGATGCTGCGACGGCAGCGGGTGTGTCTCAGCCAGTCGGAACGAGATGGTTCCGCGAGAATGGCGGCATGCCGCCCAGCAGTCTTGGCCCCCTTTCGGGACGCTATCTGTCGTTTGCAGAGAGAGAAGAGATCGCGGTCTTGCACGCCCAACGCTTCGGCGTTCGTGAGATCGCTCGTCGGACCTTGCGCTGTCCGTCGACAATATCGCGGGAGCTACGTCGGAATGCCTCCACCCGCGGCCGGCGCCTTGAGTATCGCGCGACGACGGCTCAGTGGCACGCAGACCGGAAAGCAAAACGCCCGAAGATGGCGAAGCTTGTGGCATGCGACGAGCTGCGCGCGTACGTGCAGGAACGGCTTGCTGGCCGGATCGCAGCCTCTAACGGCGCGAGTGTGCCCGGTCCCAACGTGCAGTGGGCGGGACGTCGTCACGGTCCGCGGCAAGACCGGCGCTGGGCGCGTTCGTGGAGTCCCGAGCAGATTGCGAAAAGGCTAACGGTGGATTTCCCGCAAGATGAGAGGATGCGCATCTCGCACGAAGCCATCTATCAAGCGCTCTATGTGCAGGGCCGCGGTGCGCTACGACGCGAACTGGTGGCGTGCTTGCGGACAGGGCGGGCGCTGCGGGTTCCCAGGGCTCGCAACCGAGGGCGAGGGAAGAGCTTTGTGAGCTCCGAAGTCATGATCAGCGAGCGCCCCGCCGAAGCCGAGGATCGTGCGGTGCCGGGACACTGGGAAGGTGATCTGATTGTTGGTTTCAGTAGCTCTGCGATCGGCACCCTTGTGGAGCGTACGACTCGCTTCACCATCTTGCTGCACCTACCTCGCATGAACGGCTTCGGGCAGCCTCGGATCAAGAACGGTCCTGCACTGGCCGGGCACGGGGCCGCTGCCGTCCGCAATGCCATCGCGGCCGCCATCGTGACTTTGCCGAAGCAGCTTCGCCGTTCACTTACCTGGGACCAGGGCGCCGAGATGGCTCAACACGCCCAGCTCCGAGTTGAAACAGGACTGCCGATCTACTTCTGCGATCCACATAGCCCTTGGCAACGCGGCACGAACGAGAACACGAATGGTCTGCTGCGCCAGTACGTCCCCAAGGGCACGGATCTCTCGCGGCACTCTCGTGTTGAACTCGACGCTGTCGCCGCTGCCCTGAACAGCCGCCCCCGCAAGACCCTAGGCTGGAAGACACCTGCCGAAGCTCTCCGTGCTCACGTATGCTCAGCAAAACAACAAGGCGTTGCGACGACCCCTTGAACCCGCC
>JANXRZ010000029.1 GCA_025352885.1 Pseudomonadota bacterium | reverse complement strand
GGCGTGAGCGGGTTCAAGGTGATCGCCGACCGGTCGGTGGCGGCAATGGCGGATTTCGTCTGCGGCGCGAACGACGAGGGCTTTCACCTCACGGGCGTGAACTGGGGACGCGACCTCCCCGAGCCCGATCTCGTTGCCGATCTGCGCAACGTGCTGGCGGGCGACCCGAGCCCGGACGGCAAGGGAAAACTCGAACTGTGCCGCGGCATCGAAGTCGGGCACATCTTCCAGCTGCGCACCAAGTACTCGGACAAGATGAAAGCGACCTTCCTCGATGATAAGGGCGAAGCCAAGCCCTTCGAGATGGGCTGCTACGGCATCGGCATCACGCGCATTGTCGCGGCCGCGATCGAGCAGGCACACGACGCCAAAGGCGCGATCTTTCCCGCCCCGATTGCGCCGTTCGAGGCCTGCGTGGTGCCGATCGGCTATCACAAGAGCGCCGCGGTCAAGGAAGCTGCCGACAAGCTGTGCGCGGAGCTTCTTGCCGCCGGCGTCGACGCGCTGCTCGACGATCGCGACGAGCGGCCCGGGAGCCTGTTCGCCGACATGGAACTCATCGGCGTGCCGCACCGGCTCGTGGTCTCAGAAAAAGGCCTCGCCGCCGGCACGGTCGAATACAAGGGTCGGCAGGATGCGCAACCTTCGCTCCTGCCCCATGGCGAGGCCGTATCGGCGATCAAGGCCCGGCTCGCGCCTGCGTGAGGGCCCCGCTCTTCGCGGTACTGCTGCTTGCGTGCGGCGCCGCTTTCGCCGGCGCGCAACAATACGAGCCGCTCGCCGACAACGTCCGCGCCGCGATGTCCGCCGCAGTGAGCGACCAATCCGCGCCCTACCTGTCGTTCAAGGACCCGGAGAGTGCGCGCACCTGGTTGAATGAAATGTCCTCGCGCCTTGCACGGCGCATCCCGGATCGCCGGAGCCGCACCGAACTGCTCAAGACCGTCCATCATGAAGCGATGCGCGCCGGGATCGACCCGCAACTCGTGCTCGGCCTCATGGAAGTGGAAAGCGGCTTTCGTAAATACGCAATCTCCAGCGCCGGCGCACGCGGCTACATGCAGGTGATGCCCTTCTGGATCAACCTGCTCGGGCACCCGAGCCACAACCTTTTCCATGCGCGGCTGAACGTGCGCTATGGCTGCGTGATCCTGCGCCATTACCTCGACATCGAGAAGGGCGATTACTTCCGCGCGCTCGGCCGCTACAACGGCAGCCTGGGGCGCTCCGAGTATCCCGATCTCGTGCTCGGCGCCTGGAAGGGCAAGTGGGGCTACCACGGAGCGACGAGCTGACATGGCGAAAGCGCTCTCCGCCTCAGCGCCCGCGTCCACAGGCCGACGCGGCTGGTTTTTCCGGGCCGAAGTGCCGGAGCGTGGCGCGATTACGCTTGGCCATCGGCGTGTGTACATCATGCCGACCCGCCTCGGGATGATGTTCGCCGCGACGCTGCTCATCATGTTGGTCGGCTCGATCAATTACGTGCTCTCGCTGGGGTTCATGCTCACTTTCCTCCTTGCCGGCATGGGCATCGCGGGCATGGTGCACACCGTGCGCAACCTCGCGCGCCTTGTCATATCCACCGGCCGGGCCGAACCGGTATTCGCCGGCGAGTCGGCGCAGTTTCGTCTTTTCATCGAAAACGCCTCGGACTGGACGCGCCCCGCGGTGATGGTGCGGCACGATGCCTCCGGCGCGCAGACCGTGACCGATGTTCCCGCGGCCGGGAGCGCTGAGGTGGTGCTGCCCGTGACCGCCCTGAGCCGGGGATGGCTCGACATCGCTCGTGTGCGTCTCGAGACCCGATACCCGCTCGGGCTTTTTCGCGCGTGGAGCCAAGTGCATCCGGACTTTCGCTGCCTCGTCTACCCGCGGCCGGAAAAATCGGCGCTGCCGCCCGCCAGTTCCGATCCGAGCTTCGGCTCGCGCCAGGCGACCACGCAAGGCACTGACGATTTTTCCAGCCTGCGTACCTACCAGCTCGCCGACTCGCCTCGCCATGTCGCGTGGAAGGCCGTTGCGCGAAGCGAGACCATGCTGACCAAGCAATTCACGGGCGATGCCTCAGCCGAGCTGATTCTCGACTGGGACCAGTTGCCACGGTCACTCGACCTCGAAGCAAAGCTCTCCAGGCTGGCCGGATGGATTCTCGCGGCCGAAACTTCCGGACTGCGCTATGGCTTGCGCATCCCACGGCTCGACTTGCCGCTGGGGAATGGGGACGCCCACCGGACAGCCTGCCTCACCGCGCTCGCGCTCTACGAATCGGGATGACGCGATGACCCCGGCTGCCGCTCGCCCCGCCGTTTCACATCCCGCCGTTGCGCACCCCCTTTCACCGGAATTGCGTGCCATCACAGGGCGCGACCTGGGCTGGATCTGCGGCTGCCTGATCTTCGTCATGGCACCGCACGCAGTGCGCGTGCCCTGGTGGCTCTCGCTTTTCGCCGTTTGCCTGTTCGGCTGGCGCACCTATCTCGCGCTTAGCCAGCGGCGGCTGCCCGCCAACTGGCTGCTGGTCGTCATCGCGCTCCTCGGCATCGCCGCGATCGGCATCGAGTACCGCACCATCTTCGGGCGAGCCTCCGGCATCGCGCTGCTCATGATGCTCGCGGGGCTCAAGCTGCTCGAGATGCGCTCGCACCGGGATGCGACGATGGTCGTGTTCCTGTGCTACTTCCTGGTGCTGACCAATTTCCTGTTCACGCAATCGATCCAGACCGCTTTGATCATGTGTGGGGCGCTGGTCGCGATTACCGGTGCACTGGTGTCCTTCAGCGCGCCGCTGCGCGCACCGGGAGCAAACCTGCGCACGGCGGGCATGCTGCTCCTTCATGCAGTCCCGGTTGCCGCGGTGCTGTTCGTACTCTTTCCCCGCGTGCAGGGTCCGCTTTGGGGCATGCCGCAGGACGCCTATTCAGGCATCACGGGGTTGTCCGATTCCATGTCGCCGGGAACGCTCTCGCAGCTTTCCATTTCGGACGCAATCGCCTTTCGCGCGCTGTTCAAGGGTCCGGCGCCGACGCATCGCCAACTCTATTGGCGCGGGCCGGTGCTTTGGGATTTCGACGGGCGCACCTGGCGAACGGGCCCGCGGCGCGTGCGTGTGCCGGATGAGGTCGGCGGGGGCGAAGCGAAATTCGAGTACTCGGTGGTGATCGAGCCGCATAACCGCAATTGGCTGTTCGCGCTGGAGACCGCGGCGTCCCTGCCGCCGAACGCATGGCTCTCGAATGACGAGCAGATCATGTCTTACGCCGAGGTCCGCAACCGCATGCGCTATGAAATGACCAGCGTGGCCGGCGGCCGCCGCTCCGACACCGAAACGCCAGGCAGCCTCGCGCGCGGGACCTTGCTGCCGGCCGGGTTCAACCCGCGCACCGTTGCGCTTGCACAAGAGTGGCGTCGCACCATCGCCGGTGACGAGGCGCTCATGAACCATGCGATCACGTGGCTGCGGGCGCAGCGGTTCGTCTACACCCTGCTGCCGCCCCCACTGGGCCGCGACAGCGTCGATGAATTCCTGTTCGACACGAAGCGCGGCTTCTGCGAGCACTTTTCATCGGCCTTCGTCGTGCTCATGCGGGCTGCTGGCGTGCCCGCGCGCGTTGTGACCGGCTACCAGGGCGGCGACTTCAATCCGCTCGACGGCTACATCACTGTGCGACAAGCCGAGGCCCATGCGTGGGCGGAGGTGCACGTTCCCACGAAGGGATGGGTGCGCGTGGACCCGACCGCCGTATCGATGCCGGGCCGCGTCGATTCGGGCATGGCCAATTCGTTGCCGGCCGGCGATCCCGTGCCCTACCTCATGCGCATAGACACCGCGTGGCTGAAGTCGCTGCGTTACAACTGGGAGGCGCTAGCCAACCAGTGGAACCTCTGGGTGCTCGGCTACAACACCGAGCGTCAACGCGAGTTACTCGGCCGCATCGGCTTTACGGACGCCGACTGGAAGAAGATGGTGACTGTCATGATTTCGCTGCTGGGCCTCATCATGGCCGGCCTCCTCGCCTGGTCGCTCAAGCGCATCGTGCGCCCGGACCCCGTGCAAAAGCTCTGGCTCGCCTTCTGCCGCAAGCTCGCGTCGGCAGGTGTTTCCCGCAAGTCGTACGAAGGCCCGCGCGATTTCAGCGAGCGTGCCGCTGGCACTCTTCCTGGCGTCGCCGACGCCATTCTCTCGATCGGCGAACGGTATATGGCCCTGCGCTACGGCGCCTCCCGCCCCCAAACAGAAATCGATGCGCTGAAGCGCTCGGTAAAGGATCTGCGTCCCGCATGAAACGCTTCATTTCGCACATCGGCTTGGTCATCGCGGCCCTTCTCTCCGTTGCAGCGCCCGCTGCGGCGCAGACGTCGCCGTCCGCCGTCGATCGATACAGCTACCCGAACCGGCCGGAAGTGCGCGAGTTCATCGCCGACATGGCAGCGCGGCACGGATTTGCCGAAAAAGAGCTTCTAGGATTGTTCGGTAAGGCAAAGCGACAGCCGGAGATCCTGTCCGCCATTCGCCCGCCTGTTTCGCCGAGAACACGCTCCTGGCTCAACTATCGCCCGATCTTCGTGAACGACCGGCATATCGCCGAAGGCGTCCGGTTCATCGGCAAGCACGCAGAAGCGCTCCTTCGGGCTGAGCAAGCATACGGCGTCCCGAAGGAGATCATCGTCGCGATCATCGGCGTCGAGACGTTCTACGGCCAGAACATGGGCAAGTGGCGCGTGGCCGACGCGCTGGCGACGCTCGCGTTCGACTATCCGCCGCGCGCCGAGTATTTCCGCTCGGAACTCGAGGCGTTCCTGCTGTTTACGCGCGAAGCGAAGCTCGACCCTTTCGAAGTGCGGGGATCTTATGCCGGCGCCATCGGCATTCCGCAATTCATGCCGAACAGTTACCGACGCTGGGCGGTGGATTTCGACGGCGACGGCGTGGCGCTCCTGCGCTCCAGTCCCGTCGATGCCATCGGCTCGGTTGCGAATTTCCTGAAATCGCATGGCTGGGTGGCGGGTGAGCCCATCGCGTATCCGGCGACGATCCGTCAGGCCGACGCAGCTGCACTGGTTGCAGAAGGCATCAAGCCGGCCCGGACGCTCGAAGACCTTGCGGCGGCCGGCATCGCATTCGTGGCCGATCCGGCCCCGCGTCCCGGCACTCTCGGTGCGCTAATCGACCTCGTCACGCCGGATTACCCGACCGAATACCGGGTTGGACTGGAGAACTTCTACGTGATCACGCGCTATAACCGCAGCTCGTTCTATGCCGCAGCGGTCACCGATCTCGCGCAGAGCCTCCGCCAGGCGATGGCGGTGCGCTGAATCACCCTCAGGACGGCGGCAGGTACTTTGCGGGGTCGACGGGCTTGCCGGACTTACGGATTTCGAAGTGCAGTCTGGGCGATTCGGCGTCGGTGTCGCCAAGCTCCGCGATTTTCTGGCCGCGAGCCACCGCCTGGTCCTGCTTCACGAGGATCTCGCGGTTGTGCGCGTAGACGCTGTTGAAGTTGTTGTCGTGCTTGATCACGATAAGCTTGCCGTACCCGCGAATGCCGGTGCCGATGTAGATCACCCGGCCGCTGGCCGCGGCGACCACGGGGTCGCCGGCCTTGCCGCCGATGTCCAGGCCTTTGCTGGTCGGCTCGGCAAAGGCCGTCAGCACTTTTCCACGCGCCGGCCAGACGAACTCGATGCCCTCGGCTTCACGCGGCTCTGCTGCAGCCTTGGCCGGCGGCTGGGCGGCAGGCTCGACACGCGCAGTCGGCGGCGCAGGGTGCTGTTGCTGCGGCTCGCCGCCCTTTTGCAAAAGTGCCAGATTCTCGGGCGAATACGGTAGGCGCAAGGCCTTGGGCTCGGTCTTTGTCGCCGCCGATGAAGGCGGCGGCGAGGAAGGCTGCGCCGGCCGGTTGTCGAGGGGCCGCGACTCGATCGGCCTCGCATCGATCGCGCCCGCGCCTCGCGCCGCGCCGATCTGCACTGCGGGCTCGCCTTCGGGTGGCGTCACGCGCAACGACTGCCCGGGTAGCAGCCGGCCGGGACTTTCGAGCCGGTTCCACTGCGCAAGGTCGCGGGGATCGACGCCGTGATCGAGCGCGATGCTGTAGAGAGTGTCGCCGCGCTTCACCTGGTAATAGCCGGAGGGCGCAACCGCCGCGCCCGGTGTTGGAGCGACTTGCGCGACCGGCGGCTTCGGTGCGTTGAGGACAGAAGGGGAGCGCTCGACGACCGGTGCCGAAGTCGGCCGGCTCGCGCAGCCCGCGAGGAGCGCAGCAGCGAAGCACGCGGCCGCCGGGAGCCGGAGCGCCCCCGCCTTCACTGCCTGCCCGTTTCGAGCGGAACGAATCTCACGGCATCCATAGTCGTCTCGTTGTAGCCCCTCGGACCGCGTTCGATCAGCACCAGCTGCTGCGTTCCGCGTCCCGCCTGCGGGGTCTTGAGCGGAAGGATCATTCTGCCACCCACGACCAGCTGTTGTAAGAGCGCGGCCGGCACCTCGGGCGCCGCCGCCGCCACGATGATCGAGTCGAAAGGCGCGGCCTTGGGAATGCCGAGGTTGCCATCGCCATAGGTGAGGCGCAGGTTCGCGAGCTTCTGGCCGAGCAGGTTGCTGCGCGCCCGGTCGAGCAGCGCCTGGATGCGCTCGATCGAATACACCTCGGGCGCCACATGCGCGAGCACGGCCGCCTGGTAGCCGCAGCCCGTGCCGACTTCGAGCACCTTGCCCAGATCCCGGCCGCCCGAGCGAAGCGCCTGGATCATTTTTGCCACGACGTAAGGCTGGGAAATCGTCTGGCCCAGCCCGATAGGCAGCGCGGTGTCCTCGTACGCGCGGCTGGCCAGCACCTCCTCGACGAAGACATGGCGCGGCACCGCGGCCATCGCCGAGAGCACGCGCTCGTCGGTGATCCCTTGCTCCCGCAGGCGGTCGACCATGCGTTCGCGCGTGCGCTGCGACGTCATACCGATGCCGGCAAGGCGCCTTGCGTCGCGCACGGCGTCTATGTCCCCATCCATTCACTTACGAGTGCGTTCTGGCCGCGATGCGTGAGATCCACTTGCAGCGGCGTGATCGACACGGCCCCGTTGGCGACCGCATGGAAATCCGTGCCGGGACCGCCGTCTTGCGCCGTGCCCGCGGCGCCTATCCAGTAAATGGTCTGGCCACGCGGGTTGACGGATTTCACGACGGGCTCCGCCTTGTGGCGCTTCCCAAGGCGAGTAACTTCGAGCCCAGTGATTTCAGTCTCCGGCAAGTCGGGGACGTTGACGTTGAGAAGCACCGGCTCGCCGAACGGCGAACGCTTGAAGCGCTCGACGAGCCCTGCTGCGACACGTCCGGCGGTCGCGAAATTTTTTCCTGCGTGGCTTGCCAGCGAAATTGCGATCGACGGGATGCCGAGGAGGAACCCTTCGGTCGCCGCCGCAACGGTGCCGGAATAAATCGTGTCGTCGCCCATGTTGGCGCCGTAGTTGATGCCCGAGACGATGATGTCGGGCTGGTGCTCGAGAAATCCGGTGACCGCAAGGTGCACGCAATCGGTCGGCGTCCCGTTCACATAGGAAAAGCCGTTGGCCGCGCGCCGGACCATGAGCGGCCGGTCCAGCGTGAGTGAATTGGAAGCGCCGCTTCGATCGCGCTCCGGTGCCATCACGGTGATTTCGCCGAGGCCGGCGAGATGTTCGGCCAGCACCGCAAGGCCGGGCGCGAAGTAGCCGTCGTCGTTGGAAAGGAGAATGCGCAAAGGTGCAGTGCCGCGATTAGCCAGTGGGTTCCGTGTCAGTGCCGGGAAGCGGCTCGGCGGCCTGGCTGCAGCTTGCGCAGTCCGCGCGTTTTCGGGTGCAAGTCTATCATGGACGCGGTGCCGGACCGGGTGCCGGCGAGCTCCGGGAAGGGGTCGCGAGGGAGCCTGAAATTCGCAACATTGTGTTCCCCAGAATGGCTGTTGGTGCGGTTCTCCGAGAATCTGGCATAATTATTTTGTTATAAGACGCACCACCCGCGAGGCGTGCCCGAAGCCTGCCACGTTCCCGCGGACCGAACAGGAGACCGACGCATGGCGACAAGACGTCCCGCCTTACCCACGAGCGCGCAAATGCGCGCACAGGTCTTGGCAGCCATCGCCGAACGCCTCGCCCAGGCCGGCCTCACGCAGAAGGAAGTGGCGACCCAGCTCGGTCTCGCGCAACCTCAGGTCAGCGCGCTCCTCAACGAGAAGAGCGACGGATTCAGCCTCGATCGCCTGGTCGATGTGGCGGTGCGCGCCGGCCTCTCCGTGCGCCTTACGGTAACCCGCCCGTATAAGCGCGACTAGAAAGCGCGACTGACGCATGGCCATGCCTTCCGCCTGGCAAACGCTCGAGGTCACGACGCCCGAGCCGCATATCCTGCTCGTCACGCTCAACCGGCCGGCGGTCGCCAATGCGCTCAACACCCAGATGGGCCTCGACCTGCGCGACCTATGGGTCGGCCTCACGCGCGAGGCTGGCGACGTTCGCGCGGTCGTGCTCACAGGCTCCGGATCCAAAGCGTTCTGCGCTGGAGGCGATCTGAAAGAGCGCAACGGCATGAGCGTGGAGACCTGGCAGCGCCAGCACGAGATCTTCGAGGAAGCCTATTGGACGCTCATGGAGTTGCCCGTGCCGGTGATTGCGGCGGTCAATGGCCACGCCTACGCCGGCGGCCTGGAAATGGCGCTCGCGTGTGACTTTGCGTACGCGGTACCGGGCGCGCGGTTCGCGCTCACCGAAGTCACCATCGGCAT
>JANXRZ010000075.1 GCA_025352885.1 Pseudomonadota bacterium | reverse complement strand
GCTCCGACAGCGCAAGCACCGCAGCAACCTGCGAGATCCGTGACACCGCAACCTTCGCCTACGCCTATCCGGCCGCGCGTGCCGGTCGCACACCCTCCGTTCGCTTCGCAGCCGTTAGCCTCACCACAAGCGCGTCCGCCCGTACCGACGGCGCAAGCGCCGCAGCATCCGGCCAGACCGGTGACCCATCAATTTTCGTCAGCGCCTATCCGGCCGCCCGCACCGATCGCGCATCCGTCACCGCCGCCGCAACCGCCACGAGCAGCGCAACAGCCCGCGCCGAAGGCCGCCCACGATACGAATAAGTCAGCCGAGAAGAAAAAGGCCTAAGGATCGACTCCTGCCTATTGGCGTTTGGCGGCTAAATAAAGTGGCGTAACGGCCGGCAGCAACGATTGGACGGTTTGGACGCGACTCGCGTCAGTGGGATGACTGCTGAGGAAAGAAGGAGAACTGGATCCGCTTTTCGCGGTCAGCATTTTTTGCCAAAGCGTGACGCCGGCGTGCGGGTCATAGCCCGCGCGCGCCATCAGCTCGAGTCCAATACGATCGGCTTCGTCTTCATCAGTGCGGCTGAATCGGGTGGCGATCAGGGCGTCGTAGCCCGCGTTGCCGAGTTGCGCCGCTCCCTGACCAAGACCGAGCAGGGCGCTTCCAATTCCGATTGCCGTCTGCGCAGCAAGCGCCTGAGACACCTGCTCACGCGAGTGCTCCCGTAATGCGTGTGCGATTTCATGGCCAAGCACAACGGCAAGTTCGTCATCAGTGAGATGAAGCTTATTCAGCAGCCCGGTATAGACCATGATCTTGCCGCCCGGCATTGCAAACGCGTTGATCTGCTCGCTGGTGATCACGTTAGCTTCCCAATTCCATCCCGGTGCGTCCTGACGGAAGAATCGCGTTTGTGGCTCGAGGCGGCCCGCAATCGCGCTCACACGCTGAAGCGCTGCTCGGTCCTGATTAAGCAGTCCCTTACCGGTGGCCTCCGACTTGAGCTTTACGTACCCCTGCGCCGATACTTGGTTGAGTTGCTGCGATGAAACAAGCAGAAGTTGCTTGCGATCGCTCCCCACAACTCCGCCCGACGTCGTGGTTTCACATCCCGTGACCAGTACAAGTGAAAGCAAGCATATGGCGTAGGTAGCGCTTGTTCGTATCAGCATGTGCTTGCTCGATTCTGTTAAGGGTTGGGCTTGGCATAAAGCGTGGAATTCGGCCCAGTATGAGCGGATTCTTTCGATGTTCTGTTCTATACCGCACAGAGCTCGCACGGATTGTGGTTGAGGATTTGCTCTTGCCATTGTGTCGAGAAAAAGGAGTGCCTCATGACCAATCATTCACTAATAGCATTATCAGTGGGGACCATGCTCGCGCTGTCTGCCTGCGGCACCCAGCCGAACTATCAAGCTCAATCTCCGTCCCCGGCATATCCGTCCCAGACTTATCCGGCTCAAGGCCAATATCCATCGCCCCAATACCCTTCTCAGGGCTATCCCTCGCAAGGGTACCCAACCCAGGGCGCATATATTGGAACGGTGGATCGGATTGAACTCGTGAGTCGCGAAGCGTCGAGCAATGTCGCCGGAACCGTCATTGGCGGAATAGTAGGCGGGCTGATCGGCAGCCAGGTTGGTCGGGGCACCGGTCGCTCAGTGGCCACAATCGCGGGTGCCGCGGGCGGGGCGTATGCAGGAAACCAGATCGAACAGCGTCGTCGGGCTCCTCATGAATCCTTTCGGATCACGGTTCGGATGGACAACGGTAACTATCAGACCGTCGTCCAGGAGAACGTGACAGACCTGCAAACGGGAGACCGAGTCCGCATCGACGGAGGTGCCGTCTATCGGTACTGAGAAGGGGACCTGTAACAATCGGTTGCAAACGCTCACAACGGCTGACAAACCTTCTTCCAATAATAGTGGCGACAGCTTGGTCACCACAGGGAGGAAACGTCACATGAACAAATTCACTAAAGCACTTCTCGCACTTGGAGCGGCAGGTGCATCGTTGGCTGCGACGGGCCCAGCGTTCGCTTGGGACCACGTTTATTATGGGGAGGCACCAGCCTACTATGTATGGCCCCCCTCCGGGCTACTACGGCCCTCCTCCGGTGGCGTACTCGCCGCCGCCCGTGATCTATCAACAGCCGCAGGTCATTTATCAGCAGCCGCAAATGGTCTATAGCCAGCCGCAGGTGGTCTATGGCGCTCCCCCGCCAGTCTACGTCTCGCAGCCCGCTTATGCTGCTCAGTACGACTATGGCTATCAACCGGCCTACTCGCCTCCGCGAGTCGGCAGCGTTGGCGGTGCAATTGTGGGGGCAGTCGTCGGCAGCCGCTTTGGAAGAGGCGACGGCCGTATCGTGGGCACCGCGGTCGGATCGGTTGTGGGCAGCATGATAGGACGTCGCATGTAACGTCCGTCAGCTCGGGGGGGCGGCGCGCCCTTGACGCAGAGCGAACTTAGTGCAATGACTTCGCTGCTACCAGAACGTGTTCAAGCGCGACCGCCGCTAGGTCCATCTCCGAATCGGAAATTTCCAGCGATGGCGCCAGCGTGATGACGTTCTTGTAATAGCCGCCAATATCGAGGACGAGGCCCATGTTGCGGCTCGGTCCGAGCGGCAAGCCGCCGTCCAGGCCGATCTGGAACATGCGGTCGGCGAGTTCCCGGCTCGGCGTGAAGCCGTCCGCGGTGCACATCTCCATGCGCAACGCCAGTCCGAGGCCGTCCACGTCGCCGACCTCTTTGTGGCGACTCTTGATGTCACGGAGCTTCTCGAGGAAGTAGGCGCCTTTCTCTTTGACAGAGGCTTCGTAATCGTTTTCGGCGAAGATTCTCATGACCGCCAGGCCGGTCGCGGTGCCGAGCGTGTTCGAAGCGAAGGTCGAGTGCGTCGAGCCCGGGCCGAACACGGCCGGATTGATGAGTTCCTCGCGCGCCCAGATGCCGGAGATCGGGTTCATTCCATTGGTGAGCGCCTTGCCGAACACGATGATGTCCGGCTGGACGTCGAAGTGCACCATCGCCCACATCTTCCCCGTGCGGTGAAAGCCCATCTGGATTTCGTCATCCACCAGCAGGATGCCGCGCTCCTTGCAGATCTTCGCAAGGCGGCGGAAATAATTTTTCGGCGGAATGACGTAGCCGCCGGTGCCCTGGACCGCCTCGACGAAGAAGGCGCCAAACTCGGAGCGCCCGGTCTTGGAATTCCATGCACCCGTGTACTCGTGCGCGAAGAGCCGGTCGAATTCGCCGATGCACCAGTCCTCCGTCTTTGCCGCGTCACCCGGGAACGAGGAGCGGAACGTATAAGGGAAGGGAATGAACTCCGCACGATCGGCGAATTCCCCGAACGCCTCGCGGTACCGGTAAGAAGAGGTAATGGCAGAGGCGCCGAGCGTGCGGCCGTGGTAGCCGCCCTGGAAGGCCAGCATGTGCTGGCGTCCGGTGGACTTGCGCACGAGCTTCAGCGCATCTTCCACGGCCTGGGCGCCGCCAACGTTGAAATGCACGCGCCCTTTCATCCCGAAGCCGCGCTCGACGCTGTCGCAAATCATTTCGGCCAGCTCGATTTTTTCACGGTGCAGGTATTGGCAGGCGAGCTGCGGCAGCTTTTCCATCTGCGCGCGCATGGCTTCGGTCACCACGGGATTCGCGTACCCGAGATTGACGGCCGAATACCACATCTGCAGGTCGAGGTACGCCTGGCCGTGCAGGTCAAAGAGGTAACTGCCTTCGCAGCGATCGAAGAACTTGGGATGCTCTGCGTAGTGCACGGTGTCGCCGTGCGAGCAGTACCGGGCCTCCTTTTCGAGCAGGTCGAGTTCGTCCTCGCGAATGTGTGCGGCTTGCACTTCGGGCAACGGCTTATTCATTCAATCTCTTCAGTCAGGGGGACTGCCATCGGAATAGACGAGATTTCGTCGAAGAATCTTCATAAATCAAGTGTGACTTTCCCCACCTATTTCTGCAACAATTCGTTTACAAAACGAGAAAGGGTCGGACGTGCATATTGCCGCTTGCGCTCGCTTCAAACCTACCTGTCGGGCCGTAATAAACCCAGCAAAACCGGGAAGGACTGCGATGAGTTGTGTCCGCTTCCCTAATGGTCGCCTGCCTGAGGGTTCCAAAGATGTAAGCGAATGAAAAAAGAGGGAATGTTTGCGAAATACGACTGCCGAAGATACCATCGCGACTGCCCGCGGGAACGAGCCGTTTTTCGAGGGGTGCGCACCTGAATGGATGCTTACATATGTCTGTCGAATGGGCCTATCTCAGGCCGCAGAATCGGGTTGAACTGAGTGACCGGGGCCTGTTCCTTCCTGCCGACGGGAAGTGTCACGTCCTGTTACTTCATGGCTTGACCGGGTCGCCTACCGAACTGGGATACGTCGCTTATCACTTGCAATATCGGGGCCGATACTCGGTGGATTGCCCGAGACTTGTAAACCATGGCCAGCCGTTGAGCGTCCTGGCAAGGACCCGCTGGACGGAGCTTTACGCGTCAGCCAAAGAGGCCTTTCTTGCCTCCCGCGATGTGGCCCGGGCCAAAAACGTTCCCCTAGTCATTGGCGGACTTTCCTTAGGCGCTATCCTCAGCCTGATGCTTGCCGCGGAATTTCCCGAAGATGTCGCCGGTGTAGCATGCCTTTCCCCGACCCTTTTCTACGACGGATGGAACGTCCCCTGGCTCAAAAAGCTGATTCCCATCGTCGATTACACTCCGCTCAAATACTTCAGTTTTTTTCGCGAAAGAGAGCCTTACGGACTTCGTGACGAGACATTGCGAAAAAAGGTCGCTGCCCAGTACGAACGGTCCTCGGTCCAGGACAGCAGCGGGGCAGCCTCACTCGGTTACGCGCATTTTCCCGTCCGGCTCTTTTGCGAAATGCGGCCCTTGATCGGCGAGTGCAAGCAAATCCTTTCGAAAGTGAAAAGTCCTGTGCTCCTGATGCAGGCCAAGAAAGACGATATGACGAGCCCGCGCAATTCCCAGTACATATATGACCGCGTCGGGTCGACGTCGAAGCACCTCGTATTGCTTGAGGAGTCCTATCACGTCATTACCGCCGACCTCGAACGGGCGAAGGTGGCTGCCCGCCTCCAGTCATTCTGCCAATCGGTGAGCAATGCATAAGCCCGTCCTTGTTTTCGACTTCGACAACACCCTGACCGATGGGGATGTGCTCGACGAGATCATCCAGAAATTCTCGCCCAATGAGGATTGGCGGGAGTGGGAGACCGAATGGAGCGCGGGAAGGCTCTCTGCCCGGGACTGCCTGCGCCTCCAGGTGGAAAACCTGCGCGTAACGCGCGCGGCGCTGATGGACTACCTGGCCGGCATCCGGGTCGATGCGGCCTTCCTCGAAATCCTCGAGTGGGCGCAGATGGAGCGTGTGGAGACAATCGTCGTGAGCGACAGCTTCCTGCCGCTCATCCGGCGCATCCTCGATTGCAATGGAATCGGCGCGGTGCCCGTGTTTGCAAACGACCTCGGATTTGCCGGCGACCGGCTGCAGCCGGGGTTCCCGTTCCATGAACCGGCGTTCCCCCGCTCGGCTAACGCGAAAGCGAAGCACTTGGCAGGCTACGAGCGCAATACGATCATTTTCGCGGGGGATGGCCGTTCGGACCTCGACGCGGCTTTGGCCGCCGATGTGGTGTTCGCGAAAGACACGCTGGCCAGGGAACTCGCCGCGCGCAAAGTCCCATACCGGGTATTCTCCGATCTCAGCCCCGTACTCGACTACGTTCACACCTTAAGCCGGAAAACCGCAAAAGCAGTTTCCGCCTAGTCCGGTATTTCCCAGAAAGAGTCCGCAATGCCCGCCTTGGATCATGTCAGCCGTACGCTCCTGCCGTCGCTCACCTGCCTGCTGCTGGCATGCGCGGCCGCCCATGCGCAACCGTCCCCTGGCACGACCACGGGCGACGCCGGTTGGAGCGGCACGCTCGGCGCCGGCGTCGTTGCTTTCCCGAAATACGTCGGCGGCAAATCGACGCAGGCAGTGGCCCTTCCCATTGCATACATCGATTACAACGACTGGTTCTACGTCGACCTCTATCGCGCGGGTGCGTATGTGTGGTCGAGTGAAGACAAGAAGCAGGGCATCAGCCTGGCCGTCGAGCCGAGGATCGGCTTCAACGCCGGCGACGGACCGCGGCTTGCGGGCATGGCGAGCCGTCGCAGCAGCCTCTTTGGCGGCGTGACCTATAACGCCGAAAACGCATATGGCTCCATGAGCCTCGGGTATTTCAGCGACCTGGGCAATAACAGCCGGGGCAGCTACCTCGACCTGCTGCTCAACCGCCCCTTCATCAAGAACGACCGCTGGAACGTGTCGGGAACGCTCGAAGTGTCGCGATCCGATGCGCGGCTCAACAACTACTATTTCGGCGTCACGCCGACGGAGGTGACCGCCGCGCGACCGCTCTACACCGCCGCGGCCGCCACGAACCTGACGTTGTGGGTGACCGGCCAATACAACATGACCAAGCAATACGCCCTGATGTTTGGCGCGAACATCACGCGCCTGGGGTCGGGCGCCGCCTCGAGTCCGATCGTCGAGCGGCGGGATGTGCCGTTCCTGTACTTGGGCCTGGGCCGGAACCTGTAGTCAGGAATCCTTGGCAGGATCCCGCTGCAGGATGATGCCTGCGAGGATCAGCGCGATGCCGGCGGCCTGCCCGGCGTTGAATGCTTCCTTCAGGAACACCCAGCCGCACAGCGGCACCAATACGTAGACGAGCGCGGTCGCTGGGAAGGCCGCGCTCAGCGGGCTTCCATGCAGGATCGCAAGCCACAGGACGAAGGTCGCGAAGTACCCCGCAAGCGAAAGCCACACGAGCCATGACGAAGCCGCCGCCCGGAGCCATTCAACCCCGAATGGAATCGGGTCGAGTTGGTCGGCGGCAAGCTTCATGAGCACCTGCAGTCCGACATCCAGCGCGAGCAGCAGCGTCCACGTTACGACCAGTCGGCGTTCAGCGATGTCGCTCATGCCGCCCCTTCAGCCGAATCGCCCAGCGACTTGTCATAGCGGGCGGGGGCAAGCAATGGCCCCGCGAGCCGCAACACGAGATTGACCGCCGGATTACGATGGCGAAAGAAAATCCAACCGGGCTCGAGCGCGCTCCCCAGCCGGCGCTTCATTGCATAACCGGTCTGCCCGGTTTGCAGCGCGGCGATCCCATGCGAAAGGCAGTAGCGCACGTTGGTCATCCAGCTCAGCACATAAAGGTCGACGTCCTTCGCTATGCCCTGATCGAACCCGATGAACTTATCCACGAACACCTGGCTGCTGTGATAGCAGAGGTTGAAGGCAACGATCCGGCCGCCATGCGAATACAGGAAGACGATCGGATTCATCGCTTCTTCTGACAGGACGTTCCTGAAATACGCCGGGGTCAGCGCCTCGAACTGATCGAAGTCCACGCTCGAGGCGCTTCGCTGCAAATCGTAGAGCCGCGCGAGTTCGTCGACGTGTCCGAGCGCTTCCCGGCCGCGAAGCACTTGGATGCCCACTTCCCCGGCGGTGCGCAGCTTGCGCTTCACGTCGCGCCTCGCCGAGCGCGAGAGCGACTTGAGATAATCCTCTTCGCCTTCAAAAGGCAGGTAGAGCGCCGCGTTCGGCAGGCTCGGCAGTCGCGAGAATCCGGCTTGCGCAAATGCTTCGCCCACGCCGGAGGGCAATCCATCGACTGCGACGTCTTTTGCGGCGAGGAGCCCGATCCCGGTTTCTCTTGCAAGCCGGTCGAGGGCCGTGAGCATCAGGGCGACGACTTCCTGGCGCCTGTGCACGCCAAGTGCGGGCGTCAAGCCCAGCGCGCATTTATCCGTCAGTGGAGAGCCGATGCACAAAAGGCGCAGCGTGAGCAGCCGCCCGATCACTTGGGCGACTCGCTCCAGCGCGCTTCTCGATGCGCCCTGCACGGTTGTGCCCAGGTTGTATTCGGTCATGAAGGCGGGTGCCACGGCAAGCGCGGTCCCGCTTTCCTCGACGACGAGGTACCGGAACTCGAACCCGGGCAGCCCTGCACCCTCGACCGCGCGATGGTAGGCCCAGCCTTCCGCCTCGCCGGGGAAGCATTTGTCCCACTCGGCGCGCGGGATCGCGTTGATCGAGCGATGCACGCTGACGGAGACTGAAGTGTCTATGACGAAACTCCCAGCACCACGATGCCGGCGCAGATCAGCCCGACGCCGGCCCAGCGCCTCGGCGGAATGGCCTCGCGCAGGAATACGCGTGTCGCGACCAGCACCGTCACATAGCTGATGCTCTCGAGCGGGAAAGCGACGCTCAGCGGCAGCCGCCCGAGGATTTCGAGCCAGATGCCGAACTCGACCACGTGCACCAGCACGCCGCCGATGATCGCGGGAGAACGCAGGGCGAGGCCGAGGGTCGCCCGCCCGAAATGCGCTTCGCCTGCATCGAGCGCATCGACTCCGCGCTTGAAGAGGATCTGGCCGATTGCTTCGCTCAGGGTCCACAGCGCAAGCAGGAAGATCACTTCCATGCTCAAGGCAGGCTCTCCATCAACCTGCCGAGAAGCGCTCGATTGGTCCGGTCGTTGGCTTCGAGCGCTGCTGCCGACGGCGCAACCATGGGCCGGTCCAGCCAGGCCGCGATCCGCTTGATCGGATCCGCGAATTTTGCAGGCGAGTACTCGCCGCAGACATCGACGCCCACGATGCGTCGCCTTTGTGCGATCAACGCGATGGACTCGAGCAGCGCAGCCAGCGGCATCTCGCCCTGGTCCCAGTTCGTCGCAGCGTCCTCGGGCCGAAGCACGTCCTTATCGATGGTGATCCAGACCGCCTCGGTGGGCAGCCGCCCGGCCAGGGCCTTGTTGAAGGCCGTCCAATCCTGGCCGGCCAGGCAGTTCCATTGAAGCGTTCCCCCGACCTGCTGGTGGCCCGGCCCATCACCGATCCGGCCCCACACGCGGGAAGGCGCGACGCGCCACGGGTGGATCTCGAGCCGCCCGGAGGACAAGTCAGCAAGGTTGCCGGTCTTGAGCTGCGGATAAACGAGGTCGTCGCTGCAGACACCGATCGTCACCACCCGTCTCACATTGGGCAGGTCCAGCGCACGGTTCACCCACCCACCGCAATTGTGCGTCGCCGGCACGCGGACCCAGTCGGGATGGTTGTCGAAGTGGATTACCGTGACCGGTTCGGTGACGGTGTCCAACAAGGCGGTCGTGAGGTGGTGGTAGTCGCCCGAGCCGTAAACCGTGACCACCGGACCCGCGCCCCCCGGCTCGCCAGCTTCGGCGAGCCGTCCCGCGAATGCGCGCATGCGGGGGCGCGAGGCCCAAAGCCGCAGCGCGAATTCTTCATCGCGCAGGCCGATGACCTGGGCGCCCGTGTTGGCGATCGCTTCGGCCATGCACGGCTGTCCCGGGAGGGATCCATCTAGGTCGAGGATTCGAAGACGCAACTGAATACTCCTAGCTTGCAACCGGTCGTAGTGTGGCCCAACGGGTGCAGGGCACCCCAAATGGCGGGTGTCAGTCGAGCGTCAGCCAAGCGAAAGCTTCTGGCAAAGCCCCACTGCTAGCTTGCTGACCCTTCCCTGTCATCGGCCCCCATTTTGTATCGATTTGTCCTGTCCCTCGTCGTGTTTCTGGGTTCTGTTTTGCCGATCAACGCGCTTTCGCGCGACCTCTCCCTGGCCGAGGCAGAACAGCTTGTCACCAAGGCCAACCGGGATGTCCTCGCGGCGCGTCGCGCAATCGAGGCTGCAAACGCCGGCATCCTCCAGGCCGACGTGCGGCCGAATCCGGTCGTCTCGTACAACGCCGCTTCGATCGGCAGCCACATCGGCCCGGGTACCGTAACGGACAAGCGTATCGATAACACGTTTCGCGTCGACCAGCTGATCGAGCGCGGCAACAAGCGGGAATTGCGCGTCGAAGCGGCGAAGGGCCTGGAACGGGCCGCCCTGAACGACGCCGGCGAAGTGCTCCGCCAGCAACTGCTGCTCGCGCGCAATGCGTACACCGACTTGCAGCAGGCGCAGGGGAAGGCGGAGATCCTGAGCGGCGTCACGGACCTCTTTTCACGAACCTACTCGGCTGCGCAGACCCGCCTGAAGGCAGGCGACCTCGCGTCGGCAGATGTGGCCCGGGTCCAGGTGGACTACGAGCGCGCCCAGAACGAGTTTCGCGTCGCGCAGGCCGAGCTGGCGCGTGCCCAGTTCGCCTTGGCTTTCCTGCTTGCCGAGGAAGCGGCGGCTGGCACGTTACGGGCGTCCGATCCCTGGCCGGTTGCGGCGGCCCCGGAGCCGGGCGAAGTTGCCAACGCAATGGCGCAATACATCGAGACGCGGCCGGACGTGCTTGCGGCGAAAGCGCGCATCGAGGCGACGGAAAAGTTGCGGGATCTCGCACGCAGCCAGCGCACGCGCGACATTACAGTCGGCGCGCAATTCGAGCGCTCCCCCGGAACCACGCCGGCCAACAGCATCGGGTTCGGCGTGTCGGTGCCGCTCCTGATCGGCAACGATTTTTCCGGCGATATCCGCAGGGCCGAAGTCGATCACTACGCTGCCATGGACGCGCTCGAAAAGGCGCGCGCGATCGCAGCGACCGACATCGCACGCGCGGCCTCCGATCTGCGCGCGGCGGCCGAGCGGCGGGGGCGCTACGACGGCTCGCTGCTGGCCGCGGCGCAACGCTCCGCGGATGCGGCCGAATTCGCTTTCCAGCGCGGCGCGACGTCCGTGCTCGAGGTGCTCGATGCGCGGCGCACATTGCGCGCGGTGCAGCTCGAAGCGCTCGCAGCGCGAACCGATTACGCAAAAGCGCTGAACGCCTGGCGCTCGAGCCTGGCGACTGCAGGTTCGGCTCCTGTGCAGGCTAATCCGATTCCTCAACCCGGCAAATGATCGGGACGCTTCAAGGGCTCATATGAGAAAGACTGGCGGTCTGTTCTGGTTAGTTGTGATTGCGGCATCTGCGGCTGGGATCTACTGGTATTTGCAGGTTCGAAGTCCCACAGTCGTGCAGGAACAGGTCGCTCCGACTCGCCAGGAGCCCGGGGTCGTGCGTTTCGCCCGCGGTGCGGCACAGTTGAACGCCTTGTCAATTTCGGCAATGCCGACTGCGCCGGTTCCGCTGGCCGAACCTCTAAACGGTCGCGTGGTCTTCGACGAAAGCCACACCGCCAGAGTAAGCGCCCCGGTAGCCGGGCGGGTAGTAGAACTGCGCTCGCAGCTTGGAGACCCGGTGGCGGCGGGAGCCGTTCTTGCGGTCATCGATGCGCCCGATCTTGGGGCAGCCCAGGCGGACCTCGCGAAGGCCAAAGCGGACGAAAGCCGCAAAGAACTCGCTTTGCGGCGCGCTCGCGAACTTTTTTCAGGCGAGGTCTTGCCCAGGAAAGACCTCGAAGCCTCGGAGGCGGACCTTGCGCAGGTCAAGGCCGAAACGCAGCGGGCCGCATTGCGACTGGCCAACCTGAATCCGCGTCATGCCCCGTTGTCAGGACAGCGCCTGTCGCTGGTTACGCCGATTGCAGGGGTCGTTGCGGACCGCAAAGCGAATCCCGGCATGGAAGTGCGACCGGACCTTGCCGAACCCTTGTTCGTCGTCACCGATTTGAAGAAAGTGCAGGTACTAGTCGACCTGCCGGAACAGCACTTGTCCAAGGTGGCCGTAGGACAGCCGGTATCGGTAGAAGTGGACGCATGGAGCGGCGAGCGGTTCAAGGGACGGGTCGAGCGGATTGCGCCGGGGGTAGACCCGGCTACGAGGCGAATCCAGGTCCGATGCTCGGTAGACAATACGGCTGCGAAGCTTCGCCCTGAGATGTATGCGCGCGTAAGCCTGCTCGCCGATGAGCAGAAGGTCGCGGTGCGGATCCCGAATTCCGCGCTCGTAACCGACGGCTTGTATTCGTTCCTGTTCGTCGAGCGTGAGCCCGGCGTATTCGAAAAGCGCAAGATCGAACTGGCCGTGCAGGACCGGGACTACAGCTATATCGCCTCTGGAATAACACCTGCCGACAAAGTGGTTACGCGGGGAGCGCTCTTGCTCAACTCAGAACTCGCCGGTCACTGAGCGGGCACGCGTTGATCGATCGCCTCATAACGTTCGCGCTTCACCAGCGGGTTTTCGTGCTGGTGCTCATCGCCGCCCTCGTGGCATTCGGGTGGCGCGCCTTATCGGATTTGCCGATCGAAGCGTTTCCCGACGTCCAGGACGTGCAGGTGCAGATCGTCACCCAGCTCCCGGGGCTCGCGCCGGAGGAGGTGGAGCGCAGCGTGACGTTGCCCATCGAGCGGGAAATGAGCGGCGTGCCCCGGCAGACCCAGTTGCGCTCGATCTCGATCACGGGGTTGTCGATCGTCACCGTCACTTTTGCGGAGGGGACAGACGACTACTTCGCGCGCCAGCAGGTCCTCGAGAAGCTCGGCTCGGTCAATCTGCCGAACGGGGCGCAACCGTCCCTCGCGCCGTTGTCCACCGCTGTCGGCGAGATCTATCGTTATGTCCTCGACGCGCCGAAGGACATGCCCATCTACGAAGTACGGGCGATCCAGGACTGGGTCGTAAAGCCTGCGTTGAGGATCGTGCCCGGCATCGCTGATGTCGTCAGCTTTGGCGGCGCGATCAAGGAATATCAACTCCGCGTCAATCCCTTCCTCTTGAAAAGATATGGCGTCACGCTCGACCAGGTCGTCACCGCCCTTGGAAACAACAGCGCCAACGTCGGCGGCGGCGTATTGAGGCGCGGCGACGAAGCGCTGGTCGTGCGGGGCATCGGACTTTTCCAGAATCTCGAGGATATCGCCCGGACGGTCGTCACCGCCCAAGGCGGGCGCCCCGTCTACATAGGCGACCTCGGCGAAGTGCGGATCGGCCAGCGCTACCGCCAGGGCATCGTCGCGGCAAACGACCAGGACGACGTGATCGAGGGGATCGCGCAGATGATCAAGGGCCAGAACGCGGCCAAGGTTGTCCGCGACCTGCGCCTCAAAGTGGAGCAAGTGAACGCGAAGCTGCCGCCGGGGGTCAAGATCAGGCCGATCTACCAGCGCAGCGACCTCATCGATCACACCGTCCGCACAGTCGTGGAGAACCTGCTGATCGGTGCGCTGCTGGTGATCGGGGTGCTGATGATCTTCCTGCGCAACTGGAAGGCTTCGCTCATCGTTGCCACCGTAATTCCGCTGTCCTTGCTATTTGCGTTCATTCTCATGGATGCGCGCGGCGTCTCCGCGAACTTGATCTCACTGGGGGCGGTGGACTTCGGAATCATCGTCGATAGCGCGGTGGTGCTCGTCGAGGCTCTCATGGTTCGCCTCGCAGTGGGTCAGGCGGACGCGAATCCGCAGCACGCGAGCTACGGCTGGAGGCTGCACGAACTCAAGAGCACGGTGGTCTCGCTCGCTCACCCCATATTGTTCTCAAAGGCGATCATCATCGTCGCCTTCCTGCCTATCTTCACATTCCAGCGCGTGGAAGGAAAGATTTTTACCCCGGTCACGTACACGCTCTCGTTCGCCCTCCTGGGGGCAATCATCCTCACGCTGACGCTCGTCCCTACGCTTCTCTCATGGGCGATTCGCGGCGAGGACATGGCCGAGAAGCATTCGGCCTGGATGCACAAGCTCCAGGACAGGTATCGCGCCTTTCTGGGGCACGCGGACCTGCATCGCCGCAAGGTGATCGCCGTATCGGCGGGCTTGCTGGCCGCGTCGCTCCTTGGCGCCCCTTTTCTCGGCAGCGAGTTCCTGCCGAAACTGGACGAAGGCAACATCTGGCTGACGATCACGCTTCCGCCGCCAACCAGCCTCCAGAAGACCAAGGAAGTCGAGCGGGAAGTGCGGACGATCCTTCGCGGGTACCAGGAAGTGCACGCGGTCATTACTCAGGTCGGGCGGCCGGATGACGGCACGGACCCCAAGGGCCCCAACAACCTGGAGATCCTTGCAGACTTGAAGCCTAAGAGCGAGTGGAAGTTCGCAAACAAGGAGGAACTGGTCCGGGACATGACCGCAAAGATCAGGTCAATCCCCGGGGTTCCTATGAATTTCTCGCAAGTCATCCAGGACAACGTCGAGGAGGCGCTCTCCGGCGCGAAAGGCGAGATCGTTGTGAAGGTGTTCGGTCCCGACCTGGACATCCTGCAGGACAAAGGCGACCAGATCGTCGAAACGCTGAACACCATCCGGGGCGCGGCGGACGTGGCGGTTTTCAGGGTGAGCGGCCAAAGCGAGGTAACAATCACGATTGACCGGGTAAAAATCGCCAGGCTCGGCATCAACGTAAACGACGTCAACACTGTCGTCCAGACTGCGCTTGCCGGAGTGGCGGCGAATTCTTTCTACGATGGCGGGCGCAAGTTCGATGTGACTGTTCGCCTCAAGCTGCAGTATCGCGACGCAGTCGACGACATCGCGAACCTCCAGATTCCGCTGCCTCAGCAGCCGGGCGTGGCGCCGCAAGCAGGTTTGAATCCGACGATTTCGCTGGGGGATATTGCCAAGGTGGAAGTCCGGCAGGGTGCCACCCGGATTCAACGGGAAGGCGGTGGCCGGATCGTTGCAGTGAAAGTGAACCTGCTCGGTCGGGACCAGGGAAGCTTCGTTGCAGAAGCGCAAGCCAAAGTCGCCAAAACCATTAACTTGCCGCCGGGTTACTACATGACGTGGGGCGGCCAATTCGAAAACCAGCAACGCGCCATGGCCCGGTTGAAAGTCGTCGTGCCTCTCTCCCTTCTTGCAATCTTTTCGCTTCTGTTCTGGGCATTCCGATCGGTGAGCAAGGCTGCCCTGGTACTGATGATGATCCCGTTCACGCTGATCGGTGGAATTGCCGGGTTATGGCTCGCTGGCCTTCACCTGTCGGTTTCAGCTGCGGTCGGCTTTATTGCAGTGGCGGGGATCTCCGTCCAGAACGGCGTAATCATGGTCGAGCAGATCATGGAATTCGCCGAACGGGGCTACCCGATTGAAAAAGCAGTGATCGAAGGTGCAGTCCTTAGATTGCGTCCGATCCTGATGACTGCGCTGATGGCGGGGCTCGGGCTGCTGCCGGCTGCGCTCTCCCATGGCATCGGATCCGAAACCCAACGGCCATTTGCCGTCGTCATCGTCGGGGGAATCGTGAGCGCAACGATTTTTACCTTGCTGCTGCTGCCCTTGATTTTCAAGCGGATCAGCGGTGGCGACGCGATGCATGAAGAAATCCCTGCCTGAGAAAGCGGCCGCTCGCACATCGATCCCAACCGGATCTGGGTAGAGGAACCTGCAATGGATTCAATACGCCAAGCCCCTTCCCGCAATCCGGCGACCACCGGGGAAGCGAATCAACCTCACTTGTTGATCGTCGAGGACGACGGGAGCCTTGCCGCGGGCCTGGCGCGCGCGCTGGGGATGGAAGGCTACAAAGTCGAGCACCTGGACACGGGCGAAAAGGCGATGGAGCGCATGGCTCAGGTGGATTTCGACCTGCTCGTCCTCGACATCGGCTTGCCCGGCATCGACGGCTTTGAAGTACTCAGGCGGCTGCGCCTGGCTGGTCATGTGATGCCGGTCCTCGTGCTGACTGCACGGGATGCGGTCGGTGACCGTGTGCACGGCTTGGACCTGGGCGCCGACGATTACATGACGAAGCCCTTCGCGTTGCCCGAGCTCGCTGCCCGGGTGAGGGCGCTGATTCGTCGTGGGCAAGCGGGGTCGGGCCCGCGCACGACCCATGGCCCGCTCGAGCTCGACCGCGCCGGCCGACGGGCATTCCTCGAGGGCGCGCCGTTGGAGCTCGCGGCGCGCGAATGGGCGGTGCTCCAGATCCTGCTGGAGAAAGTCGAGAAAGTCGTGAGCAAGGAATCGTTCATCGAGTCCCTCACGAACTGGGACGAGGATCTCTCTTCCAACGCGATCGAGGTGTACATCTCACGCCTTCGCGCCAAGCTGGAACCGGCGGGCATAAAGATCCGAACGGTACGCGGCTTTGGCTATATGCTCGAAGAATATGCTGACCGCAAGGCCTGAGTGATTATTTGTCTGTTTTGGAAATCTCATTGCCATGAGAGGCGCACCGTTGTTGACGCTTCAAGTTAGAAACATGAAGATTCAGCGGTTCCTAGCAGTTCGCGGATGAGCAAGGCAGCCTGGCGCGAGCGCCGCTTCGCGCCGCTCATCGTCTTCGCCCTCGTGTATTGCGCGGCAGCGCTTGCCGTTCGGATCGTCTTCGCCAATTCAGGCGGCGATCACCAGGCCCTCGGCCTGACCGAAGCCGGCCACGCATTTGCGCTCGGGCTGTATTTCGACCTAGCCGCGCTCGCTTACGCCGTAATCCCGATCGTGCTGTACCTCCTGCTGGTTCCGGGGTGGATCTTTCACCGGCGCTGGCACCGCATCCTCTGGATGGCTTTGTGCTGGTTCCTCGTGTTCGGCATGCTGTTCCTCGCGGTTGCCGAATGGTTCTTCTGGCAGGAGTTCCGCACACGCTTCAATTTCATCGCCGTGGACTACCTGCTGTACACCCGCGAAGTCATCGGCAACATCCGCGAGTCCTATCCGGTCGGGCGCATCCTGCTTGGGCTCGCCGCCCTCGCCGCAATGATCGTCTGGCTCCTGCGCGCGCGCCTGCTCGCCCCGCTGCGCGCCTCGCGCGAATCCGCCGCAGGCTTCAGGCGTCGCCTCGCATGGGCAGTCCCGCTCCTGCTCGCCCCGGTGCTCGCCTTCGTGTGGATCGACCGCACGCAGCGCGACTTCTCGGCCAACCCGTTCGCCAACGAGCTGGCCGGCGACGGGCTCTACGAATTTTTCTCGGCCGCTTACCGCAACGAGCTCGACTATGTAACCCACTACGCCAGCCTCGAGCCGGGCAAGGCGCGCGAGCTGCTGCGAAAGCGCCTCGAGACGCCGCATGCGAAGCTCGCCGATGGCGGAACGGGGATCGCCCGGAACGTGGCGTACGCGCGCGAAGAGAAGAAGCTGAACGTGGTGCTGGTTTCGGTCGAAAGCTTCTCAGCCGACTTCATGGCGGCGTTCGGCAACGACAAGGGCCTGACGCCGCGGCTCGATGCGCTCGCCGCGAAGAGCCTTTTCTTCACGAGGCTGTATGCGACCGGCACGCGCACGGTGCGGGGGCTCGAGGCGCTCTCGGTGGCTTTCCCGCCCACGCCGGGGCAGTCGATCGTGAAGCGCCCGCACAACGAAGGCATGTTCACGCTGGGCGGCGTCTTCGGCGCCAAGGGCTACGACGTGCGCTACCTGTATGGCGGCTATGCGTACTTCGACAACATGCGCGAATTTTTCAGCGGCAACGGCTACGTGGTCGAGGACAGGACGACGATCCCGAAAGAGAAAATCCACCACGAGAACATCTGGGGCGTGGCCGACGAGGATCTCTTCACGATGGCCCTCGAACGCGCCGATGCCGCTTATGGCCGCAAGCAACCATTCTTCCACCAGGTGATGACGACGACGAACCATCGCCCGTTCACCTACCCGGACGGCCGCATCGACATCCCGTCCAAAACGAATCGCGACGGCGCAGTGAAATACACCGACTGGGCGATCGGCGACTTCCTCGAGCGGGCCTCGAAGCACCCGTGGTTCAACGACACGGTGTTCGTGATCGTGGCCGACCATTGCGCCTCGAGCGCGGGAAAGAGCGACGTGCCGATCAACCGCTACCTCATCCCGATGCTCATCTACGCGCCGGGGCATGTCCAACCGGCCAAGGTCGACCGGCTCATGAGCCAGATTGACATCCCGCCGACGCTGCTGGGCCTTCTCGGGTTCAAGTACGAGAGCCGATTCCTCGGCTACGACCTCTTCGACCTCGAGCCCGGGCGCGAGCGCGCCTTCGTCTCTACTTACCAGGAGCTTGGCTACCTGCGCGGTGACGAACTGGTCATCCTGCGTCCCGGGCGGCGGGTAAACGTGGTCAAGCCCGATCCGCGTGATGGCTCGGCGACACCGGCCAAGCCCGATGCGGCCCTCACCGAGGAGGCGATCGCCTGGTACCAGACGGCCTCGAGCCTCTTCGGCGAGCACAGGATCGCGCGGCAGAACGCGCGCTGAGGCCGCGATGGAAGTTCGCGGCCGGCCTTTGCACGCTCCGCGGCGCTATCATTCGTCTCCCGGATTCACAGCCCGTCCCTGGTCACCCATGCGCATCCTGATCGTCGAAGACGACATTTCGCTCGCCGCAGGCATCGCCCGCATTCTCGAGGCCGAAGGCTATGCCGTCGACCAGATCAAGAGCGGCGAGCATGCCGCCATGGCGGCCAGGCACGAGAGCTTCAACCTCGTGATCCTCGACGTGGGCCTGCCCGGCATCGACGGCTTCGAGGTACTCAGGCGCCTGCGTGTGGACGGGCAGGCGATGCCGGTGCTCATCCTTACGGCTCGCGATGCGCTTGATGACCGCGTGCGGGGCCTCGACCTCGGCGCGGACGACTACATGGCCAAGCCCTTCGCAATGCCGGAGCTTGCCGCGCGCGTGCGCGCCCTGATTCGGCGCGGGCAGGCGCGGGCCGGCCCCAAGATGATCCACGGGCCGCTGGTCCTCGACACCAGCGCGCGCCGCGCAACACTCGGGGGCGAGGCGCTCGAGCTTGCCGCGCGGGAGTGGGCGGTGCTCGAAGTGCTGCTGTCGCGCGTGGAGAAAATCGTGAGCAAGGAAGCGATCATCCAGGCGATGGCCAACTGGGGCGAGGAGCTCTCGCTGAACGCGATCGAAGTGTATGTGTCGCGCCTGCGCGCCAAGCTCGAGCCGGCGGGCATCCGCATCCGCACCGTCCGCGGATTCGGCTACATGCTCGAGGACTTCAAGGCGGACTGATGGCCGGGAGCCTGCGCGTCAACCTCCTGAGGCTCCTGATCCCGCCGGTGGCGCTTATCCTCGCGGTCGGTTCGATCGGCGCGTACTACCTCTCTATCGACCCGGCGGCCGACGCCTACGACCAGTCGCTGGTCAACACCGCAATCGCGCTGTCCGAGCGGATCCGCATCCATGAGGGCGCGCCGGTGTTCGACCTGCCGAGCGCCGCTGAAGCCGTCGTGCGCACCGACAAGTACGACAAGGTCTACTACGTCATTCGCGATCCGAACGGACACGTAATCGCGGGCGACCGGGATATTCCCGCGCCGCCTCCCGGGCTCAAGACCGAAGACGGCGTCATGTCCTACGATGCCGACTTGAACGGGCGCAAGCTCCGCGTCGCGGTGCTGGTGGTTCCCTGCGGGCCGGCCATTTGCACGGTCAACGTGGCGGAGACAACCATCAAGCGCGACCGCCTCGCGCGCGACATCCTGCTCGGCAGCGTTCTGCCGCAGGCGTTGCTGGCGGTGCTCACGCTCGTGCTCGTGTGGTACGGGGTCACGCGCGGCTTGGCGCCGCTTGCGCGCCTGTCCGACGAAATCCTCGAGCGCTCCCCGCGGGACCTGCGGCCGATCAACGAGCGCGGCGCGCCGGCCGAGGCAAAGCCGCTCGTGGCCGCGCTGAACAAGCTCTTCGACCGCGTGGACGAGGCGAACCGCAACCAGCAGCGCTTTCTCGCAAACGCGGCCCACCAGCTGCGCACGCCGCTCGCGGGCCTGCAGGCCCACACGGAACTGGCGATGTCGCAGCAGCCAGTGCCCGAAGCCTGCCGCGTCGAGCTCGAGTATGTGCACAGCGCGACGATTCGCACGGCGCGCCTGGCCAACCAGCTGCTTGCGCTTGCGCGCGCGGAGCCCGGCGGCACGCGTCCGGCGGAGTTCGCCAAGGTGGACCTCAGGCAGGTCGTGGAGGAGTGCGCCGACGAGTGGGTGCACCGCTCGATGGCGAAAGACATCGACCTGGGCTTCGACCTCTCGTCCGGGACCGTAGCCGGCGATCCTTTCCTCTTGCGCGAGCTGCTCGTCAATCTCATCGGCAATGCGGTCGAGTACACGCGCCCCGGCGATCACGTGACCGTGCGCACGGGGGTGGCCGACAACGGTGCCTTCCTCGAGGTGGAAGACGACGGCCCGGGCATCCCGGCGGCCGAGCGCGAGCGTGTGCTCGAGCGGTTCTACCGGTCACCCGGCACGGGTGGGACGGGCAGCGGCCTGGGCCTTGCCATCGTGCGCGAGATCGCTTCCGCCCACGGCGCCCGGGTGGAGATCGGCGAAGGTGCGGGGGGCCGCGGCTGCTCCGTGCGGTTGATATTCCCCCCTGCCGCCCCCAGTTACAAGGAGGCGGCCTGACCAGGTAGCACGCCTTCCAGCGGTCCGGTCCTTGACCACCCTCGCAGGCGTCTCTACCCTCGGTCCTTACCCCTCGCTGGAAACCAGGAGCATTGAATGGACAGCGTAGACATCGAAGTACTCAAAAGCGCGCAGGCCTGGATGGCAGAAGGCCATCGGGTCACGCTCGCGACGGTTGTGCGGACCTGGGGCTCGGCCCCGCGTCCGATTGGCGCCCTTCTCGTGGTGCGCGACGACGGCCTCGTCTCCGGGTCCGTGTCGGGGGGCTGCGTCGAGGACGACCTCATCGAAAAAGTGAAGCTCCAGGATCTCGCGAAAGACAAGCCGGCCGTCGCCACTTACGGCGTCACAAACGAGGAAGCCACGCGCTGGGGCCTGCCCTGCGGAGGCACCTTGCAGCTCGTGCTGGAGCCGCTGAACAAGGATAGCGGCGTGGCTCAACTCCTTGAGACGATCGGGCGCCAGCAACTCGTTACACGCCGGCTCGACATGGAGACCGGCAAGGTCGCGATGACGCCGGGCCGCGGCACGGACATGCTCGAATTCGACGGGAAGACGCTCCTCACCGTCCATGGCCCCCGTTGGCGCCTCATCCTCATCGGCGCCGCGCAGCTCACGCGATACCTGGCCGAAATGGCGCGCATGCTCGACTACCAGGTCATCGTGATCGATCCGCGCGAAGAGTATTACAAGGGGTGGGACTTGGCCGGTGTGGACGTGAACCGCGGCATGCCCGACGACGTGATTGCGGCGCTGAACCTCGACGGGCACAGCGCGGTGGTCGCGCTCACGCACGATCCAAAACTCGACGATCTCGCACTCATGGAGGCGTTGAAATCCGCGGCTTTCTATGTTGGCGCGATCGGCTCGAAGAAGAACAACGAAGCGCGCAGGAAGCGCCTGACCGAATTCGACCTGTCCGAAGGCGAGATCGCAAGGTTGCACGGCCCGGTCGGGCTTTATCTGGGTTCGAAGACGCCGCCCGAAATAGCGCTCGCGATCATGGCCGAGATGACCGCCGTGCGGTACGGCGTGCCGAACGTCGACTGGGCTTCGAAGCCCCAGCCAAGGTTCGACGCCTCGGCCTGCGAAGTGGACGACGCGCCCGCCGCCGCACCGACCCTAGAACCGCGCGGCGCTTGAGCGGCGTCACAGGGATCCTGCTCGCCGCGGGGTCCGCGAGCCGCTTCGGTTCGAACAAGCTGCTGCATCCGCTGCTCACCGGCGTGCCGATCGCCGTGACCGCGGCGCGCAAGTTGAAATCCATCCTGCCTTTTTCCATTGCGGTCGTGCGTCCGGGCGCCGATGAGCTTGCCGCGCTGCTGCGCAACGAAGGCTTCGAGGTGGTCGTGTGCGCGAATGCGGACGAAGGCATGGGCGCAAGCCTCGCGCGCGCTGTGCAGGCAACAGGGGAGGCGGCCGGTTATGTCGTCGCCCTGGCCGACATGCCTTACATCCGCCCGAGCTCCCTCCAGGCGGTCCTCGACGGCGTGCTCGGCGGCGCGCCGCTGGTCGCGCCTTACTTCAGGACCTATCGCGGCCATCCGGTGGGAATAGGGGGCCAGTACCGGTCGGAGTTGCTGGCGGCCTCGGGGGACGAGGGGGCGCGCAAGCTTTTGCAGCGCCATGCCTCGGAGCTTGTGAAGATCCCGGTCGGCGATCCGGGCGTGGTGCGGGACGTCGATACGCCCGCTGACCTCGCGCCTGCGCTTTACGTCTGACGCGAGACTAGGTCGTCCGGGAGTGCATCGAACAACCGCGTAATCTGCGGGTCGGCCACCTTCATGAGTTCCGGATTGGACTGGTACGCAAGGAGGATGAAAGCACGATTCGCCTCGATCTCCTGCAAGAGACGCAGGTTTTCTTCGGGCGTCAATTCGGTCCTTACCATGTCAGCCTTCCTCCAGTTGCCGCTTGATCTTGCCCAACTCTTCAATGTCGAGCACGTCCTTCGTGCGGCCGGTGTCCGTCTTCAAACGGATGCGGCCATCGCATCCGGTTCGCGCAAGGCGAATGCCAGCATGCCCTTGTCGCGGTGCCAATCGTCGATCAGGGACGCGTCGCGCAGCGAATCGATCGGTATCGGCAAGACCGGCCTCAAGCCGGCGCCTTTGGCGCAATCCACGAATTTTTCCAGGTTCGCATCGTTCATGGCCAGGACCACGTCCACGTCCATCGTGACTCGTTGGTAGCCGTGCAGCGTCACCGCCAGGCCGCCGATCAGGACAAAGTCGACCTCGGCTTCGCAGAGCGTGGCCAGCAGGTTGTACATGCTCATGGCTGGAGTGTACCTGCGCCCGCGGCAAGACGCTGCCTGCGCCAGCGGCGCGTTCGGGCTCTGAATTGTCAAACATCTGTTTACGAAGACCGGCCCCAGGAGCGGATCCCCGGCCAGTTCGTATAAGAAAAGAATAATATTCTCCTCTGTCCCGTCCCGGCCGGGCCCGTTTGCGGGGCTTCCCGCTGGTAAAATGCCTGTCCCCATCCCGACGTTGCAAGACCCTTCGCCATGTTCAAAGCCAACCTGCTCGCCCAGACCGACCCGGAACTCTGGAACGCGATCCGCCTGGAAAACGCCCGCCAGGAAGCGCACGTCGAACTGATCGCGTCGGAGAACTACGTAAGCCAGGCGGTGCTGATCGCCCAAGGCAGCCAGCTCACGAACAAGTACGCGGAAGGCTATCCGGGCAAGCGCTATTACGGCGGTTGCGAATTCGTCGACATCGCCGAGACGCTCGCCATCGAGCGCGCGAAGAAGCTCTTCGGCGCCGACTGGGCGAACGTGCAGCCGCATTCGGGTTCGCAGGCGAACCAGTCGGTGTACGTGTCGAACCTCAAGCCCGGCGATACGGTTCTCGGCATGTCGCTTGCACATGGCGGGCACCTCACGCACGGCTCGCCCGTAAACCTCTCGGGCAAGCTTTATAACTTCGTGTCGTACGGGCTGAACGACAAGGAGGAGATCGACTACGACGCGGCGGAAAAGATCGCGCTCGAGTCCAAGCCCAAAATGATCGTGACCGGCGCCTCCGCCTATTCGCTCGCGATCGACTGGAAGCGCTTTCGCGCCATCGCCGACAAGGTGGGCGCCGTGCTGATGGCGGACATCGCGCACTACGCCGGAATGATCGCCGTGGGCCTGTACCCCTCGCCGATGGGGGTTGCCGATTACGTCACCACCACCACGCACAAGACACTGCGCGGGCCGCGCGGCGGCATGGTCCTTGGCATGGGCGACACCGCCAAGGGCGTGAATTCGGCAATCTTCCCCGGCATCCAGGGCGGGCCGCTCATGCACGTGATCGCCGCAAAGGCAGTGGCCCTGGGAGAAGCGCTCCAGCCCGATTTCCGCGATTACCAGCAGCGCGTGCTGGACAACGCAAAAGTCATGGCCGAGGCGCTGACCGCGCGTGGCGTGCGGATCGTCTCGGGACGCACGGAGTCGCACCTCATGCTGCTCGACCTGCGCGGCAAGAAGATCACCGGCAAGGACGCCGAAGCGGCGCTCGGCCGCGCTCACATCACCGTCAATAAAAACGCAATCCCCGACGACCCGGAAAAGCCCATGGTCACCTCGGGCGTGCGAATCGGGACGCCTGCCATGACCACGCGCGGCTTCGGCACGAACGAGGCGCAGATCCTCGCCGGCCTCATTGCCGATGTGCTGGATGCGCCGGCGGACGAAGCAAACCTTGCAAAAGTGCGCGGCGCGGTGGCCGAGCTTTGCGCTGCTTTTCCCGTCTACGGCTAGCGCGCCGTGCGCTGTCCCTTTTGCGCCTCTGAAGACACCCAGGTCCTCGACACCCGCTCGAACCCGGATACGAACTCGATCCGCCGCAGGCGCAAATGCGTGTCCTGCGACAAGCGCTTCACCACGTACGAGAAGGTCGAGCTGCGCATGCCGCGCCTGGTGAAAAAAGACGGCAGCCGCACGGACTACGATCGCGACAAGGTCATGGGCAGCATGATGGTTGCGCTGAGGAAGCGCCAGGTCGCCACGGACAAGGTGGACACGGCGCTCGATCGCATCGAGGAAAAGCTGCGCGCCACCGGCGAGAGAGAAGTGCCTAGCGCGAAAGTGGGCGAGCTCGTGATGCGGGAGCTCGCGCGCCTGGACAAGGTCGCCTATATCCGCTTCGCGTCGGTGTATCGCAGCTTCGACACGCCGGACGATTTTCGCGAAGCGGTCCTTGAAGTGAAAAAGCCGCGAAGGAAGTAAGGCGTGTTCACCGAGGCCGATCATCGGCACATGGCGCGAGCGCTGGAACTGGCGGCGCTCGGCCTGTATACGACTACGCCGAACCCGCGCGTGGGCTGCGTCATCGTCAAGGATGGGCAAATCGTCGGCGAAGGCTGGCATCGCAAGGCCGGCGAGCCGCATGCCGAAGCCAATGCGCTTCAAGCAGCAGGCACGCTTGCGAGCGGCGCCACCGCCTACGTGTCGCTCGAGCCCTGCAGCCATTTCGGCCGGACGCCGCCGTGCGCAGATGCGCTCATCCAAGCGAAGGTGTCGCGCGTGGTAGCCGCCCTGCGCGACCCCGATCCCAAGGGCGCGGGAGGCGGGCGCAAGCTCGAAGCTGCGGGCATCCGGTTCGAGTGCGGACTCATGGAGGACGACGCACGCGAGCTCAACATCGGTTTCGTCTCGCGCATGACTCGTGGCCGGCCCTGGGTGCGGCTCAAGGTCGCCGCGTCACTCGACGGTCGCACGGCGCTGGCAAACGGCCAGTCCCAGTGGATCACGGGACCCGAGGCGCGCAAGGACGGTCATGCCTGGCGTGCGCGCGCATGTGCGGTGCTCACAGGGATCGGCACAGTTGCGGCCGATGACCCGAGGCTCGATGTGAGGGAGGTTGAGACGACGCGGCAGCCGCTGCGCGTGATCATCGACAGCCGGCTCGAGACGCCGCCGACCGCCCGCATCCTGCAAGGCCGGAACGTGCTGCTGTTTTGCGCGCAGGACCGGCCCGAGCAGCGCGCGGTCCTGGAAGGGCGCGGCGCGGAAGTGGCGGTGCTGCCCAATCACCATGGCAAGGTCGACCTTCCCTCCGTGCTGTCCGCCCTTGCCGCCCGTGGGGTCAACGAATTGCATGTGGAGGCGGGCGTGAAGCTCAACGGTTCGATGATCCGCGAAGGTTGTGTCGACGAATGGCTCGTCTATCTCGCGCCCTCGCTGCTCGGCGACTCGGCGCAGGGCATGGCGGCGCTGGCCGCGATGGCGTCGCTGGATGAGCGCGTGTCGCTCGCCTTTAACGGCGTAGCCCGCGTAGGCCCCGACCTGAGGATCCTCGCGCGATTGAAGGAGGGTCGCTGACATGTTTTCCGGGATCGTCCAGGCAATCGGAACTATCGAAAAAGTCGAGGCGCTCGAAAGCGGCGTCCGGCTGACGGTGAACGCCGGGTCGCTCGACCTGGCGGACACTTCCATCGGCGACTCGATCGCGATGAACGGGGCGTGCATGACGGCGACGTCCATTTCGGGGAACCGCTTCACCGTCGACGTTTCACGCGAGTCGCTCGGCGTCACCGCGGGCCTCGACGCAACCGGAAAGGTCAATCTCGAAAAGGCGATGGCGCTTGGCGAGCGCATCGACGGGCATCTCGTGACCGGGCATGTGGATGGCATCGGCGAGGCGACCGCCTTCGAGCGACTCGGCGAATCGACGCGACTTGAAATCAGGGCGCCGCGCGAGCTTGGCCGCTACATCGCGCGCAAAGGCTCGATCACAGTCGATGGAGTCAGCCTCACCGTGAATCGCGTTGAAGATGCGGACGCCGGTCCGACCTTCGAGGTCAACCTCATTGCCCACACGCTCGAGGTCACGACGTTGTCGCGCCTCGCACCCGGCAAAAAAGTGAACCTCGAAATAGACCTTGTGGCGCGGTATATCGAGCGGATGCTCACTGCGCGCGCTTAGCGTTTGTGTAGTACTCGCCGCAGTCCGGTCAAACGAACCCAGTTTGAGACTGACGGCGTGCTTGCATTTTTTTCGAGATGTGACGATTCGCGCCGCGCGGTGACGCAATTTGTCACAACACGATACAAAGCGTGACGTTTACATCCTAAATCGGCGCTTTTCCACTCGATCCAGAAGGCATGGATAGTGCTTATCTTTCCGTGCGCTCGCTTCGAGCACGCACTCGTCAAGAAACGAGTTCATAGCTGCCTTACTGGAGTATCACAATGAGAAAAATGCAAAAAGGCTTTACGTTGATCGAACTGATGATCGTTGTAGCGATTATCGGCATCCTGGCGGCCGTCGCATTGCCGGCTTACCAGGACTACATGGTTCGTACGCGTGTGGCAGAAGGCCTTGCCATGGCCGGGTCCGCAAAGCTCGCGGTATCCGAGAATGCGGCATCCGGAGCATCGGACCTGTCTTCCGGTTGGACTCCGCCGAACTCGACCGCCAACGTGTCGTCGCTTTCGGTTGCGTCTTC
>JANXRZ010000068.1 GCA_025352885.1 Pseudomonadota bacterium | reverse complement strand
CACCTGAAAGCACGCCTCGGCGGGCTCTCGGGCGACTTTTCTTTTGCGAAGGAAACGAACTCAATTCCGCTCGCGGCGGTCGAGTTCTTCGACACTGCGCGCGAATATCCGATCGCCTTTACCGGCAAAGAGGGCGGGGCGCTGTTTCCGATCGCGATCATGGGCGTGCGCCAGAACGAGAACCTCATGGTCTCGCCGCAAGGCAAGTGGGAAGGTCGCTACATCCCCGCGTTCGTCCGCAGGTATCCCTTTGTGCTGGCGGAAAAGCAGGACGCCGACGACTTCAACGTCTATCTCGACGAGTCTTATTCGGGCTTCGACGCACCCGACGGCGAGCGCCTTTTCACCGACAGCGGCGAACACACGCCCCTTCTGAAGCAAGCCCTCGAATTCCTGAGCACTTACCAGGGCGAGATCAAGCGCACGAGGCTCTTCGTCGAGCGCCTGCAGGCACTGGACCTGCTCGTACCGCGCGTGCTCGAAGTAGTGCGGCCGAATGAGCAGCCGATGGTCCTCCAGGGATTCAGTGTCGTGGACGAACAACGCCTTTCGACGCTCTCCGACAAGGACCTGCTTGAACTGGCCAGGAGTGGACTGCTGGCCTGGATCCATGCGCATCTCATGTCCATCGGGAACGTGTCAGCGCTCGCGGAGCTCCTGTCCTCTCGGATGGCAGCATCCCCACAAAATGCACCCGCAGCTGCACCCGCCGCAGCACCAGCACCTGCAGCAGAGTCACCGGCCACCACGCCCGGAAAAAAAATGAAACGCTGATCGATAAACAGCAGGCCGGGTTACCGGAACGCGCAGCATTTAACAAAAACGCACGGCAGGTCGGGGGAAGGTAAATGGGGATGGCAAGCGGGGGCGGCAAAATCGCGCGTGTAGCAACGGCAGTCCTGGTCCTGGCCGGTTCGGCACCAGTTCATGCGGAAGACTTGGTCGAGGTCTTCATGGCGTCCAGGCTGAGCGACCCCAAGTACCGGGCCGCGCGGTACGAGTTCGAAGCGGCGTCTTTTGCTGAACCGCAGGCACGCGCCGCGCTGTTGCCGAGCGTGTCCTTCGAATACACGAAGACCCGTACCGACCAGAACATTCTCAGCAGCAACAACGCTGTGTTCGCCTCGGGCCGCTCGATTTATTCCACCGAGAACCAGACCCTTTCCCTCACCCAGCCGATCTTCAAGCTGGCGGCCTGGCGCGGATACCAGCAGGCGAAGATCAAGGTGCGGCAGGCCGCGGCCGTTTTCAGCGCAGCCGAGCAAGACCTCATGCTGCGCGTCGCGACCGCGTATATCGGCGTCCTTGCGGCGCGCGATGCGGTGACCTTCTCCACCGCCGAAAAAGAAGCGATCCAGCGCCAGCTCGACCTCGTGCAGCAGAAGTTTTCCAGCGGCTTGGTGGCGATCGCGAACCTGCATGACGCGAAGGCGCGTTTTGCCGTCAAGGACGCCGACCTGATCTCGGCGAGAAACGACCTGGATGATAAAACGCAGGCGCTGCGCGAGATCTCCGGAAAAGCGTTCACGAGGCTCAAGCCGCTCCAGGACACGATCCCGCTCGACCAGCCACAACCGAACAGCATCGACCACTGGGTCGAGTCGGCGCTCAGCCAGAACATCCTCCTCGAAGCGCGCCGGCAGGCCGTCGAGATTGCGCAGGCCGAAATCGGCCGGCAGCAGGCAGGCCACTATCCATCCGTCGACCTCGTCGTTACGCAAAACCGCAAGGACACCGGCGGCAGCCTGTTCGGCGGCGGAAGCAACGTCGAGACAGCCGACCTGATGCTGCGCATTGCCGTGCCGCTCTACTCAGGCGGACTAGTTTCCGCCCTGAGCGGCGAGGCGATGAAGCGATATGAAGGCGCGCGCGAAGACCTCGAGCGCGATGCGCGTTTGACGGAGCGGCAGACGCGAGCCGCATTCCAGGGCGTGACCGGCGGCGTTTCCCGGGTGCAGGCCCTCGCGCAAGGCGTGACCTCGGCGGAAAGCGCGCGTGAGTTGAAAGTCGAAGGCTACAAATCCGGACTCGAGACGATCCTGCAGGTCCTCGATGCGGAGCGGGACCTCTATGCGGCAAAGCGCGATTCGGCCCGTGCGCGCTATGAGTTCCTTTTGAATCGCCTGCGGTTGAAGCAAGCAGTGGGAACGCTCAGCGAAGCGGACCTCGATGCCATGAACCGAATGATGCAATAACAAGGACACACCTTGGCCACCACATCAATAAGAACATCAGTAGCCAACCTTGCGGGACGCCTGGCAAAAGGACTTCGGCCCTCGAAGATCCAGCCGCCCATGCGCCGCAAGGCCTTGTTCGAAGCGCTGGAGCAGCGGTTCCTGCTCTCCGCCGAGACGGTAATCCCCCCAACGCCGCCGGCAGCGCCGCCGGCTGCGCTCGAAGCGCCGTTGAACACCGGGCCCGCGGCCCAGGCCCAGAAGCTCACTGCGTCCTCGACGCCCGTCGAATACACGATAGAAGCGACAGTGCAGGCGCTGCCCGAGGGGCAGTCGGCCCAGGCGCTCGCGGATCAAGTCGATCCAAGCGGAGTAGCCGCCACGACGCCGACGATCGAGGCAGTCGACACGATGCTGGCGAAAGCTGACACGGCAAGCCTCGATGCGCTTGCCAAGGACAAGCAGGCGGACCAGACCGCTGCCGCAAGCGCAAAGGCCGAAGCACCCGCCGCGGTGGCTGGCAAGGAAACCGAATCAATCACCGCGACTGCGCCCAAAGCGCCGGCCGCGCAGCCCGCCGCACCAACCCAAATGTCGCTGGCGGCGTATGTGGCGTATGTACAAAGCCGTCCGGCTCCAAGCCAGGTCGTGATCGTTGACGCGGCGGTCAGCAACTACCAGGCGTTGGTACAGAACATCGCGACCTTCGGGCAAGCACCCATCACGGTCGGTTCACTTCCGGTCGATGCCAAGGCGGCCCCGGCAGACAAAGTCGCCGAAGTCTCCAAATCGGCTGAGCTTCCGTCGTTACAACTGCCCATCGCGCAGACCGTCGGATCGGTAAACGAGGACGCCGGCCCGCTGATCACCGTTTCGCGAATTGGCGACATCGAAGTGGTGGTGCTCGACTCCCGGTACGACGGCGTCGAGCAGATTTCCGACATCCTTTCCCCGTATCACGGCCTCGCCGCGGTGCAGGTAATCTCGCACGGCGCGACCGGCGCCTTGCGAATTGGAAGCAGCGTGCTCAATAGCGAGAAGCTTGAGCAGGCAAAAGGCCGGATCGCCGGATGGGGCACTGCACTGCGTCCCGGTGGCGACATCTTGTTGTTGGGGTGCGATGTGGCCCAGGGCGTCGAAGGCATGGCGTTCGTCAGCAACCTTGCCGCGACGATCGGGGCCGATGTCGCCGCTTCCACGGATCGTTCCGGCGCGACCGCGCTGGGAGGGGACTGGGCGCTGGAATTCAGCACCGGCATCATCGAAACCGCCCCGGTCCTGACTGCGCAAACGCAGGACGGCTACGCCTTCCTGCTCGAGAGCCTCACCGGGACGATCTTCGGAGACACGATCACGAGCACCCAGTCCGATGACCTGATGCTCGGCCTCGCGCTCAATGACACCTACAAGTTCATTGACGACTGGGGAAGCGACATCGTGTCGGAAGGATCCGGGGTCACGGATGGCCTGGATACGCTGGATTTCTCCGATGTCACCGCCGACCTCATCTTTACGATCCGCCAAAACGGCAGCATCCGGGTCGTCGACAGTTCCAACCCGCTCAACGTAGTAGAGGCGACGAACGTCGAAAACCTCGTGGGCGGATCCGGCGCAAACCGGTACGTGTTCCAAACGGGCGCGGTTCTCCTCGGCTCGATCGTCGGAAGCAGCGGCGGCAGTGCAACGCTGGATTACACGGCCTATGTGGCGCCTATCGGTTTCAACCTCGAAACCGGGGCCACGACGGGTGTGCTCGGCGGGCTCACTGGCGGCACGACGAAGATCTCGTCTCTGATCGGGACTGCCGGTGGCGCGTTGACCGATACCCTTTCAGGCAAGCCGGCGGACAGTTACTTCGAGATCACCGCGGCAGGCGCAGGCAGGGTCAATACGGTGTTCACGTTCAGCGGCATCGAAGCGCTGGTCGGGGGAAGCGGGGTCAACACTCTCGATTACTCGGCCTATGCGACCGGCGTCAACGCGAACCTTGCAACGGGTGCCGTAACCGGATTCAGCTCGGCAACCGGGTTTCGGAACGTGACCGGCTCGGCCTTTGTCGACAACCTCACCGGCACGGCCGGCGACAACGTATTTTCGGGCGGCGCGGGCAACGACGTCATTATCGGCAGCGGTGGCACGGATACGATCGTGGAATCGCGCGACGCCAACTTCACCCTGACGAATACAACGCTCGCGATCGGCACCGAAACCGACACGCTGACCGGCATTTCGAAAGCCACCCTCACCGGGGGCGCCGGCGGGAACACCATGACCGCGGCTGCATTCAGCGGCACCGTGACCCTCAATGGAGCGGGAGGCAATGACGTGCTCACCGGTACCAACCAGGACGACATCCTGGATGGCGGTGCGGGCAACGACACGCTGTCCGGTCTGGCCGGCAACGACACCCTCACCGGCGGCGACGGCATCGACACCATCGATGGGGGAGCAGGCACCAATACGCTCGTTGAGCGGGGCAACAACCGGTTCGTCCTGACCAACACGTCGCTCGACATGGGCGAGGGCACGAACGAAGTCCAGACGATCTCACTCGGAGCCGGCGTGACGGGCGGGAAGTTCGTGCTCGAGTTCAACGGCGAGTTTACTTACGAGATCGACTTCAATTCGACCAAGGAAGCGCTGAAAACCGCGCTTACCGGCCTCGACGGGATTTCGGATGACGACATCGAGGTCACTGCGTTGCCGGCGGTGGCCGTGGGTGCGGTCAGCTATACGACGCCCAAAGCGATTTCGGCCGGCACCCTGGCGATTGATATCGGCGCGGGCGCAGTCGCCCTGAACATCGTGGCCGGGACTTATGACACGGCCGGTGGCCAAACCGACATCGCCAACGTGATCAACGCCCTGATCGGCGCGAATGCCGACCTGGCGAACAAGGTGATCGCATCCAAGGACGCCCAGGGCCGTCTGACCATCGGCACGATGGGGACCGGGCCAGGCATGTCGATCGGCGTCAGCGGATCCAACGCCACGGCCATGTTTGCGAATGCAACCGTTGCCAAAGGTTCTCCGTGGACAGTTACCTTCCGGGGGAACCAGGCCGGGAAAGACGTACCCCAATTGTCCGTTGCGTCGAGCACGCTTACCGGAGGGACGGTGTCGGTGTCCACGACGACGCCTGGCGTGACCCAGACGAATTCGGTAGCCAATATCCAGGTTGCCAGGCTCATCGGTGGCGACAGCGATAACCTGATCGATACGTCCGCTTTCACGAGCGGCCACGTAATTCTCGAGGGCGGCCTTGGCGCCGACACGCTGATCGGCGGCATCGGCGCCGACACGATCTCGGGCGGTGCGGACGACGACCTGATTACCGGGGGCGGGGGCAACGACACGATCGATGGGGGTGCGGACCTCGACACGATCATCGAAACACGCGACGCCAACATGACCCTGACCAACGTCAGCCTGGTCATCGGATCGGAAACGGACACCTTGTCGGGCGTCGAGAGAGCCCAACTCACCGGAGGAGCGAGCGCCAATACGCTCAATGCAGGCGGCTTCAGCGGCGGCATGTCCGACAGCAGTCCGCTCGCCTATTTGAATAACGGCGCCGGCGTAAGCGTCCAGTCCGAGATCGGCAAGAAGGATCTGCGCATCACCCTGCGCGACGGCACCACGGTGGACGTCGAGCTGAAGTACCTGCGTACGCTGAAGGAAGTCTTCGACGCCATCCACACCGCAAGCGACAAGCTGACTGCGACGTTGAACGCAAGCCATACGGCGATCGTCATCACTGATGCAACTTCGACGAACATCATCACGAGTCTTTCCGTGGCCGCCCTCCCGGGATCGGGTGCGGCATCGGGCCTCGGCCTGTTGTCCACCCAGAGCACCAGCGTTGCGGGCACGCTGACAGGGGCCGGCCTGCTTGGCGGTGGCGTCACGCTGGACGGCGGCGGCGGCAATGATGTCCTGATCGGGACGGCGGGCAACGACACCTTCACCGGCGGCGCCGGAGCGGACACGATCACCGGCGGCCTGGGTGATGACCGCATCGTCGAGTCGCGCGACGCCAACATGACCTTCACGAACACGAGCCTGGTCATCGGCTCCGAGGGCACGGACACGATTTCGGGAATCGAGCATGCGACGCTGACGGGCGGGACCGGTGTCAACGTGATCGACGCATCCGTCTTCACCCTCGGCTCCGTCATCCTCGCGACCGGCGGTGGCGCCGACACCCTCAGAGGCGGCAGCGGCGACGACGTTTTCCGCATCAAGACCACAGGCCTCACTTCCGGCACCGTGAAGGCGTCCGTCCACGTCGGGGGCGGCACCGGCAACGAAGTCCAGATTGAGGATACCGACGGTCAGCTGACCGCGGCAGACCTTGGCTGGTTCTCCTACGAGCTGGGGTCGGCCTCTGCCCGGACGGTGTTCGAGTCGACGGGGCTGTTTTCCGTTTACTCGGTGAACGAAGACATCATCGCGCCCGGGCAGGACATTGTCGTCAAGGCCCGGACGATCAATGTGCTCGGCCACAAGATCGATACGAGCACCGCGACGAACGCCGGGAGCATCACGCTCTCTGGCATGCATATCACGATCGACGGCGGCGCCCAGCTGCTGGCCAAGTCCACCGCAGGGGGCGCGGACGGCACCATCACGATCAAGGCGGCCGACGATCGCCCGATAGTGACTGCGCTTGGTTTCGCCAACGTCGACGTGATGTCCGCCGATATCACCATCGGCAATGCGACGATCAAGGGCGGCGGCGTCACTATCCAGGCGATCGCCGATACGCGTCACTACCTGAAAGACAGCGACTTCGGCGATACGCCGATCAGCAGTTATCTCGGCACGATCTTCAACGGCGCGATCGGTTTCATCGACAGCTTCTCTGTGCTCGCTGCCGTATCGGTCCAGACGGCCAGCTCGCGGGTCGAACTCGGTGCCCAATCGGTCGTCGATGCAGGCACGCTCCTGGTCAATGCGGGTTCGTACATTAATCTCACCGCGAAACCAACCATCGCAAAGCTGTTCGGCGTATCTGTTGGCGTTGGAACGACGAGTGCCCAGGTAAAAGTTGCCGGAACAATCAAGACCGCCGGGGACGCGACGTTCCGGTCGACGGCCGATCACAACGTTGACGTGGTCGCGGATGTCGGCGCCGTCAAAGGCGTTGCAGCCGCGGCGGCGGTTTCGGTACTCACATCGAATGCCACTGCAAACATCCTCAGTTCCGCCAATCTCGACATAGGCAACGACTTATTCGTCCAGTCGGACACGATCGACCGCAGTCGCGTCATGGCACGCTCCACGGCCGGCAAAGACGGCAGCGTCGGGATAGCGTTGACGGTCAGCCTCGAGTACGACGAAACCAACGCCTTCCTGGACGGCACGGCGACCGTAGGACGAAACGTGGCGGTTACGGCCAAGCAGCAGGCCGGCCCGATCGACGCTAAAAAAGTCTTCGTGATCCCCAGCCAG
>JANXRZ010000044.1 GCA_025352885.1 Pseudomonadota bacterium | reverse complement strand
ATCGCCGCTTTGCGCAAGCGTAAGTTCTTTTCGCTCGCCGAAGCCTGTAAACTCCGCGGCGTCGCCCTCCGGAAGCCTCCCATGCCCCACTTTGCCAGCGCGGTAAACATCGGCGACCTGCGCCTGTGCGCAAAGGCCCGGCTGCCGCGCGCGATCTTCGATTTCTTCGACGGCGGCGCGGAGGATGAGGTCGCCTTGCGCGACAACCGGGCGGCGTACGAGCGGGTGCGGCTGGCGCCGCGCGTGCTGCGCGACGTTTCGAAAATCGACATGTCGTGCGAGATCCTGGGCCGGCCGTCAAAAATGCCACTGGTCATCGCGCCGACCGGCGGCATCGGGATTGGCTGGCCGGGTGCGGATCTCGCGATTGCGCGGGCGGCGGCGAGCTACGGCATTCCTTACACGCTCTCGACCACTTCGACTGCGACCATCGAAGCCGTGGCCGCAGCGAATGGCGACGGGCGCCGATGGTTCCAGCTGTACATCCTCTACGACCGCGATTTCACGGACAAACTCGTGGAGCGCGCGCGTGTTTGCGGTTATGAAGCGCTCGTCGTGACCGTGGATTTGCCGGTGGGCGGCAAGCGCGAGCGCGATTCCTACAATCGTTTCGTGCAACCGTATCGGCCGAGGGTCGGCCAGATCCTGGAAGCGTTTACGAAGCCCAGCTGGGCGCTTGGCATCCTGGCCAACGGGGGGCTGCCAACGCTTGAGAACCTGCGCGGGTTTGCCAGCCGCAAGAGCGACACGCTGGTGTCCATCTCCTCGGCCGTCGGCCAGAACCTCGATTCCTCCTTCGACGATGCGGGCCTCAAGCGCCTGCGCGATCTCTGGAAGGGCAAGCTCGTTGTCAAAGGCGTGTCCCGCGCAGATGACGCCGAGCGCATCGTCGCGATGGGGGCCGACGGCATCTGGATCTCGAACCATGGCGGGCGGCAACTCGACTCGGCGCCGGCCACGCTGGATTCGCTGCCTGCGATCGTGTCTGCGGTCGGGTCTAAGGTGCCCGTCCTGCTCGATGGGGGAGTGCGGCGCGGCGTTGACATGATCAAGGCGCGTGCGTTGGGAGCGCAGGCCGTGTGTGCCGGACGGCCAACGTTGTACGGCGCGTCGGCTGGCGGGGAGCCGGGCGCGCTGCGGGCGCTCGCCATCCTGGCCGATGAGCTCTATCGGAACATGCAGCTGTGCGGGACGCGAACCGTCTCCGAAATCGACGGGAGCCTGCTCGCCCGATGAAATCGACTCTTCCATTTCTCGTCGCAGGGGGCGGCATCGGCGGCCTCGCGGTGGCGCTTGCGCTTTCACGCAAGGGCTACGCGGTTCGCGTGCTCGAGCAGTCGTCTGAATTCAAGGAAATCGGCGCCGGCATCCAGTTAGGGCCGAACGTCTTTCGCATGTTCGATCTCCTTGGCCTGACGGAAGCGATCAAGGGGTTGGCGGCGTTTCCAGACAACCTCGTGATGATGGACGCGCTCACCGGCGAAGAGGTCACTCGCGTGCCGATCGGCAGCAAGGACTTCAGCGCGCGTTTCGGCGGGTATCCGTATGCAGTTATTCATCGCGGCGACATGCATCGCGTCTACCTGGACGCCTGCGCGGCGGAAAAGAATATTGAGCTCTCGGTCTCGCGCAAGGCAATGCGTTACGAAGAAAAAGGGGATCGCGTCGTCTTGCGCATGGAGGACGGCGAGAAGATCGAGGGCTGCGCGCTGATCGGTTGCGACGGGCTCTGGTCCCGCGTTCGGGAGCAGATGCTCGGCGACGGCAAGCCGCGCGTATCAGGGCACATCGCTTACCGCGCGGTGCTCAAAAGGGAGGAAGTTCCTGACGGCCTATGGCAGAACAACGTGGTTTTGTGGGCCGGCCCCAAAACACACCTTGTGCATTACCCATTGCGCCGCGGCGAGCTGTACAACCTCGTCGCCGTCTTCCACAGCGACAAGTACGAGGAAGGCTGGAATACGTTTGGTGATACCGAGGAGCTGAACCGGAAATTCGCAGGGGAACGGCCGGAGGTGCTGGCGCTACTCGCCAAGATCGAGTCGTGGAAGATGTGGGTGCTCTGCGACCGGGAACCGGTTCGCGAGTGGTCGAAGGGCCGCGTCACCCTGCTCGGCGACGCGGCGCACCCAATGCTTCAGTACCTCGCGCAAGGCGCCAACATGGCCACCGAGGACGGCGTGGTGCTGGCCGCGTGCGTGGAATTGTCCGGTGGGAACATCGAAGCCGCGTTCAAGCGCTACCAGGACGAGCGTTACTTGCGGACGGGCAGGGTGCAGACCACGGCGCGGTTTTACGGCGACATTTTCCACGCGTCCGGCGTGCTGCGGGAGTTGCGCAACGCTTGGCTGGCGGAGCCATCCGCCGGTCCGCCGGGACAGGTGATGGCGTGGCTTTACGACGGGATCAAGGTCCCGTCGTAGGTTCTATTTCTTGACGATCTCGAGCAGGTCGACTTCGAACACCAGCGTCGCCCCGGGCTTGATCGTGGGCGGCGAGCCGCGGTCACCGTAAGCAACGCTGGCCGGGCAGACGAGGCGGGCCTTGCCGCCGACCTTCATCAACTGCACGCCCTCGGTCCAGCACTTGATGACGCCGCCGAGCGGAAATGTCGCCGGCTCGCCGCGCTTGACCGAGCTGTCGAACACCGTGCCGTCCGTCAGGGTGCCGTGATAGTGGACCTTGACGGTGTCGGCCGCCGTCGGCGAAGGGCCGGTGCCTTCCTTGAGCGTTTTGACGATGGCACCGGAGGCGGTCTTTTTCGCGCCGGCTTCTGCCGTTGCTTTCGCGAGATACGCGGCGCCGGCCGCTTTTTCCTTCTCCGCCCCGGCGCCCGCGCGCGCCTCGGCGAACGGCTGGATCTTCGGCCCGTACGTCTGCATGTCCACCTTGATCGGGCGCTTGAGCACGCCGTCGGTAATACCCGACTTGATGATCTCGAACTCCGCCTCGGTCAGCGCGAGATCGCCGAGCGACTGGCTGACCGCTACGCCAAGCGCATACAGCGTCTTGTCTTTTTCGGTGGTGGGATCGGCCGCTTGCGCGCACCCGATCCCGATGAACGCTGAAAGGCAAAGGACGGTTAGTTTCATTCAGGACTCCTAAGGGGACAGGTAAGAAATTCAGTCGGCCCGGATCTGGGCCTTCGCAACGATGCGTGCATTGGCGTCGTACTCGGCGCGCACGGTCTTCGCGAATTGTTCCGGGCTGGTGGTGGACGGGACGTTATCGAGCTTCACCAGCCGGTCGATCATGTCGGGCGCGGCGATGGCCTTGTTGATTTCCAAATTGAGCCGTCTCACCACCGCTTCGGGTGTTTTCCCGGGCGCGAAGATGCCGAACTGCGAGGTGAGGTTGGAGTCCGGGAAGCCCAGTTCCTGCATAGTGGGCACGTTCGGCATGGTTTGCAGGCGTTGGGGCGCGGAGACCGCGAGCACGCGCATTCTCCCCTGCGAGAGCAGCGCATTCACGCCGGGACTCGGGTTGGAGGTAAATAATTCGAACTGCCCGCCCGCGGCATCGGTAATCACCTGCCCGCCGCCTTTGTACGGCACGTGGATGATGTCCACGCCGGCCGTAAGCTTGATCTGCTCGAGCATCAGGTGGCCGAGAGTGGCGATGCCGGAAGTGGCAAGCCGCAGCGAACCGGGCTTGGCCTTGGCCTGCGCGATCGCATCGGGGAAATCTTTTCCGGCAAACGCCGACGTCGCCAGCATGTAGACCGGCGAATACATGATGCTTGCGACCGGGGTGACGTCCTTGATCGGGTCGTACGGCACCTTGCCGACGTGCGGAAGCAGGGTGACCGGGCTGATTGCCGAGAACGCGATCGTGTGTCCGTCGGGCGGTGATTTGGCCATCGCGTCCATGCCGATGGCGCCGCCGGCCCCGCCCTTGTTTTCGACGATCACCTGCTGGCCGAGCTGCGCCGTGAGCTTTTCGGCAAGCGGGCGCGCCACGCCGTCGCTCGTACCCCCCGGCGGATAGACGACGATCAGCCGGATGACCTTGGAGGGAAAATTCTGCGCCGCGGCCAGCGGTGCCACGGCCATGAGAACTGTCCCTGCGAGCAGGGCGGAAAGCGCTGTGGGGAACAGCGCCGCGAACGAGCGGGGGAGCATGCCGCATTCTAACTTGCGCAGTGTCGTTGACCGCACCGAACAGAATGCTACAAAGTGTTACAAGGGTCTGTTTGCGCTCACGAGGCGCCAGCCGCTATAACAATAAGCCGACCGACAAACTTCTCGCCGAGTTCGCCTTCGAAGAGCGACGACCATGCCTGCACCTTACCCGAACGAATACGCATCATCACCCCGTCGCCACTGGCTATGGGTCACTCTGCTGCTCGTCGCTATAGCAGCGTGCGCGTACTACTACTTCTATGTCTACAAGGCGCCCGCAGGCGATGCGGCCACGCAGGCCGGGGGGAAGGACGCAGGCGGAAAAGGCAAGGGCAAGGGTCGCGGTGGCGACCGCCCCGTGCCGGTCGTGGCGGCACCGGCGAAAACCGGCGACGTCAACGTGTACCTTGCCGGACTTGGCACGGTCACGCCGGTGGCAACCGTCGTCGTTCGAAGCCGCGTCGACGGCCAGCTCATGCGGGTGCTCTTCAAAGAAGGCCAGATCGTGAAGGAGGGCGAACTGCTCGCCGAAATCGATCCGCGCCAGTATCAGGTGCAGCTTGCAACGGCCGAGGGGCAGATGGCCCGCGACCAGGCGCTCCTTAAGAATTCGCAGATCGATGCGGAGCGCTACCGCGTGCTGCTCAAGCAGGATTCGATCGCCAAGCAGCAGGTGGATACGCAGGAGGCGCTGGTGCGCCAGTACGAGGCGACCGTGAAGATCGACCAGGCCGCCATCGACACCGCCAAGCTGCAGCTCGTCTATACGCGCATCACGGCGCCGGTCAGCGGGCGCCTGGGCCTGCGCCAGGTCGATCCGGGCAACATCGTGCGTTCGGGCGACACGAACGGCCTCGTGGTCATCACGCAGCTTCAGCCGATCTCCGTAGTGTTCCCGATCCCTGAAGACAGCTTGCCGCCCGTGATGGCCAAGGTACGGGCCGCCGCCAAGCTTCCAGTCGATGCCTACGACCGCGCCGACAAGGTCAAGCTCGCCTCCGGCATGCTCCTCACGGCCGACAACCAGATCGACCCTGCAACCGGCACGGTCAAACTCAAGGCCATCTTCGCGAATTTCGACAACGCACTTTTTCCCAGCCAGTTTGCGAACGTGCGCATGCTGCTCGAGGTTCGCCAGGGCGTGACCCTCGTGCCGAGCGCCGCGGTCCAGCGCGGGACGCCCGGAACGTTCGTATATGTCGTCACTCCGAGCAACACCGCGTCGGTGCGTAAAGTCGTGCTCGGACCAGCGCAGGGCGAGTTCACCCAAATCGAGTCGGGCATTTCCGCCGGCGAGTCGGTCGTCGTCGATGGCGCCGACAAGCTGCGTGAGGGCGCAAAGGTGGACGTAACGTCGAGGGAGGCGGCCGGCAAAGGCGGGCCGCGCAAGGGAGGCGGCGGCGGGGCCGGCAAAGGTCCCGCTGCGCAAAACGCTGCACCGCCGAGCGGCGCTGCGCCTGCCAATCCCGCTACGCCCGCCGGGAAAACCGGCGGTTCGGACTCCGCGCCTTCCGGATTCCAGTCGATGACCCCGGAAGAACGCGCCAAGCGCTGGACCGAGATGAACGCGCGCATCGATCGCGGTGAATTCGGCGAGGAGATCAAGAAGCTGCCCGAAGAAGAGCGCAAGCAGCGCATGCGCGAGCTGCGCCAGAAGCGCGACGCGGCCGGCGGCGGCTCGCGACCGGCGCAGTAGCACGCAGTCAGCGCGAATGAACCCGTCACGTCTTTTCATCCTCCGGCCGGTTGCCACGTCGCTGTTCATGCTGGCCATCGTGCTGGCGGGCGTGGTTGCGTACCGCGTGTTGCCGATCTCCGCGCTGCCGGAAGTGGACTACCCGACGATCCAGGTCGTGACCCTGTATCCCGGCGCGAGCCCCGATGTGATGACCTCGTCGGTGACCGCCCCGCTCGAGCGGCAGTTCGGTCAGATGCCCGGCCTGAACCAGATGTCCTCGACCAGCTCAGGGGGCGCATCGGTCATCACGCTGCAGTTCTCCCTCGACCTCAAGCTCGATGTGGCCGAGCAACAGGTCCAGGCGGCCATCAACGCCGCAACCAACCTGCTGCCCTCCGACCTGCCCGTGCCGCCGATCTACAGCAAGGTGAACCCGGCGGATGCGCCCATCATCACGATCGCGATCACCTCGAAGACCATGCCGCTGCCCAAGGTGCAGAACCTGGTCGACACGCGGATCGCGCAGAAGATTTCCCAGCTCCCGGGCGTGGGCCTCGTGAGCATAGGCGGGGGCCAGCGGCCGGCGGTGCGCATCCAGGCC
>JANXRZ010000188.1 GCA_025352885.1 Pseudomonadota bacterium | reverse complement strand
GCAGCACTTGCGTTGCGCGAAACGGCTTCTCGCCCAGCTCGGCGAAATGCCGCTGCAGCGCTGCAGCGTCCATGTCGAGTAGATTCGTGAGGAGATTCACGCTCATCAGTCTTTCAGCGCGAGAAAACTTCGCTTGCGGGGAAGAAGTAGGCGATTTCGGTGCGCGCGGTCTCAGGAGCGTCCGACCCGTGCACCGCGTTGGCGTCGATAGAATCGGCGAAGTCCGCGCGGATGGTGCCCTTGGCTGCTTTCTTCGGATCGGTGGCGCCCATGAGGTCGCGGTTCTTGGCGATTGCGTCCTCGCCTTCGAGCGCCTGCACGACGACCGGGCCGGAAATCATGAATTCGACGAGGTCCTTGAAGAACGGACGCTCTTTATGGACGGCGTAGAAGCCCTCGGCCTCGGCCCGCGACAAGTGCTTCATGCGCATCGCGATGACCTTGAGGCCGGCGGCCTCGAATCGCGCCACGATCTGCCCGATCGCATTCTTGCCGACAGCGTCGGGCTTGATGATCGAAAGCGTGCGTTCTAGTGCCATGTTCTGCTGCTCCGTAAGCTTGGGAAAGGAAGCCGGTGATTCTAGCACGGGAGCATGGGAGACTCGTAAAAACAAAGGGTTGCGCTTAGTCGTGCGGAATTGGCCTCCACTCCGGCATCACCCCGGGCCGGCCCTTTGCCGCGCGAAACCCGCAGGCGATGCCAAGCCCCGGCACCCAGACGAGTTCTTCACCGCAATACAGCAGCGGCAACCGGTCCCTTTCCCATGGTGGGATACCGGCTTCCTGGAAAAGGTTCTTCAGGGACCGGCTCGGGCGATTTGCCGCAAGCCTCAGCCTCTCTCCGCCCTGACGCGTGCGCACGGACGAGGGCTCGGCCTTGAAGCGTTGCGCGTCGATGCCGGCACCCTTGCAGGAATGGAAGACGACGGTGCCCGTGGCGGCGGCAGCCGGAACCAGCGCCAACTCATCGCGAAAGCGCCGCAGGACTTTGCCGTCGTGCTCAATCTCGATTCGAGCGTCGGCCGGCGCATCAAGAACCTGGCGGAGCATTTCGTCGAGGCGTTTCGCTTCCGGCGCACGGGTGCCGGCAGAACGCAGGAAGTCCCGCAACAAAAGCTTGGCGCGCGCTCGAGGCGCGGCTCGAAGCGTGGCAGCGGACAGCCGATCGACGGTCTCTGTCGCCAGCAGATCGTGGGCTTCGCCAAAATGCATTGCGGCTCGCGCAAGATTCTCCCGCCAGCGTGGATAGCGGGACGCGATGACAGGCCCCACGGTGCGCCTCACCCAGTTCCGTGAAAGCGCCTCGTCGGCGTTGCTTTCGTCTTCCACCCAGTGCAATCGGTGTTCGATCGCATAAGCAGCGATCGCTTCACGCGGGACGGAAAGAAGCGGCCGAATGACGCGCAGGTTGCTCTCTGCATGCAGCGGCAGCGGTCCGCTCTCGGGCATGGCGGCAGCGCCGCGCACGCCTGCTCCGCGAAGCAGGTTCAGCAGCACTGTCTCCGCCTGGTCGTCCAACTGATGGGCCAGCGCGACGAAATCTGCGCTTACGGTTGAAAGAGCGGCGTAGCGCGCGGTTCGGGCCGCCGATTCGAGGCCCGCTGTCCTGCGAGCCGGGATCTTCACGCGCCGAACCGTCAGCGGAATTCGAAGGTGACGGCAAAGCGTACGGCAATGGCTTTCCCACTTCCGCGCGCTCGGGCTCAGGCCGTGGTTCACATGCAGCGCCGAAAGCGTAAGGGCGAAGTGCGGCGCAATGACGGACAACGCGTGCAGCAGGACGACCGAATCGACACCGCCTGAAAGCGCTACGCAGATCGAGCTGCCTTTTGCGGAAATCCGGCCAAGCGAAGCGGCGAGCGCTTCGCCCACGGGCGCCCTACTTCGAGCCGGTTTCCTTGAACTTGCCATAACCCATGAGGCGTTCGAGGCGCTCCTCTACGAGCAGGGCCGGCTTCTTGCCCTTGAGGTTGCGCAGCGCTTCGGCAAGCGTCTTTCTCAGCGCTTGCGCGGCGGCTTCGGGGTCGCGGTGCGCGCCGCCGAGCGGCTCATTCACGATCTTGTCGACAACGCCAAGCGTCTTCAGGCGGCTCGCCGTGATGCCGAGCGTCTCGGCGGCCTCCGGCGCCATGTCGGCGCTCTTCCAGAGGATCGATGCGCAGCCTTCGGGCGAGATCACCGAGTACGTCGAGTACTGCATCATGATCGTGATGTCGCCGACCGCGATGGCAAGCGCGCCGCCGGAGCCGCCCTCCCCGATGACGGTGCAGATCAGCGGCACCTTGAGCGAAGCCATTGCATACAGGTTGCGGCCGATCGCCTCCGATTGCCCGCGCTCCTCGGCATCGATGCCGGGATAGGCGCCCGGGGTGTCGACGAACGTAAACACCGGCAGGCTGAATTTCTCGGCGAGCTTCATCAAGCGCAGCGCCTTGCGATAGCCCTCGGGCTTGGGCATGCCGAAGTTGCGCGCGATTTTTTCCTTGGTGTCGCGGCCCTTCTGGTGCCCGATCACATGCAGGATTCGCCGTTGAAGCGAGCAAGGCCGCCGACGATCGACTGGTCATCCGCGAACAGGCGGTCGCCGTGCAATTCCTGGAATCCGGTAAACAGCATCTCGACATAATCGAGCGTGTAAGGCCGCTGCGGGTGACGCGCGACCTGCGCAACCTGCCAGGGCGTGAGCTTTGCGTACAGCTCCTTAGTCAGGACCTGGCTCTTCTTTTGCAGGCGCGCGATTTCTTCGGAAATGTCGACCGCCGAGTCGTCCTGCACGAAGCGCAATTCCTCGATGCGCGTTTCGAGTTCCGCGATCGGCTGCTCGAAGTCGAGGAATGTTGTTTTGCTTGCGGGCGGCGGCATGTAACCGATTCTACGCTAGGGGTACAGGTCTAGTACTCGACCGGTACCGGATCCAGGCTGCGCCAGAGATACCACGTGGCAACCGTCCGCCAGGGCCGCCAGGCCTCGCCATGCGCGCGCAATTTGTCGAGCGGAATCTTCACGTCGTTGTAGTAATGCAGGTGCACCGCTTTCTGCAGCCCGAGATCGGCGACCGGAAACACGTCCGGCCGCAGGAGATTGAACATGAGGAACATCTCCGCCGTCCACCGGCCGATGCCGCGCACCTGGATGAGTTCTTCGATGACCTCTTCGTCGCTCATCTCGCCCCAGCGATGCGGGTGGATCGTACCGTTGGCGAAATGCTTCGCGAGATCGACGATGTATTCGACCTTGCGGTCCGATAAGCCGGCGGCCTTGAGGCGCCGAGTGCGGGCGCGAAGCGCGATGATCTGCGCCGGCTGCATTTCGGGCGCGAGGGCCGCGACGCGATTCCAGATGCTCTGCGCAGCCTTCACCGAAATCTGCTGCCCGACGATCGACCGTGCAAGGGTGAAGAACGGATCGCCCCGGCGTTGCAATGAAATGCGCGGATAGGCGCGAATGATTTTCGCCATTACGGGATCCGTGCGGACGAGCTCGCGCTTTGCCCTGAGCCAGAACTCGGGCTTCGTAAGAACACTGGGCGCGCTCGAAACCTTCACGATGGCTGGGCCATGGGCAGGTTGACCAGCAGGTTCTGCGGCTTCATGCGCACGATGTCCTCTTCGTTGGCTGAAAGCGCCATGTAGACCGGCCGGCCGGCGATGTCCTTGCGCATGTCCGACGCATTTACGAAATCCATGCGGAACAGGGACAGCAGCCGCCGCATGCGGCCGTGATCGACTTCGACACCCTCGAAGAGATCGTTAAGCATGCCGGTGGAAGCCGCATCGAGGCCGATGTGCCACGCCCAGCGCGGCTCATCGATGCGCGCAAGCGAACGGACCTTTACCGCGATGCCGTGGAAATGCGCGATCCACGCCTCGATCACCCGGCAGAACGCCTCGAGCGCCGCACGACCGTGATTGACGCTGATTACGGTGTCGTACGAGGACTCCCGCTTCCAGTAGAGCGCCGCGTTGTCCTTGTCCAGCACATCCATATCGATGGTCTTGAGACTCGTCTGCGCTTCGACGATCAGACGACCGATGCTGCCGTAGGCGTTGCCCGCTGCGTGCATCTCGACGGTCTCCAAATCGGCAAGCAGGATCGTGCTCTCCTGCAGGTTGAGTTTCTGGTCGCGGAAAAAAACTTCGGCCGCCCGCAGGAGCAGCGGGTCTTCAGCCTTTGACAGCACGCTGCGCAGGATCACGTGGACCATCTGCTCGATGAAGAGCGGCGGGACGTCGACGGTGCCCGATTTGAAAAGGTCGAGATAGGCGCCCTCGAGCGTGCCGGCCTTGAGCAGCCGGTCGCGGAAGCGCAGGACGACGCGGTAGTTGTCGCGCGCGTCCTCGTCCTCCACATCGAGGATCTCCGCTTCGCTCACCTTGCGGCGCGGCTCCGCCATCAGCGAAGCATGCAGCGCAAGCTCGACTTCGCCGGATTCCTCTACCGGGTGCACCTCGGGCCGCAGGTAATACGCGCGCAGGAAATCATCCGTGACCGCAAGCCATCCGCGGTCATCGCGCTGCAGCAGGTGGAAACCGCTATTTCGCCAGAAATCAGGCAGGGGCTAATACCACGCGACTATGCGCGGAGACGTGCTGCTTCAAAAATTCCATCTGGTCGGCGAAGATCCTGCGGTTGGTCAGGATCAGGTACTCGGCCTTGTTCGGCACATACGGCGCATAAAGAAGCTCGGTCCCCGCCTCTTCGGGCGTGCGATTGCGCTTGACGCCGTTGCAATGGCGGCAGGCCGTGACCACATTCATCCAGGTGTCCTTGCCGCCGCGCGACAGGGGCGTGATGTGATCGCGGGTGAGCCGAAAGTAGTGGAAGTCGCCGCCGCAGTAGGCGCACATCTGCCGGTCGCGCCGGAACAACTCGCGGTTGTTCAGGGGCGGCACATGGTTGAACCCTTTCCTCGCCATGGCCTTGCCCTTGATCGCGATGATCGAATGGGCCGTGATGCTCGAGCGCTCGCCGGTGATCCTGGAAATGCCGCCGTTAAAGGTGAAAGTCCGGTCGCCCATCGTCCACGCCACCAGGTTCTTGGCGTAATAAAAGCAGGCCTGCTGCCAGCTGATCCAGCGGTGCGGCACGCCATGCAAATCGAGCGAGAGGATGAGCGGACTGTCCATGATCGGCTGTATCGATGAACCTTAGGGTCGGGTGACCGGGAGATTCTGCCGAAACCCTGCGGGGTTGGCAACGCTCGCTAACACATTGGATGACGTTTACCCGCTGACCGTTTTGCCCTTACCGCTTTTTTGCTCCAGAGGAACTCCCGTCTACGGCGTCCTTGAAGGCCTGCCCGGGATTGAAGGCCGGGCAGGTCTTGGCGGGAATCTTGATTTCCTTGCCGTTGGAGGGACTGCGGCCGGCCCGGGCCTGGCGCTTGCGCGCGAGGAAGGTGCCGAATCCGACGACGGTGACGCGGTTGCCCTTGGCTACCCGGGCTACGACCGTGTCGAACAGCGCATTGACGGCTTCCGCGGCGGTCGTCTTGCTGATGGCGGCGGCCTTGGCGACGGCATCGGTCAGGTCCGCCTTGCTCACGTTTGCCATCGATCCCCCACCCTGCGTCTCGATAATCAACGTGCATCATATCGGCATCGCTTTGCACGCACAATGGAACGGATTCACGTTGCGCTGCGCGATGTCAGGGTTCCGGCAAAAGACTACAATCCCGCCCGTCTTACGTCACCCAAGGGAGATCACCAATGATGAACTACAAAATGACGGCCCTCACAGCCGCATGCATGTTTGCATTCTCGGGCTTCGCATTCGCGCAGCAGGCCGCGCCCAGCCCGTTGGCCCCACCCGGCGCACAACCCGCACCGACACCTGCCCCCGCTTGGCAACAGGGCCGCAGCGAAGAGCATGTCAAGTCGACGCTTCACCCGTTCGCGCCGCACATGGCCGGCCGGCCGGCCAAAGAGTTGCCTATCGACAAGCTGAAAGTACCCGCGGGATTCAAGGTGGAAGTCTGGGTGGACGGGCTGCCCGAAGCGCGCTCGCTCGCACTCGGGGATAAAGGCACCGTGTTCGTCAGCAACCGCAACCTCACCAACGTTTACGCTGTCATCGACAAGGGCGGCTCGCGGGAGATCAAGACGATCCTCAAGGGCATGAAGTCGCCGAACGGCATCGTGTTCGACAAAGGCACCTTGTACGTAGCGGAGCGCCACCGCATCACGGCGTATGCCGGCATCGAGGACAAGCTGGACAACCCGGGCGAAGGCCGTGTCGTGATCGACACCCTCGACCCGACGAACCAGCCGGGGCACTTCTGGAAATTCCTCGCGATGGGCCCGGACGGCAAGTTGTATTTCAACATCGGCTCGCCGCAGAACATCACCATGCCCACCTATAACGAGGCATCCATCCTTCGCGTCGATCCAAAGTCCGGTGCCATGGAGAACTACGCGCAGGGCGTGCGCAACACCGTCGGCATGGCGTTCCACCCGACCACGAAGGCACTCTGGTTCACCGACCATGCGCGCGACTGGCTCGGCAACGACCTGCCGCATGACGAGCTGAACGTCGCGGTCAAGAAGGGCGAGCATTTCGGTTTCCCGTATTGCCACCAGGGCGACTTCCTCGACCCGGTCTACGGAAAGAACCGCACCTGTGCCGAGTTCAAGCCGCCGGTCCTGAAACTGGGCGCGCACATCGCGCCGCTGGGCCTGCGCTTTTACACGGGCAGCATGTTCCCTGCCTCGTACAAGAACAGCATGCTCATCGCCCAGCACGGCTCCTGGAACAGGGATCCGAAGCAGGGGTACAACGTCGTGCGCGTGAGCGTGGACGCAAAAGGCGTCGCGAAATCGGAACCGTTCCTCGAAGGCTTCCTGCAAGACGAGAAAGGCGATCCGCCGATGTGGGGTCGTCCGGTCGATGTGCTGCAGTTGAAAGATGGGTCGGTGCTCGTATCGGACGACTACAACGGCATCATCTATCGCGTCAGCTACGGCAAGAAGTGACCGCTAAGCGAGAAGTGATCGCTAGTCGAGAAGTGATCGCTAAACGCTCGGCGGCGGTCGCAGTAGTCACTGCGGCCGCCGTTTTTTATTTGGGGATGCCATCGGCCTTCGCGCAGCCCGCGCCGGTCAAGGCGCAGGCCTGCGTCGCCTGCCATGGGCCGGAGGGCAACTCGCAAAATCCCGCGCTGCCGTCGCTTGCAGGCCAGCCGCGCCAGTTCATCGTGACGCAGCTGATCATGTTCCGGGAAGGCAATCGCAAGGATCCGCAGATGTCGCCTTTCGCCATGGGCCTAACGAATCCGGAAGTCAACGAGCTCGGCGCGTACTTTTCCGCGCAGAAACTCGCACCCCCTGCTAAAAAGCAAACGCCCGAACAGGCCTCGGCCGGCAAGCGCCTGGCCGAACAGTTCAACTGCAACGTGTGCCACGGGGCAACCCTGCTCGGCCAGCAGCACATCCCCCGGCTCGCCGGCCAGCAGGCGGAGTACCTGCGCGTGCAGCTTCGCGGATTCAAGTCTTCCACGCGATTCGACATGGACGGCCAGATGACGTCGGCTGCGCAGGCCATCCAGGCAAGCGACATCGACGTTCTCGCCGATTACCTGGCGAGCCTGTCCGGACCCTGAGCGTCATGCGTGGAAGATCAGCGGGTCCAGCGTGGCGAAGCACCGGGGCGCTCATTGGGACCGCATTAATTGCGGGCACGGCCACCGCCCAGCCGGTCGACGATGGCGTCGTGGTCTCGGCCACGCGCAGCGAGCGAAAAAGTTTCGACGTGCCCGTTTCCATCGACGCGGTTGGCATCGAGGCCATTCGCGAAGGCCAGCCCAAAGTCAACCTGTCCGAATCGCTCGGCCGTGTGCCGGGTCTCGTGATCCAGAACCGCAACAACTACGCGCAGGATCTGCAGCTCTCGATCCGCGGCTTCGGCGCCCGCTCGACCTTCGGGATCCGCGGGATCAAGCTTTACGCAGACGGCATTCCGGCCACGATGCCGGATGGCTCCGGCCAGTCCACCAACTTCGACCTTTTTTCGGCGCAGCGCATTGAAGTCATGCGCGGGCCGTTCGCAAGCCTTTACGGCAACAGCGCGGGCGGCGTCGTGCAGGTGTTCACGCAGGACGGTCCTGCACGCCCCACCGCGGAGGCCGAAGCCCTCCTTGGACCATGGGGGATGAACCGCCTGGGGCTCAAGTTCGGCGGCACGGCGGACGCGCTCAACTACACCGCGGATTGGTCGCGCTTTCATACCGACGGCTGGCGGGCGCATTCGTCAGTCAACCGCCAACAAGGCAACGTCAAGCTGCGCTGGCAGCTGAATGCCGATACGAAAGTGACCTTGGTCGCCAACACCCTCGAGCAACCCGAGACGCAGGATCCGCTCGGGCTTTCGCGCGCGCAGGTCAATGCGGACCGCCGCCAGGCCGATGCTTCGGCCTCGGTGTTCAATACGAACAAGAGCGTGCGCCAGACGCAAGGCGGCCTCACGATTGAACACCGTTTATCGGCCGCCAACTCGCTGCGCGCCGCGGTTTATGCGGGTGACCGCACGGTGCGCCAGTACCTCGCCGTGCCGCTGGCGGCGCAGGCTGCTGCCACTTCGTCCGGCGGCATCGTCGACCTCTCGACCGGCTTCGGCGGCTGGAACCTGCTCTGGCTGCACGAAGGCCGCCTTGCCGGGCGTCCGCTGAACGTGACCACCGGCCTCGAGCAGGAGGACATGCAGCAGCGGCGCAAAGGCTTTCTCAACGTCAGCGGCGTGATCGGCTCGCTCAAGCGTGACGAAGACGACACGGTCACGAGCCGCAACTTGTTTACCCAGGCCGACTGGCGCTTCACGGACCGGTGGGCGGCCAGCGCGGGCCTGAGGAACACGCGCGTGACCTTCAACACGAAAGACTTTTTCGTCGCGCCCGGGAACCCGGATGACAGCGGCCGCACGACGTTTTCCAATACCAGCCCTGTGGCCGGCCTCACCTACCGGATCCTCCCCGAGCTCAACCTGTATGCAAGCGCAGGCCGCGGGTTCGAGACGCCCACGTTCGTGGAACTGGCCTATCGCACGGGAGGCTCGGGCCTGAACTTCGCACTGAAGCCTTCGCGCTCATCCACCGTTGAAGTCGGTGTCAAAGGCCGCGTCGCAGACGATCATCGCGTTTCCCTCGCCTATTTCGAGACCGAGACGCAGGATGAAATCGTGGTCGACACGAACTCCGGCGGCCGCAGCACGTTTAAGAACGCATCGCGCACCCGCCGGCGCGGGATCGAGGCTTCGTGGCAAGCGGCGCTGCCTGCGAATTTCGACGCGCTCGTTGCGTGGACGATCCTGGACGCGCGGTATATCGATCCCTTTACCAGCGGCGGACCCGTGCAGGCCGGCAACCGGCTGCCCGGCGTGCCGGCGAGCACGCTCTATGGCGAGTTGCGCTGGCGGCATCCGGCGCTCGGTTTTTCGAGTGCGCTCGAGGTTCGGCGAAACGCAAAAGTCTTTGTCGATGATGCAAACAGCGATGCCGCCGAGAGCTATGTGGTGCTGAACGTACGCGCCGGGTTCGAGCAGCGCGGGGACCGCTGGCGGATTTCGGAATACGTCCGCGTCGACAACCTCGCAAACAAGCAGTACATCGGCTCGGTCATCGTCGCCGAGGGCAACCGGCGCTTCTTCGAGCCCGCGTTGCCGCGCAGCGTGTCCCTGCTCGTCAACGCGCGGCGAGAGTTCTAGACGAAGCGCCAGTGGCTGAACCGCGGACCCTTCCTGCCCTTCTAGAAGCCCGCGCGGCCCTCGCCACGCCCGCCCTCATCGATCGGGACTGCCCGGTGAGCTACGCGCACCTGCAAGAAGAGAGCCGCAGGGTCGCGGCCGGCCTTGCACGACTGGGCGTCGGCCCCGGCGACCGTGTTGCGCTGTGGATGCCGAACGTGCCGGCCTGGTTCGCCACACTGTTTGCCTGTGCCGAGCTCGGGGCGATCGCGCTTGCGGTCAACACCCGATTCAGGAGCCAGGAGCTGTCCGACATCGTCGGGCGCTCGGGCAGCAAGGTTCTCGTCTACTGGCCGGGATTCAGCCGAGCCGACTTCGCCGGCGTGCTGGCCGGCTGCGATCCGTCGGCGTTAGCCAAGGTCGAATCTTTCGTCGTCTATGCCGAACGAGACGAACCCGTCCCCGCGCAGATTTTGGGCAAACCGGCACTCGCGTACGCCGCGCTCGCAGCGACGCCCCCGATCACCTCATCCGCCGCACATCCCGATGCGGGCTGCGTCATTTTCACGACCTCAGGCACGACCAAGGCGCCGAAATTCGTGCTGCACGACCAGAAGACGCTCGTCGGTCATGCCTTCGATGTCGTGCGCGGGTTTGGCCTTGGCGAATCCAGCATCAGCTACCTTGCACCACCGCTTTGCGGCGTGTTCGGCACGTGCAACGCGCTTGCGGCGATGGCGGCCGGCCGCCCTCTCGTCACGACGCCCTCATGGGATGCTGCGGAGGCCCTCCGACAGATCGACCGGCATGGCGTGACGCATCTCAACGCGACCGACGACGCGATCGCGCAACTCCTCGCTTGCACCGCCCGCACGCCGGTGCTGCCCAGCGTGGCGTTCATCGGATACGCGGCGTTCAATCCGGCGCAGTCGGACGTCGTCGAGCGTGCCGACGCGCGCGGACTGAAGCTCGTCGGCCTGTATGGCATCAGCGAGATCCAGGCGCTGTTCGCGCGGCAGGATGAAAGCGCTTCGCTCGAGGATCGCAAGCTGGCGGGCGGTCGTCCGGTCAGCGCGCTTGCGAAAGTCCGCGCGACCGACCCTGAAACCCGGCGAGTGCTCCCGCACGGTGAATCCGGCGAGCTCGAATTCCGGGCCCCCGGCAGCCGCATGGTCGCGTACTTCGGCAACCAGGAGGCGACCGCTTCGGCGCTTGCGGCCGACGGCTGGTATCGCTCCGGCGACCTCGGCTATACACAGGCCGACGGGCGATTCGTATACCTCACGCGCATGGGCGACTCTCTCAGGCTCAGCGGCTTCCTGGTGAGCCCGCTCGAAATCGAGGCCGTGGTCCAGGAAGTCGACGGCGTGGACGGCTGCCAGGTCGTGGGCGTGACGCATGGGGGCTCGCTCAGGCCCGTGGGCTTCGTCACCCTGAAGCCGGGCGGCGCCCTGGACGAGGAGGCGGCGATTCGCCAGGTCGGCGCCCGGCTCGCAAAATACAAGGTACCGGTGCGGCTCTTTTCGGTCGAAGCCTTCCCCGTGACCGAAGGCACCAATGCCACCAAGATCCAGAAGCACAAGCTGCGCGACCTCGCGCAGGCGAGGATGACCAAAGGAGACCACACATGAAAAAAACGATCCTGAATACCGCCGTTGCGCTGGCGTTAGGCACTCTGCCCGCCGCAGCTTTCGCGCAGGCCAAGCCCTCGGCGAAAATCTCGGATGGCGTCGTGAGGATCGGCCTGATCCTCGACATGTCGAGCCTCTACGCGGACATCACGGGCGAAGGCTCGGCAACCGCTGCTCGCATGGCCGTGGAGGATTTCGGCGGCAAGGTGCTCGGCGCGCCGATCGAAGTCGTTGCCGCGGACCACCAGAACAAGGCGGACGTGGCAGCGACCATCGCGCGCGAATGGTTCGACACGCGCAAGGTCGACATGCTGGCCGACGTCGCGGCCTCGGCCACGGCGCTTGCCGCGCTCGAAGTGGCCAAGACCAAGAACCGCATCGCGATCTTCAACGGCCCGGGCTCGACGCGCCTGACCAACGAAAACTGCACGCCGATCAGCGTGCATTACGCCTATGACACCTATGCGCTGGCCGTCGGCACTGGCCGGGGCGTGCTCAAGACGGGCGGCGATTCCTGGTTCTTCCTGACCGCCGACTATGCATTCGGCCATTCGCTCGAGAAGGACACCTCCGACGTGCTGAAAGCCGAGGGCGGCAAGATCCTCGGCTCGGTACGCCATCCACTGAATGCTTCGGACTTCTCCTCCTTCCTCTTGCAGGCGCAGGCCTCCAAGGCGAAGATCATCGGCCTTGCGAACGCGGGCGGCGACACCATCAACGCCATCAAGGCCGCCAACGAGTTCGGCATCACCAAGACCCAGAAGCTGGCCGGCCTGCTCGTGTTCATCAACGACGTGCACAGCCTCGGCCTCGCAACCACGCAAGGCATGCTGCTCACCGAGTCCTACTACTGGGACATGAACGACGACACGCGCAAATGGGCCCGGCGCTTCTTCGAGAAGATGAAGAAGATGCCGAACATGGTGCAGGCCGGAACCTATTCGTCGGTCACGCACTACCTCAAGGCCGTTCAGGCCGCGGGCACGGACGACACGGCGGCGGTCATGGCGAAGATGAAGGCCACGCCGATCAACGACTTCTTCGTGAAGAACGGCAAGATCCGCGAGGACGGCCGCATGATCCGCGACATGTACCTCTTCGAGGTCAAGTCGCCGGCCGAGTCGAAGTACCCGTGGGACTACTACAAGCTGAAGGCGACGATCCCGGGTGAGCAGGCTTTCCTGCCCGTGGCCAAGAGCGTCTGCGCCCTCGTGAAGAAGTAATTCAAGACTTTCATTTTCGTAGAACCAACAGGGGCGCGGCGAACAGGCCGATTTATATACCGATACTGGTATATAGACCGGCCTAGTAGGTGCCGCCCGGCGGCGGGAAGATCCAGAAGAACTCGCCGCTGCGGCCCCCGTCCCGCGTGGCGGCCCGCGTGACGAAGTCGCACTCCGCCTGGAGCTGCGCCTCCGTCCAGCCGAGGCATGAGCGCATCTTGAGGTTGACCGGGTCGTAGACCATGACGTAGTCGGCCGGCGCGCGGACCATGAGGGCAGAGGGTAGGACCACGCAGTGGTAAACGCGAAGCGCGCACGGCAGGCCGCGCGCGCGCTCTAAGCTCTTGCGGAAATTCTCGGGCGAGTCGCCCGGCAGCCCGAGGATGATTTCCACGGCGACCGCCGAAACGGACTTCAGGTCGTACATCGTCTGCTCGAAGCGAGCCTCATCATATGACCGCTCGACATGGGCGAGCACCTCGTTGTCGAAAGACTGCAGGCCGATCCCGACCAGCGCCTGGCCGATCGAGCCCAGGAACGCGATGTGCTCCTTCTTCACCTTGGCCGGATACACCTCGCAGATGAAGTGGCGATGCCGGAAGAAGTCGTGCTCGTCGACCGCCTGCCGCAGGTTGCGGAAAGAGTGTGGATTCAGGTTGAGCCCGGCATCCACGAGGATGGCACCGTCCACGTCCTGCCGGGACATGCCGTCGAATTCCAGGCGCAGTTCGTCCACGCCACGCACGCGCCTGGGGGATTCAAGCGTGCCCCACTCGCAGAACGAGCACGTAAACGGGCACCCGCGATAGGTCTGCAGCACCGCAAGGCCGCCGTGCGGCACCAGGTCCATCGCGTAGGGCGACGGCATCTCGTTCAGGTCGACCGCCGGGCGCGCGGGCGTCTCCATCCAGCCTTCGTGGGCCGGCAGCGCAAGACCCTGCACCTGCATGAGCGCGCGCGGGCTGCGATCGTCGCTCGAGACGATCTCCTTGAACGTGAGCTCGCCGTCGTTGATGACCAGCGCGTCGATCCATCCCCGCGCTGCGCGGAACGGCGGCTGACCCAGCATGCTTGGCCGGGCGGAGGGCCCGCCGAACACGATGAGGCGGCCTGGATCGTCTTCCTTGATGCGCCGCGCAACCTCCACGAAGAACGGGAACGACCAGATGTACGCCGAGAACCCCACGACATCCGGGTCGAATGCGAGGACGTCGCAGACCAGGTCCTCGACCGTCGAGTCAAAGAGATCCCACGTGCGCAGCTCGAGCCCCTCCGGCGCCGCGGTGCGCAGTGACGCTTCGACCATGCGCATGCCGTGATTGGAGATGAAGACCGGCATCGCCGGGTCGCGCTCGGGATAGCGGGCGATGAGCGCAACCCGCCGCCCCGCGCGACGCGGGCCGGCCTTCGCGGCGATCGCCGGCTTCAGGACCTGCGTGGAAACGACCACCAGTACTTCCCGGCCTTGCCGCCGCTGGCCTGTGTGGCCCTGTCCAGTTCGTCTCGCATGACGAGGATGTCCTCTTCACTCCAGCCGAGGCACGATTGCATTGCCAGGTTGACCGGGTCATAGCGCATATCCCAGCCCGGGCGTCCGCGCGACATGAGCGCATCGGGCAGCACAAGGCAGTGGTACGCGCGCACGGTGACCGGGAAAGACCTCGCGTACTCGAGCGTGCGTCGAAACCCTTCGGGCGTGTCACCCGGCAGCCCGAAGATGATCTGCAACTCCGCAGTCGTCACGCCGATCAGCTGGCCAAGCGCTTTTTCAAACCGCGCGCGCTCGAACGGCCGGTCGTGCAGCTTGAGCACAGCGGGGTCGAGAGACTGGAGCCCCACGCCGAGGTAGGAAGTCCCGACCTTCGAGAGGAACTGCATGTGCTCGTCCTGGATGTGGGTCGGGTAGATCTCCGCCCAGAACAGGGACGATTTGAGGAAGCCCACTCGCTCCTCGGCCGCCAGCAGGTTTTTAAAGCCGCGCGCATTCAGGTTCAGGCCCGCATCGAGCAGGAAAACCGAAGGCGACCCCTGCTTTGCGAAGGCTTCGAGTTCGCGCGCGATGTAGTCGGTGGAAAACACCGCCTTCGAGGTTTCGCTTGCGCCCCACTCGCAGAACCGGCAGGACAGCGGGCAGCCGCGGTACGTTTCGAGATAGGCCACGGAGTCTTTCGGCATGAGCCCGAGCTGGAACGGCGAGGCGATCGCATCGAGGTCAAGCGTAGGCGCGCGGTGGCCGGTCTGCATCCAGACTCCGGAAGCCGGCAGGTGCAGCCCCGGGATGGATCGCAACGCGGACCGGTTCAATTCCGGCAGTCGGGCAATCTCACGAAATACCGCTTCGCCCTCCGTGCTCACCACGGCGTCCAGATAGGCTTGCGCCGGGGCGTACGGAGGGAGGTCGAACAACGTCGTGCGCGCCGAGGGTCCGCCGAAGACGATGGTGCAATCGGGCTTGCGCTGCTTGATGCGCCGCGCGACTTCCACCAGGCAGGGCGTCGACCAGACGTAGATCGAGAAGCCGATGAGGTCGGGCTCGAAGCCGAGGATTGCCTCGACATAGGCATCGACATCCGGGCGCTTGTGGTCCACAAGCGCAACCTTGGCCGATGCAAGCTGCGGGTCGGCCACGACCGAGGCCAGGATCCGCCGGATGCCGTAGCTTGGCAGGTCGAGGTGCCCGAGCTCGTTGGTGTCGGGTTCCGGGGTCATGCAGACGAGCGCGATGCGGCGCGCGGTCATGGCTTCTGGAACCGGAAAAGCGAATAACGCAGATGGCCTGCGAGGTGAAGCCAGCGCAGCATCAAGGCGGCCCGAAGCGCGGTGTTGCCGGTGTCGTGCGCGTCATTTGCGTCCTCCGGTGCGGTGAAGAGATGGCTGGGTGTCGTGTTTGACGTGACGTCCGAAATGATCCCTTCGCGCAATCCTGCGGCCTTTGCCAGCTCCGCGTGGTCCGCATCGTCGCACCAGAAGTCCGGCCACGGCCCATAACCATCCTGCAACGGCGCCTCGATGCAAAAACCGGGAACCGCGACGCGACGGGTCGATTCGAGAAGGGTGATATCCGACCCGACCAGCACGCCGCCGGGCTTGAGCACGCGCGCGGCCTCCTTGAAGAAAGCTCGCCGCGAACTGAAATGGAACATCGCCTCGATGCACAGGACCCTGTCGAAGCTGGCGGACTGGAAGGGAAGTTTGCAGGCATCGGCTTCCTGCCACTCGAGCTTGTTGAGGTTGGCCGGAGCGATCGTCCGGCAGATCGCGAGTTGCCGTGGATCGACGTTTACGCCGGCCAGCCAGGACTCTTTCATCCGCGCATTCAGGCCTGCCAGCGTGCCGCCGAATCCGCAACCCACATCGAGGATCGCCTGTCCGGATCGCACGTCAGCCATTTCCATGAGGCGCGCATCCAGCCGCGCCTGCGCAGCTTCGAATGGTTCGGCACCCGCGCGTTCCTGTGGCTTATCCCAATAGCCCAGGTGCACGAAGCGCCCCGCCGTCCCCTGATGGAAGGTCTCGACCAGGTAATCGAAATAGGCCGGGACTTTTGCCGCTGGTGGCATGCTTTGCGTCATCCCCAGCAGTACATTGCATCGCGCTTTCGCGAGAGCGCCATGAAGCTGCAAGCCGTCCATCGCTTGCGCTCGCCCTCGACCGGCGAAAGCCGGTGAAGGTAGCGCCCGGAGTCGAGGATGATCATCGAACCCGGCGGGACACGAAATGGCACGGGGACGAGACCCGAGATAACAGGCCGGGACGCGCCATCCCGGTTGATCGCAACTGCATTGGCAGGATCGCACTGGCAATCGAAGACCTCGAGCGCCCCGCCCTCCCCTGCGCGGTCCAGCGTGAGCACATAGGAGGTCATGTGAAGTTCGACGAGGCTGCGCAAGTGCGCATACGTCGGCCGCAATGCCTGCTCATTGTCGAAATGCGGCGGGATATAGCCGCCCTCCTCGTGCGCCCGGAGCGTCGTGAACATGTAACGCTGCCCTTGCTCAGGCCCGGGCGGCGAGAGGAAAGGCCGACCGCCGTCCAGCGCGGAAAGGATGCGCGCGACCTCGACCGAGGGATCGGGGGCGGGGGCGAAGGCCTCCCTGAGATGGCTCGAAAATCGCGCGGCCTCGTCGAAATATCCAGGCAACCCCGGCTCGGCGAGGTTGAGGTTGCGCCCGAAAAACCAGGACCGGAATTTACCGGGGAACCAGGTCTGGAGAAATCCCGGGTCGTTGCGCTCGAGCCTGGCCACCACTGCGGCGAGGACAGCCGGCTCATAGACATTGTGGACGACGATAGCCTGCAAGGCACCCGAGCGGATCGCTTCGAAAGCATCGGGATGACCGGCAACTTTGTGGGCGTCGACTTCGAGCAGGCGCAGGAACCCGCCGAGCGTGGAGGTCGCGGTCGGGCGTTCGCGAAGCGCATTCATGAAGAAAGTCCGGCGATGGCCTGGCGGGCGCGGTTCACCAATTCGGCCGGTGCGCAATTGCCATCCAGGACAAGATCGGCCTTCGCGCCGACCGTATCGCGCTGCATGCGCAACAGGCCGCCGACTACGTCCAGGTAATTCTCGAGATAACCCTCCAGCCAGGGTCCGAATGCCGCGCACTCGGCTGAATTACGCGGATCGATCTCGCCTGCAAACTGGCGCACTTTGCGCGCCAGTGCGACGTCGAGGGGGGTATCGATCCACACGAGGAAATCGACATGTTGGCCCGTCTCGGCATGCTGCCGCCCGAACTGCGTTTCGAAGAAGATGTGACTTGCAGGCGGAACCTGCGCGCCCGAAGCCGGGTCTCGCACTGCCCGCCCGTGCTTCAGCGACAGCAGCGCGTCTGCCAGGCCCGGCACCGGCATGCGGTTGAGGTCGGCGCCCGCCTCCATCCATCGCCGGACTTCCTCGATCGGCTGCTCGGTCATGCGCTCGTAGTGATCGAAATGGATCGCGGTCGAATCAGGCACAGATGCGGCGAGGCCGCGGACGAGCGTCGACTTGCCTGCCCCGACCGCGCCCGAAATGCCGATCACCCGGTTCAACCGAACTCCGCAGGGTAATAAACCGTCAGGAAGCGCCGGCCTTTGCGATCGATGCCGCCCGACAAGTGACCGACTTCCTTGTCGCCGATCGCAGCGAGCAACAGTGCCAGTCGTCCGGAGGGGATGTTGAGGACCTTGCTAACCGTAGCCAGCCGAATTCGAATTTCGCCAATGCGCAGGTGCGCTTCGTGAATTTTGATGTCGAAGGATGCGCGGGGGTTGTCCTCTTCGCGAACTTCGAGGTACATGAGCGCCTCTTGTGTACGGCTCGCGGCCAGTTCGAGAATGGCCGTCACTGCGGCGGACGGATCGTTACCCGGCTGGCCCGCGTACAGCCGGGCCACGCTGGATGCGATGTCGCCGTTCGACAGACCGGGGATGCACTCGTAGCGCGCGACGGCCGACTTGCCCGTATCCACGCCATCCCATTTGTATGCCAGGTGAAGCAGGACCGGCGCGGCCGCGCATGCACCATGTGAACCGGCTTGGCCAAGGCGATGTGCGTACTCGAGATAGACCTTGACGAACCCGCTCCCGGCGCTGCCTTCGAAACCGAAGTGGAAGGCGCTGGCGTCCTGAGCGTTTTCCCTGAACGAGCGGGCAAAGCGTTCGGGCATCCCAAGCTTGTCGCAAAGTGAAAACAGGGCAGGCGGGGAAATGTCCGCCTTGTGGATGCCCGCGAGGAAACGGTCGGCAAGGATCTCGCCGCCGACCAACTTGAACGACCTCTCGAAGCCTTCGAGCCGATACCCCTGCAGCAAGCCAAGCAACCCGGCGCCCGGATTGGACGGCTTCGAAGCCGCCGCGAGGTGCATCAAGCAGGCGTCTCCATCCGCTCGGCTAACCCGAAAAACGGACCTTGCATTTGATGCCTGCCGGGATCCGGTTGCCCGGATTGGCCAGTTCGAGGCGCACACCGAACGTTCCGCTCGCCGCGTCGATCACCTTGTCTACGACGACAACCCGCGCACGGAAGGCGCCCGGGATGAGCGGCAGGAAGCGCACGTCGCCGATCATGCCGATGCGCACGGACCCGAACAGCTCCATGGGCGCGATGACCTCCACATTCAGTGGATCGATCTGCGCAATCTTGAGGATCTTCTCATTGCCGACGCGCTCGCCCGGCCCGAGGAAGCGCTCGACGACGACACCGTTCAGCGGGCTGACGATGGTGCGCAGGGCAAGCACCTCTTGCTGCTGCTTGAGTTCGAGTCCCGCGATGCGCGTTTGCGTTTCGAGTTCATCCTTCTCGTTGGCCGAGATCAGCTGCTTGTTATAAAGCTCTTCATTGCGCTCGACCTTGCGCTTGCCGAAGGCCTCCTGCGCGCTCTTGAGGTTGACCGAGGCCGCCTCCACTAGGGAATTGAGTCGGGCGACCACCTGCCCTTTAGTCACGTTTGCGCCGCGATCGACCAGCACCTCGCTCAGCGTGCCCTCGACCGGGCTGCCGAGGCTCGTGATCAGGTGCGGCTCGACGAGGCATTCCATTTCGTCGCCCAGCTTCTTGCCCGCATTCCCGCTCTGCACAGTGGCCGGACGGGGCAGCGCAAAAGGCGCGACGGGCTTGAACGGCGCCGGCGGATCGGCAGGGAACACCGAAAGCGGGCACCCGAGGAGCGCGGCTGAAACTACAGCTTTTGCAAGAGAGGAGATTTTCATGTCGATTGGATTTTTGTTCACTCGGGCCGGCCGGAAAACGACAGGATGTCGCCCATTTGCTTGTCGCTCTTCAGCAGGTTCTTCCTGATTTTCGATTGTGCCTGTTCAGTCCGGTATTGCGCGTACCCGATCCAGGCCCGCAACGCCGGCCCGCCGAGTGAAACGCCGAGGGCGGCAATCCCTCGCGCAACCCATTCAACCGGCCCGCCCCGAAATGCTTCGAGCAGGGGATCTTCCAATGAGAGGATCGCCTCGGCCTGGCCCGGATCGCCCTGGCGCGCGCACCGCCCGACCAACTGGCGGTCGATGCGGCCCGCTTCATGCCGCTCGGACAATATCACGTGCAATCCGCCGCTCTCGGCCACGCCGGCCGCGAGCTTGATGTCGGTTCCGCGCCCGGCCATATTGGTGGCAATCGTAATGCGGCCCGGCTCCCCGGCACCCGCAATGATCTGCGCCTCCTCCTCGTCCTGCTTAGCGCTGAGGATGGTGTGTGCCAACCCCAGTTCGGTCAGCAACCCGCTCGCGAGTTCCGAAGAGGCAACCGAGCGCGTGCCCAGGAGCACTGGCACGCCTTCCGTGTGCAATTTCGCGACGCGGTCGGCGATTGCGCGCCATTTCTGGTCGGCAGTGGGAAAGATCCGGTCGCGGCGATAGCGCCTGCGGCTCGGGCGGTGGGTCGGCACGCGCACGACGGCCAGGCCATAGACCGAGCCCAGCTCGCCGACGACTTCCGCCGCCGTTCCGGTCATCCCGGACAGGTGTAAATAGCGCCTGAAGAAGCGCTGGTAGCTGATGCGGGCGAGCGACTCCTTGCGCGGCGTGATTTCGAGCCCCTCCTTGGCCTCGATCAGCTGATGCAACCCCTGGCCCCACGACCGGTCTGCCATCACCCGCCCGGTATGCTCGTCGATCACCTGGATCTTGCCTTCGCGAACCAGGTAGTGGTCGTCCCGCTCGAAGAGGTGCAATGCGGTGAGCGCCTGGATGACGAGCTCCTCCCGCCGAAGCGCGCCGGCCCACACGCCGTCGAGCGCCTTGCACAATTCGACAACGCGATCGTGGCCGGTCGCGGTCAGCGCGACCCGGCGCTCTGCTATCACGATGACGAAATCGGGCCCGAGTTCGAGCTTGCGCGCAAGGTCGAGCGCCTGTGCTGCCACCAGCGCCTCATCGGCCGAGGGCACCTCGGTGGAGATGATGAGCGGCGTGCGCGCTTCGTCGATGAGGACGCTGTCGGCCTCATCGACGATCGCATAGTGCAGCCCGCGCAGGAGGAGCCGGCGGCTTCGCGTATCGCTGCCATAGAGCTTTTCTAGGCGCAGGTGCAGCGAGGTCGAGCCGGTTGCAAGGAGGATGCGATCGCGCAGGTAGTCGAATACGAGGGTCTTGTTGGTGACGTAAACGACGTCCGCCGCATAAGCCGCCTGCTTGTCCTTCGGGCTCATGCTCTCTGTAACCGCGGCGACCGTCACGCCCAGTGCCTCGTACACGGGCCGCATGATTTCGCAGTCCCGCTCGACGAGGTAATCGTTGACGGTGATCACGTGGACGGGAATGCCCGCCAATGCCGCCGTGCAGGCCGGAAGAGTCGCGGTGAGGGTCTTGCCTTCGCCGGTGTTCATTTCGGCAATCATGCCGCTCAACATGATCCAGCCGCCCTTCAACTGAACGTCGAAATGCCGCATGCCGAGCAGCTGGCCGGCGGTTTCACGGATCAGGGCGAAGGCTTCGGCAACCAGCGGGTCGGTGAGGCCTTCGCGTCGCAAAAGGCGCTTCAACTCGCGGGCCTGCTCGCGCAACCCAGCAAGATCGAGCGCGGCGTATTTCTTGTCGAGCTTGCGCACGGCGCGGGCGATGGACCCCATCCGCCAAGGGTTCGAGCGCAGCTTGCGACCAACTTTCCCGGTGACCGCCACGCCGAGCTTGTCGAGCCACT
>JANXRZ010000035.1 GCA_025352885.1 Pseudomonadota bacterium | reverse complement strand
GCTTGGGTCCGATTGCGCGCGCGAGGACGTCGGACGTGCCGCCCGCCGCAAAAGGAACCACGATGCGGATCGGCTTGGTGGGATAAGCCTGCGCGAGCGCAGTGCCGGCTTGCAGCGAAAACGCGAGGGAAAGCGCGCAGTAAAGCGCGACTACGAAGTGCTTGACCATCTGGTGTCTCCTTCCGTTGTCTGGATCGTCGTGCCGCGAAACCGCCGGCGCGATCCTGTTTTGGGTGCCCCGGTGCGATTTTAACCGGGCGGCGTATCAGGCGATCACTGCAACGACATCGTCTTCCTTCAGCACGTCGCCTTCGGCAACCAGCAGCTCGGTGACCGTGCCCGGGCGCGGCGCCTCGATCGGGATCTCCATCTTCATCGACTCCATGATGAGGATCACGTCCCCTTGGGCAACCGTCGCGCCTTTGCCGGCGATGATTTTCCAGACGGTGCCGGCTACTTCGGTGCGCACTTTGGCAGGATTCATATCGGGAAATATCCAAAGGAAGAAGGGCCCGGCTCGCGCAGGGGCGCGGCCAGGTTCGCAAATTCGCAGAGCAGGATGCGCGTCTCGCGGGGGTCGATCATCTCGTCGTAGGCAAAGGCCTCGAGCGTGCGGAAGGGCGAGCCCAGGCGCTGGAGGCGCTCTCGCAACTCGGCGATCTTCGCCTGCGGGTCGGGCGCCGCTTCAATCTCCTTACGAAAAGCCGCCTCGATCCCGCCCTCAAGCGGCAACGAGCCCGCCTTCATGGACGGCCAGCAATAGCGCACCGAGTACCGCGACTGGTTCGAGTGCCCTGCGGCGGCCACCCCGTAGGCCTTGCGCACGATCACGGCGCACCAGGGCACGGTGGTCTGCTGGATGGCGGTGAGCGCGGCGACCCCATGACGGATCGTCGCCGTTTTCTCCGCATCGAGGCCGACGAGAAACCCGGGGATGTCCGCAAGATGGACGATTGGCAGGTGGAATAGCTGGGCCAGTTGCGTGAAGCGAGCCACCTTGCGGGAGGCGTCCGCCGTCCACGCGCCGCCGTAGTGCATCGGGTCGCTCGCAAGGATCGCAACCGGCCAGCCATCGAGGCGCGCGAATCCCGTGATCACGCCACGGCCCCAGTAGCGGCCGATCTCGAAGAACGAGCCTTCATCGACGAGCGCCTCGACGATGGGCCGCATCTTGTAGACCTTGCGATCCTCTCGGGGGATCGCATCGATCAACCAATCGACATTGCGCTTGGCCTCATCGCGCACGTCCGAGCGAGGCGGCAGGCCGTGCACCGATGACGGGAGGTACGAGAGGAACGCTCGCGCGCGGCGAAAGGCATCCTCCTCGCTCTCTGCTTCATCGTCTATTGCGCCATTGCGCGTGTGGATCTGGCTGCCGCCTAGCTCGTTCTTTTCGTACTGGTGGGCGCCCAGCCGATTCACGACCGGGGGACCGGCGACGAACAATTGCGAGGTGTCCTTCACCATGATCGAGTAGTGGCTGGCGCAGACGCGAGCCGATCCGAGTCCCGCCGTCGATCCCAGCGCCATGCCGATCACGGGGACGGTGTTGAGGTTGGCCACGACGAGGTCCCAGCCGAGGTACCCCGGGACGCGGGAATGTCCGTCCTTGTCCATCGTCCCGGCGGAGCCGCCGCCGCCCGACCCGTCCACCAGGCGCAGGAGCGGCAGGCGCAGGTCCGCGGCCATCGTCTCCACGCGCGTGAGCTTGTCGCGGATGCTGCCTTCGTTGGTCCCGCCACGGATAGTGAAGTCGTCGCCCGCGACGACTACGTTGCGACCTGCGATCTGCCCGCGGCCGATGACGAGACTCGCAGGCGTGAGCGAGACAAGATTCCCCTCATCGTCATAGCTCGACTTGCCCGCGATGCTGCCGACTTCGATGAACGAGCCTGGATCGAGCAGCTGCTCAACTCGTTCCCGCACATTGAGCTTGCCGCCGGCCTTCTGGCGCTCGAGGCGCTCGGGCCCGCCCATCTGCCTTGCAAGGCGCTGGCGCTCGCGCAGCGTTTCGACTTCCTTCTCCCAGCCCATGCGCGCCGCCACTCCCCTGTAGTGAGCCCCTAGTCTAGCGCCTGCCAAGGCGGCCCATCGGTCGAATCATTCGGGCGTGATGCCCGCTTCCTTCACGACCTTGCCCCACTTCGTCACTTCGGACCGGATGAAGTCGCCGAACTGTTCCGGGGTCATGGGTGCGCCATCGATGCCTTGTTCGGCAAGACGGCGTTGCGTGTCGGGCAGTGCGAGCGCCTTGATCATGTCGGCGTTGATCCTGGCAATCACTTGTTTAGGCGTGCCGGCCGGCGCGCACAGCCCCGTCCACGAAACGACCTCGAATCCCGGCACGCCTGATTCGGCGATGGTCGGCACCTCGGGCAACTGCGAATTCCGGCGGATCGAGGTGACGCCCAAAGCGCGGGCCTTGCCGGCCTTGACCGACGTAAGCGCGGTTGCGAACCCGCTCACCATGGCGGGCACTTGTCCGCCGAGCAGGTCGGCTATTGCAGGCGACCCGCCCTTATAAGGCACGTGGATCACGTTGATTGCGGTCAGCGACTTGAGCAGCTCGAGCGAAAGATGCTGCGATGTCCCGACGCCGGAGGTCGCGACGCTGAGCTTGCCCGGGTTTGCTTTCGCGTAGCCGATGAAGTCATTGACCGACGCAATCGGGGACGACGGATGAACAATGAGGATGCTCGGCGTGGAGCCGATCATGGAGATTGCGGCGAAATCGGCGACCGGGTCGTAGGTGAGCTTCTTGTAGAACGCCGGATTCACCCCGTGCGAGGCCGTGTTGCAGACGAGGAGCGTATAGCCGTCGGCAGGCGCTCGTGCGGTGATCTCCGCGGCGATGCTGCCGCCCGCGCCGGGACGGTTCTCCACAACCACGGGGCTGCCCCAAAGCTCGCCCAGCTTCTGGGCAATGATGCGTGAAGGAATGTCGACGATCCCGCCGGGGGAGAATCCGACGACGATCTTGACGGGCTTGGTCGGGAAAGCCTGGCCCAGGGCGAGCGCTGCGAAGAAGAGCAGCGCTGTACCCAGGACAAGGCGTGAGCGCAGGTGCATGACGGTGTTATACCAGAACTGTACTGTGAATTGGCCTGAGAGCCGCTTGGCAGTTGGTTCCACCGAAATGAATGTTCGACTTTCTAGTGGATCTCGGGATCCGGGATCGGGGCGGTGCCTTCGAGGAAATCGAAGTCGCAGCCTTCGTTGGCCTGCTTGATGTGGCGGGAGAAGATGGCGCCGTAGCCGCGCTCGTACTTGATCGGCGGGCGCTTCCAGGCCGCCTTCCGCTTGGCCAGTT
>JANXRZ010000033.1 GCA_025352885.1 Pseudomonadota bacterium | reverse complement strand
CGAGCGTGGTTCGTTCGCCGCGCCGCTTGTCGAGATAAGCACGCGCCCGGTCTATGAGGTCAGGGGTCGGTTCCATGGCTCCCAGAGTAGCGAAACCCCCGACCCAAATCCATCCGGTTCTTGCGCATCCCCGGTATCCTTTGGCGCACCATGAATAAACCCATCCTCATTGCCGGCGCCGGCCTTGGCGGCATCGCGACCGCGCTCTGCCTGCGCGCGCGGAATGTGCCTTTCGAGTTGTTCGAACAGGCGGACGCCTTCCACGAAGTCGGAGCCGGCATCCAGCTGTCTGCGAACGTCATGCGCATCCTGGTCAAGCTCGGGCTGGGCGGCCCGCTGGCCGGCATCAGCGTGATGCCCAAAGGACTCGAGGTGCGCTCATGGCAAAGCGGCGAGCGCATTTTGTGGACGCCCCTTGGCTACGAAGCAGAGCGGCACTTCGGCGCGCCTTACTATCATGCGCACCGGGCCGAAATCCTTTCAGTCCTCACCGACGCGCTCGGCTCGGAGCACGTGCACTTTGGCTGCAAGGTTCGCAGCGTCGGCCAGGATGCGCACGGCGCTTGGCTCACGCTCGAAGATGGATCGGTGCATGCCGGGGAAGCGGTTATCGGCGCCGACGGGATTCATTCGGGCATCCGAGACCAGCTCTTCGGCAAGGATGTTCCGCGGTTCTCGGGCAACGTTGCCTGGCGGGGAACGTTGCCGGCGGACAGCGTCAAGGCATTGAAACTCGACTTCCTGTCGAGCAACTGGTGGGGACCGGGGCGAAGTCTCGTGCACTATTTCATCTCGGGCGGTAAAACGCTCAACTGGATTGGCGTGAGTCGCTCGGCCGTCCCGTCACGGGAGTCCTGGTCGGCAACGGGAGTCGTGGAAGAGGCCCTGGCCGAATACGCAGGATGGCACCCGCAGGTGCTCGCCGTGATCCAGGCAACCACCAGGCTTTACCGCATGGCGCTATACGACCGCGAGCCGCTCGCCACCTGGCAATCGGAACGCCTGGTCCTGCTGGGTGACGCCGCGCATGCGATGCTCCCGTATCACGCTCAGGGGGCTGCACAGTCGATCGAGGACGCCTATGTGCTCGCCGCGTGCATCGCAGACTCGAATGACGCGCCCGTGGCCGCACTGGCCCGCTATGAGCGCATCCGTAAGGAGCGGGCCGAGTGGGTCCAGCGTTTTTCAAGGGAAGCCGAGGAGCTCTTCAACATGTCCGACCCGGTGAAAGTAGCGCGCCGCGATGCGCGGCTTCAGGAGAACCAGAAGAAGTACGCCGCAGGTTTTCCTGAGGGCCAGCAACGGCTCTACGGGTATGACGCGGGTGCTGCGTTGGCAGGAATGCCGGCATGAGCGGCCTGCGATGCGGCGCCATCGAGGTGCTGCGCGTCAAGGAAACGCTCGGCGCGGCCTTTCCCCCGACGCACCTGCTCCCCGACCTGCCGGCCGATGCCATCGAGCGCCACCTGGGCTGGCTCGCGCCGAATCACTTCGATCCCGCCAAGAAGCGCTTCGTCATGGGGACGCACTCGTGGCTCCTGCGCACGAAGCATCACACCATTCTCGTCGACACCTGCATCGGCAATCACAAGCCCAGGCCGCATTCGCCCGGCTTCAACAACCTCGAGCAGCCTTTTCTCGAGCGGCTGGCCACGGCCGGCGTGACGCCCGACCAGGTCGACTTCGTCCTGTGCACGCACCTGCATGTCGATCACATAGGCTGGAACACGCAATTGCGGGATGGGCGCTGGGTGCCTACTTTTCCGAACGCGAAAGTGATTTGCTCGGTCGCCGAACTGGCCTCGGCGGAGGAGAAAGCGAAGGTGAACGTGGAAGACGACGATCACCTGGCGCAATGGCAGGACAGCATTCTCCCGGTGCTCGAGGCGGGCCTCCTTCAGGCGGTCGAGGGAGTGCATTCGCTCGAGGACGGGCTCACCATCGAGCCGACGCCGGGCCATACGCCGGGACACGTCGTGCTGCGCGCCGAATCAGCGGGGGAACGCATGCTGTTCGCGGGCGACCTCTGCCACCACCCGATCCAGGTCTATTACCCCGATGTGAACAGCCGCTTCTGCGAGGATGCGACCGCGGCGCGCGCCACGCGGCGACGAATTCTGGCCCTATGCGCCGAGACCGGTGCCGTGTTCGCGCCGGCACACTGGGGCGCGCCGCACGCCGGGCGCATCGAAGCCATTGCTGCCAATTTCGGGATCAGGTGGGCGTAGATACTGGCTCTCCGGGCAAATTGCTGCCACCGCCCTATCAGCCCGCCATGGTGAGGCCGCCTGAAACGCTGATGACTTGGCCGGTGATGTAGCCAGCTTCTTCGGAGGCGAGGAAGGCCACGATGCCCGGGATGTCCTCCGGCTGGCCCACGCGCTTAAGCGGGATCGCGCGTACCAGGGCGTCCAGCACTTTCTGCCCGGCTTCCCCTTCGCCGGCAAACCCGCGCAGGATCGGCGTGTCGGTCGGACCGGGGCAGACCACGTTGACCGTCACGCCTTTTCTCGCCAACTCCCGCGCGAGCGTCTTGGAGAACGAAAGGATGCCGCCCTTGCAGGCCGAGTAAACCGACTCGCCGGAGGACCCGACGCGCGCGGCATCCGACGAAATGTTGATCACCCGGCCCCAGCCTCGCTTGGTCATCTGCGGCACGACAATGTGCTGCATGTTGAGCGGGCCTCTCAGGTTGATCGCGATCAACTGCTCCCAGTCCGCGGGGTCCATGTCGATGAAATTCTGGAACCGGTCCCAGCCGGCGTTATTGACGAGAACGTCCACCTGTCCGGCCGAGTCGACGGCCGCCTTGGCGGCCGCGTAGTCCGTGATATCGAACGCGAGACCTTTGCCGCCCGTTTCCTTGGCGACCGCGTTCGCCGCCTCGCCGTTCTTGTCGGCGACGAGGACCTTGGCGCCGGCCTCCGCGAATCGCCGGCAGATCGCCGAGCCAATGGCGCCGCCGCCACCCGTAACGAGAACCGCCTTGCCGCTGAGTCCTTTCATGCTTTCCTCTTGTCGATGACGCGTTTGGCCTTGCCGATCGAGCGCTCGATGGTGCTGATCGGGACGATTTTTACGTCTGCGGTGACGCCCACGTAGGATTTGATGTTGTGCGCCAGCCGCTCGGCTGAGCCGCGGTCTTGCGACCCCGGCTGGATCTCCACCAGTACGGTCATGTGGTCCATCGGCCCGTCCTTGGTGAGTTCCAGGACGTAGTGGGGCGAGAGCTCGGGTTGCTTGAGGATGAGCTCCTCGATCTGCGTCGGAAAGACGTTCACGCCGCGGATGATCATCATGTCGTCCGAGCGGCCGGTGATTTTTTCCATGCGTCGCATCGTTCTCGCGGTGCCTGGCAGAAGGCGTGTGAGATCGCGTGTGCGATAGCGGATCACCGGAAGCGCTTCCTTGGTGAGGGAGGTGAACACCAGCTCGCCTTGCGCGCCCTCGGGAAGGACCTGGCCGGACACCGGATCGATGATCTCCGGGTAGAAGTGGTCCTCCCAGATCGTGAGGCCGTCCTTCGTTTCGATGCACTCCTGCGCGACGCCCGGACCCATGACTTCCGAGAGCCCGTAGATATCGATCGCATCGAGCGACAGGCGTTCCTCGATCTGCTTTCTCAGTTCGTTGGTCCAAGGCTCCGCGCCGAAGATACCGATGCGAAGGCTGCCGCTCTTTGGATCGATGCCCTGCTTTTCCATCTCGTCCGCGATGGCCAGCATGTAGGAGGGCGTAACCATGATGATTTCCGGCTTGAAGTCGGTGATCAACTGCACCTGCCGCTCGGTCATGCCGCCTGAGAGCGGGATGGTGACCAGGCCCAGCCGCTCGGACCCGTAATGCGCCCCTAGGCCGCCGGTAAACAAGCCATACCCATAGGCAACGTGCACCTTGTCTCCCGGCCGCGCGCCGGCAGCCCGGATCGAGCGCGCCATGCAATGGGTCCACGTGTCGATGTCCTTGGCGGTATAGCCGACGACGGTGGGCTTACCCGTCGTGCCTGACGAGGCATGAAGGCGCACGACTTGGTCCATCGGCACGGCGAACATCCCGAAAGGGTAGGTCTCGCGCAGGTCACCCTTCGCCGTGAACGGGAATTTTTCCAGGTCCTCGAGTGCTTTCAGGTCGCCAGGCTTGACGCCGGCGGCATCGAACTTCTTGCGGTAGTGGGCGACGTTTTCGTAGGCGTGCTTCAGCGACCACTTCAGTCGCTCGAGCTGCAGCGCTCGCAATTCGCCAATGGACGCTTTCTCGATCGGCTCCATCGGGAAAGTTTTCATGCGTCCTCCACCAGCCGGCCTTTGATCGTGGCCGATTTACCGCGGAAGAGGGCGATCAGTTCGTTCTTCTGGTTCGTCACCCTCATGTCGTACACACCGGTGCGGCCCTGCAGCGACTGTTCGACGCCTTCCGCGACCAGCACATCGCCCAGTAAACCCGGCGCGAGAAATTCGATCGACGCACCGGCGGCAACGGCTCGCTGGTTATGGCTGTTGCAGGCAAAAGCGAAGGTGCTGTCGGCCAGCGTGAAGATAAAGCCGCCATGGCAGGTGTTGTGGCCGTTCACCATGTTTTCGGTGATGCTCATCGACATTCGCGCATAACCCGGCCGCACCTCCTCCACTTTCATGCCCAGCCACTTGGACGCGACGTCGTCCCGCCACATGACTTCGGCAGCGGCTTTCGCGCGCGCGTCGGCGTCCATCACCGGCCCGTAAAGACGGGTTTGCGCTTTTCGAGGAAGGCCGTGACGCCTTCGCGGTAGTCGGGTGACCCGCCCGCTTGGCGCTGGAGGTCGCGCTCGAGGTCGAGTTGCTGGGCGAGCGAATTGCCGCCGGCCGCGTAAATCGCCTGTTTCATGAGGCCGAGGGCGCGCGTAGGTTGGGTGGCCAGGTGCCTGCACATGGCAGTGGCTTCCGGCATGAGCTTGTCGTCGTCGTAGATCTTCCAGACCAGACCCATGCGTTCAGCTTCTGCGGCGGGCAGCTTTTCGGCCAGCATCGCCAACGCCATCGCGCGTCCGGTTCCCACCAGCCGAGGGAGGAAATAGGTGCCGCCCGAATCCGGCACAAGGCCGATTTTTGCGAACGCTTGCAGGAACGAAGCCGACCTCGCGGCCACCACAGTGTCACAGGCGAGCGCGATATTCGCTCCCGCGCCGGCCGCCACCCCGTTCACCGCGCAGACGATGGGTTTGGGCAGCGCCTGCATGAATTTCACCAGCGGGTTGTAATACTTCTCAATGGTTGCGCCCAGATCCCGCGGCGTGTCCGACTCTTTCATCTCCCGTTCGGAAAGGTCTTGTCCCGCGCAGAATCCGCGACCTGCACCAGTCAACAGGACGCATCGAATTGCGTCATCGCTCTTGGCTCGATCGAGCGCCGAGCGAAGCTGGGTGTGCATTTCCGGATTGAACGAGTTCAGCTTGTCGGGACGATTGAGTGTGATGGTTTGCACACCCGAATCGATGGAAACGAGAATGGAATCGGACATGGTCTGGGCTCTGGGAATTGGACAATCGATGGGCGCAGCGGACTCGGAAAGCTTACACCAAGGGCGCTAAAATGCCGCCATGCCCAAGGTCTACTCCATCGACGGGATCACCCCGGTCGTCGACCCATCCGCTTTCGTTCACCCGAGCGCGGTGCTGATCGGCGATGTCATCGTTGGCGCCCGCGCCTATATCGGCCCGTGCGCCTGCCTGCGCGGGGATTTCGGGCGCATCGTTGTGGAGGCCGGCGCGAACGTCCAGGACACGTGCGTCATGCACGGCTTTCCGGGCAAGGACACTGTGGTGGGCGCTGGCGCGAATATTGGCCATGGCGCGGTCCTGCATGGTTGCGTCATCGGACGCGGGGCGCTGGTCGGCATGAATTGTGTCGTCAACGACAACGCGGAGGTCGGCGAAGACGCGGTCGTGGCCGCCATGGCCTTTGTGAAAGCCGAAGCGAAGATCCCGCCGCGTTCGCTCGCAGCAGGCATCCCGGCGCGGGTGCTGCGCACGCTGTCGGAAGAAGAGATCGACTGGAAGCGCGCTAATGCAACGCTTTACCAGAAGCTTGCAGAACGCAGCGCCGGATCCATGCAACTGGTCGAGGCCCTGACCGAAGCAGAACCGGGTCGCAAGCACATCGAGATTCCCGGCTCGATTCCGCTTTCGGAACTCAAGGCAAGGAAAGCCTGAGTCCTTCCTCGAAACGCTGTAAACCAGACCGGAGACAAAGATGGCGTATGAATTCATCCTCGCAGAAACGCGGGGCAAGGTCGGCCTGATCACCCTGAACCGGCCCAAGCACATGAACGCGCTCAATCCCAAGCTCATGCAGGAGGTAGGGGAAGCCTTGTACGCCTTCGATGCGGACGACGCGCTCGGTGCGATCGTGCTGACCGGGAACGAGAAGGCCTTCGCTGCCGGGGCCGACATCGTCGCAATGAAAGACTGGGACTTCATCGAGGTCTATCGTTCGGACTACATCACGCGCGATTGGGAGCACATTCGCAAGATCAGGAAGCCGGTAATCGCCGCAGTCGCCGGGTATGCGCTTGGCGGCGGGAACGAACTGGCGATGGCGTGCGACATCGTCATCGCCGCCGACACCGCAAAATTCGGCCAGCCGGAGATCAACCTCGGCATCATCCCCGGCGCAGGCGGCACGCAACGTCTGCCCCGTGCGGTCAGCAAAGCAAAAGCCATGGACATGTGTCTCACGGCGCGAATGATGGATGCGGCCGAAGCCGAACGCTCGGGTCTCGTGTCGCGAGTCGTTCCCGCCGAAAAGCTCATGGAAGAGGCAATGGCGGTTGCAAACAAGATCGCGGCGTATTCGCTGCCGGTGGCAATGATGATCAAGGAATCGGTCAACCGGGCATACGAAAGCTCGCTGAGCGAAGGGATCCTGTTCGAGCGGCGGTTGTTCCATTCCGGCTTCGCGTTGGAAGACCAGAAAGAGGGCATGGCCGCGTTTGTCGAGAAGCGCAAGCCCGCTTTCAAAAACCGCTAGAATCGTCTCCGCAAAGGCCCATTCAGCTAGACCCACGCGAGGCCTGAGGAGACCCCATGGAAAAGATCTGGCTCAAGAGCTATCCCCCGGGCGTGCCCGCCGAGGTCGATTACAGCGATTACAAGTCCGTCGGTGAGCTCTTCGAAAAGTGCGTGAAGCAGTACGCGGACCGTCCCGCGTTTCATTGCATGGGCAAGACCATCAGCTTCGCCGAGCTCGACCGGCACTCGGCCGCGTTCGGTGCGTGGATCCAGTCCAAGGGCCTCGCCAAGGGCGCGCGCGTCGCGCTGATGATGCCGAACGTCTTGCAGTATCCCGTTGCCCTTTACGGGACGCTTCGCGCCGGCTGCACGGTCGTCAACGTCAACCCTCTCTATACGCCCCGCGAACTCGAGCACCAGTTGAAGGATTCGGGCGCCGAGGTCATCGTCGTGCTCGAGAACTTCGCCAACGTGCTCCAGGAAGTCGTCGGGCGCACGCCGGTCAAGCACATCGTCGTGGCATCACTGGGCGACATGCTGGGCCTCAAGGGCGCGCTCTTGAATTTCGTCGTGCGCAACGTGAAGAAAATGGTACCGGCTTTCGAGCTGCCGTCTGCCGTTCGCTTCAACGCAATGCTGTCCGAAGGCCGGGGAATGATCCTGAAGGCGGTGGAGACAGGCCACGAAGACATCGCGTTCCTGCAATACACGGGCGGCACGACGGGCGTCTCAAAAGGCGCGATGCTCCTTCACCGGAACATCCTCGCGAACATCGCGCAGTCCTCCGCCTGGTTGATCCC
>JANXRZ010000022.1 GCA_025352885.1 Pseudomonadota bacterium | reverse complement strand
GCCGATCCGTCGATAGCACATACGGTTCCCGGACAAACGATTACGGGCGTAGGACTAAGGTCCTGTCCTACAAGTTGTGGGGATCGGGGCAGGGGGCGGAAGGGCTATCGCAGCCGATTCCAAAACGAGGGAGGGCTCATGCACACATGCATTGACGGCGGCGACAGACTTGTCAGAGGGTCGCCCACAAGCTGCTCTTCGGCACCCACCAGCGAACTGCGGGATCGCGTGCCTTCTACAGCTACGAAGGTTCTTACACCACGAACGCCGTCGGCACGTGGTACTTCGTCACCGTCCGATGCGGGAGCATCGTGAAAGGCAATCCCATGGGGACGCTCACTCCCGGCGCGGCCCCCAGCGGCGACCACATCCGCAAGATCATCGAACGCCAGATCGAATCGCTCGACCAGGTGTTGGAGTAGCCGTCAGGCCGCCAGTGCCTCGCACTCCCGGAAGTACCGGTCGATGGCTTCGTCGAGGCCCGGCATGAGCAACGAGCGCTCGCTGCGCATGGCGCTGTATGCCGGCCTTGGCGCGCTGAAGTTAAGCGACTTCGTCGAGCAGGGCCGCAACAATGAGGGCTGAAGCCCCGCTTGCCTCACGGCCCGCGAGCCGAACGCTTCCCAAGTGAGGGCTTCGCCGTTAGTCAGGTGCCATATCCCGCTTTCGCGGTCGATGAGGAGGTCGAGGCACGCGTTGACAAGGTCCGGCACGTAGGTCGGCGAGACAGTGAGGTCGTTGGCGGCAAGGAAAGGCTCTTTCGCGCGCATATGGCGCAAGAGCAGCGCGATGAAATTGTGTTCGTCCCACGGCCCGAAGAAGGAACTGGTCCGGATGATCAGCGCCTCGGGGTGCCGCCTGAGCACGCGGGCCTCGGCCTCGGCCTTGCTGCGCCCGTAGACGTTCAGCGGCCGGGGGTCGCTCGATTCGACGTAAGGCTCGCGCTGCAGCCCGTCGAACACGAGGTCGCTCGAAAAGACTACCAGGGGCACCTTCGCCCTTTGGCATGCGCCCGCAAGCACTTCCGGGCCGAGCGTGTTCTCCCGGTAGCACTTCTCAGCGTCGGTTTCCGCGAGGTCGACCCGCACGTAGCCCGCGGCATTTACGACGGCCCACGGCCGGAGCGTTTCGATCGCACGCCGGACACTGTCCGGGTCGGCGATGTCGAGTTCGGCCCGGTCGAGCAAATGGCAAGAAAGGCCACGACGTTTGCAGACACGAGCGAAAGCCTGTCCAAGCGTGCCCGTGGCGCCGCTGATGAGGATGGGCCTGTCGGGCACCGGGGTCCCCCACATTGGACGCGGCGCGGTTCTTCCCCCTGCTTCGGCGGGCGGGCCGTAGAAGCGCCCCTCTCGATGCCACCACCCCGGCGTGGCAAGCACAGGGTGCGAAGGCCGGTTTCCGCGGCCAAGGTCGCGCCAGAACCCACCGACTGCCGTCTCGCGGGGGCGCGGGCCGCGGATATCGAACGCGCCCGGCTCATAGTAATTGCGGCATTCAGTCAGCAGGCAATTCCAGTCGTACAGCCCGAAGAGCGCCCACGCGGTGACCGCTCTAACGTCCGCCCCGCCCCTGCGTGCCGCCAGGGCCGCATCCCAAGTCTCGGCGACCCACCTGAGCTGGTCGTCTCTCGTTGCGTCGATGTGCACTTCCGTAATCGCGATGGGCAGCCGGTATCGGCTCCATGCTTCGCAAAGGAGGGGCGCAAGCCCGCCCGTGGGTGTCGCCAGGCTGCGGGCCGCTTCCACGTCCGCGTACCGGTGACGGTGGTTGCCGCCATGAAAGCGCTCCGGATAGCGCTCCAGCCGCTCGTCCAGAAACCGTTCGCTCGTGATGTAGTGGTTTACGCCGATGATGTCGGGCGGGCACGGGTTGTCCACGAACCACAGCAGCTCGCCCGGCTTGGCATTGCAGCCCTTTGTCAGCCACCTCCAGAGCCGGTGGTGGCGCGTGACCTTGCCGCCCAGCAAGTCCCACACGAGCCAGCGAAGCTCGTTGTTGAAGCGGGCCTGGTAAGCAAGCGTCGGCGTGCTGTAGGTCTTGCCCAGGTCTTCCGTCTGCACGAGTTGCGCCGACGGATTGATGCGGCGAATCTCGTGCATGGCCAAGGCAACACCGCGACATTGATTGATCAGCGCGTCCTTGAAGGCCCTCGGGTTACTGGAGTGCGGATACCAGTGGCCGTACAGGCCGCTGAACCGGGCGGTGGTCAGCGGCTCGTTTACAGGCGTGTATCGATCTATCCACGGATACCGCTCGGCCACCATGCGCGCATACCGCGCAAGCTTTTTGTCGAAGCCGGGATCGACCAGGCTCGTGTAGCGGGGTCCGCTGCCGTGGTGCACCAGGCCGGCCACGGTGTTGACGCCCCCTTCGCGAAGGCACGCAAGACGCTTGTCGGTCCACGACCAATCGGGTTCGTCGAGCGAATCCGGTGCAACGCTTTCCCACAGCACCGGATAGCGCAGTGTCTTGATCCCGAGTTCTACGCACCGGGTGAGATCGTCCTCCCGGGCGTCGTGCCCGGTGCGCTTGACCTGGTTGAAGTAACGGTCGCCCAGGCGATTGATGGTGCATTCGATTCCGCCCCACAGTTCCATGTTCGTTCTGCAATATGACAAGGATTGGCCAGAATCACGGACGCGGGCGCCTGCCTCAGTACGACCACTCACAAAGGGCGGGACTCCGGGGAAAGCCGGGGGTTTGTCCTACAGGCTGTTCACGTTCTCAGAGTTGCCTTGGATGATGCGACTTGCTCGCCACCGTAGTCGCGACCATCAGCTTCGCGATCAAGCGGGCTGCGATCCTGCCGGACGAAGACAATTGTCGCTCGTCGGCCCTCAGGGCGGCGTGCAAAGAGGCGCGCCGCATGGGCTTTTGCGAAACGATCCAGACCGCGGCGTTGATCACCTTCGCGACCCGGCGTTGTTCGTACAGCACGACCTGCTCGACATCCAGGTCCTCGAAATCGAAGTCGGGGACAGGCTTTTTTTTCATGCGCTCGACGAGCGCGGACGCCCGCAGGAGCAGGGCACCAACCATTGCCTTGGCCAGGCGGCCGAGGCGGCTCAGCTTCATGTTCATCCACACTTCGCGCGCGATGCTGGGCCGCCCATGGTGACGAACGGTGCGCGGGAGGTTCAGCGATCTATCGCACAGAACGCACTGTGAATTGTTAAGAGGAGGTTTGGGAAGCGCCGTGCGGCTCGCCGAGTGACCCTGTGCCCAGAAGTTCGCGCAACTGCCCGACGGACAGGGGCTTGGTGAGGTGCAGGTCGAAGCCGGCCTCCAGGCTCTTTCTCACGTCCTCGGGCTGCCCGTACCCGGTCACCGCCACGACCACCGATTCCTCGAGTGCCGGAATGCCGCGCAGCAAGCGGGCCACCTCGAAGCCTTCGATATCCGGCAGGCCCAGGTCGACCAGGATCACGTTCGGCACGCACCGCTCGGCCACGGTCACCCCGGAGCGGCCGTCGCTTGCCGTGAAGACTTCCTGTCCGAGGGATTCGAGCACGGCCGCCATTGTGTTTCGCACGTCGTCGTTGTCTTCGATGAGGAGCACGCGATTCTTCGTGGCCGTGGGCGCTTCGGCGCCTGTAGCCTCACTTTGCGCTGGCGCGTCGATGCACGGCAGTGTGACCGTGAAGGTGGCCCCTTTGCCCCGGCCCTCGCTGTGCCCGGTGACCGTTCCACGATGCATTTCCACGATCCGCTTGACGACGGTCAGGCCGACGCCCATCCCGCCTTGCGTGCGCGCGATGTTCTGCGGGCCCTGCGCGAAAATATCGAATATGGTGGGCAGCACCTCGGGCGCGATGCCGTCGCCTTCGTCGGCGATTTCGATCACTGCCTTGTCGTCTTCGCGACGCGTTTTGATATGAATCCGCGAACCTGCGCTCGAGTATTTGATTGCGTTGTCCAGCAGATTCGCGAGCACCTGGTCGATCCGCGCGCGATCGGCGCGGATCCATGCTTCAACCCCCTCGAACTCGAACTGCCGGTGCGCTGAGTCGGCTGCCCTGATCACCGCAAGTTGCCGCTCGATCATCCGGTTGAGCTCGCAGTCCTCCAGCTTGAGGGGCTCCTTGCCGAGCACCAGGCGGCTCACGTCGAGCAAGTCTTCCACCAGGCGGGTCATTTGCCGGGTCTGCCTTTCGACGACCTGGCGCGCGAAGTGCGCCTGGTCGCTGCCTTCTTTCGACTGCCGCAGGATCTGGCTGGCGGTCGTGAGCGCGGCAAGGGGATTACGAAGCTCGTGGCTGAGCATCGCAAGGAACTCGTTTTTCTGCGCATCCGCGGCCTTCAAAAGAGCGCTTTCGCGCTTGAGCAGCGTGTGGCGCTCCTGGATGGCTGAGGAGGCATCGGCAAGCGCGTTCGAGACCTCGGCCAGCTCGTCGATCGCGATTTTTGCGGGCAAGGCGGCCGTGCCGCCGCCCTGTCCGATCTGCCGGGCGGACGCCGCAAGCGCGGTTATCGGATCAGAAATGCGCCGGCTCATGCCGTAAGCGTAGAGGAAGGCAAGGGACAGCACGGCAATGCAGCCGGCGGTCAGCAGCAAGCCCGCCCGGATCGATGTGGCGTAGATCTGCATGGTTGGGACGGCTTGCGCCACGCGCCAGCCGCTGAGCGGGGAAGTCACGAAAGCCGTGAAGGTATCGGCCCCTTCCAAGGTGTGGCCCCGGTACCATCCCTCGGATGACTGCGTGACCTGCGCAAGAAGGGATGGCGACGCCGTTTCGGTTGGCGCGAGATGCGGGACACGTGCAATAAAATGCCCCTGTTGGTCGATGAGCCCGAGCGCCCAGTCCTTCTGCACTTTCTGGGCTTCAAGGAGCCGCTGGAATTTCGACAGCCCAATTCCGGCCGTAAGAACAAAGCGGACCTCCTTTTCAACGACGATTGGAACCCGGACCGCAATGATGTGTGTCTTGACGAGGGGGCCAACGAACGTTCCAGTCACAGAGTATTTCCGCGATTGGACCGTCTGCTCGATGCTCGCCTGATTGACGGCCCTTGGCAGGGGTTGTCCGGCCGGCACCGCGGTGTTGACCATATGCTGGCCGTCCGGCAGTTGGACGCTGATCGTCGTCCAGTCCTCTTGCGAGGCGAGGACGCTCAAAGCCTCCTGCCTGAAAGCCCCGAAGTCCTCGCGTTTGAGGTTTTCCGACGTGGCCAGGGCTTCCAGGGTGCTGATCGAGCCGCGCAGTTCCGCATCGACTGCCGTCATGAAAGCCCAGACCCTATCCGTCGCCCCGCGATTTGCCGATTCGCGTTCGTTAGTGACCATCATCGTCACCAATGCCCCGGCGAGGAGGATCAGCGGCAGGACGGTGCCTAGCACAAGCAGGAGCTGATTGGTCCGTAGTTTCATTTCGGTGCAGTTGTCGTTATTTCGGAGCGCAGGCGAAAGTTAACTGTTTTCGGACTTTTGGGTAAACTCTGGTGGCCGTCCGGGGGGGCGCAAGAGGAACAACGATCGTGGACTTGCCATCCCCTTTGCAGCGCGTCGGCCAGGATCGTCCGGCCGGACTTCTTGGCAAGGTGCCTGCGCCGGCCGGGAATTCTATCCGGATCAAGTTCCTTGCAGCGACCATCGGCACGAGCCTCGTCGCGCTCGTCATTGCGTCGACCGCGCTCCTCATCTACGACGTTCGCGAATACAAGCGGGCGACCGTGGATGAGCTCTCCACCCTCGCGCACGTAGTAGGCCTTGCGAGCGGGCCGGCGCTCAAGTCACTGGATTCGGCCGGCGCCGAAAAAGTCCTTCAGTCGCTCCTGGGGCAGCCGCGCGTCATGACAGGCGTGGTCTACGACGGCGACGGTCGCGAGCTCGCCCGATACAGCGCGACGGGCCAGCAGGCCACGCCACAACTTGTCATCGGAAGCGACGGTTATGCAGCCGGTGACGGGACGATTGCGGTCGCCGTGCGTGCGCGTGAAGGGGCGCAAACGCTTGGCAGCGTTTACCTCCAGGCGCGATTCGAGATCGGCAGCCGGCTGTCGCAGTACTTCGGAGTATTGGCCGCTGTGACCATGGGCAGCCTCATCATCGCACTGCTCCTGTCGGTGTGGCTGCGCCGCACTTTGACCGACCCGATCGTCACGCTTGCCAATGCGGCGAAGCGTGTGATCCACGAACGCGACTTTTCGCAACGCGTGAAGAAAACGAGCGACGATGAGCTGGGCGAACTGGTCGAAAGCTTCAACTCGATGCTTGCCGAAGTGGGCCGGCGCTCAGACGAGCTTCACGAGGCCAACAAGGCGCTGGCGCACGAAGTGTCCGAGCGCACGGCTGCGGAGGCGGCGCTTCGTGAGGTTGACCGGAGAAAGGACGAATTCATCGCCGTCCTGTCGCACGAGTTGCGCAATCCCTTGAGCCCGATCCGCAACGCCGTGGCCCTGCTCAATTCGCGCGAGCAGGACCCGGTTTCGGCGAAGGCGCGGGACATCATCGACCGCCAGTCGAACCAGCTGGCGCGGCTCATTGAAGATCTTATGGATGCCTCCCGCATAAGCCAGAACAAGATGGAGCTTCGCCTTGACGAAGTGAGTCTCACGAAAGTGGCCGGCATGGCGATCGAGTCCACGCAGGCGCTCCTTGCCTCCAAAAAGCAGTCGTTCACACTGGACCTCCCGCGCGAGGACATCATGCTGCATGCGGATGCGGCGCGCATATCGCAGGTCCTCGCGAATCTGCTCAGCAACGCTTCAAAGTACACCGACGCGGGTGGGGCGCTCGAGCTGCGCGCCCGCGCGCAACGCGGCACGGTCGCCATTGAAGTAAGCGACAACGGAACGGGCATCCCACCCGAGGCACTCGGCGGCCTGTTCCAGATGTTCAGCCAGGTGAAAGTGCATCGCGCCCAGGCGGGCGGCGGGCTCGGGATCGGCCTCGCCCTGGCAAAGGGGCTCGTGGAAATGCACGGGGGGCGCATCGAAGCGTTCAGCGAGGGGCTCGGTCAGGGCAGCCGCTTCGTGGTGACGTTGCCTGCATCGCGGGCTGGCGAAGCGTCCCATCCGCGGCTTGCGCCGCTAACGCCGGATATGACGGTCCATCCCTTGCGTATTCTAGTCGCTGACGATGTGCCCGATTCTGTCGACAGTCTTTCAGCGCTGCTGCGCGCCTACGGGAACACGGTCTTCGTCGCGAGTGATGGCCTGGAGGCGTTGGAGCAGGCCGGCCGGCATCGTCCGGACCTCGCTGTCCTCGACATCGGGATGCCGGGGCTCGATGGCCAGGAGGTCGCGAGACGCATCAGGGCCGAGCCGTGGGGACG
>JANXRZ010000291.1 GCA_025352885.1 Pseudomonadota bacterium | reverse complement strand
GCTTGGTCAGGTCGATGCCGCTCGCTTCGGCGGCGAACAGGGGATGCAGGGGCTTGAGGTGCAGGCTCATCGCTTGGGCTCCGCAATCGGGGAGGGGGATCGAGGATATTATGCGCCGATGGACACCCCAAACAGCTATTTCGCAAGCGAGTACGCCGAGGCTCGCTCAGGATTTCTAGCCGCCGCCTCCAAGCGCGGCCTGGCGGTCGAAACGACTCTCAATTCCCTCAAAGGCGCGAAGGGCGAAGAACTCGCGACCGACGCTGTCCTGTTGGGCGCGGCCGAGGCGCCCTCCCTGCTGATCGTCACGTCCGCTACTCACGGCGTGGAAGGTTTCTGCGGGTCGGGTTGCCAGCGCGCGATGCTGGATGACGATGACCTGCGCCGGAGGCTGGACGCTGGCGGCGTCGCAGTCCTGCTGATCCATGCGGTGAATCCACACGGGTTTTCTCACCTCAGCCGCGTGAATGAGGACAACGTCGACCTCAACCGCAATTTCCGCGCGTATCCCTTGGGCACGGAATCCAACCCCGCTTACGCCGAAGTGCACCCGCTGCTGCTGCCGCGCGAGTGGCCGCCGACCGACGCGAACCGGGCCGCACTCCATGCATGCATGGGGAAGATGGGCGCGGGTCCTTTCCAGGCGGCGGTCTCGTCCGGCCAGCAGACGTTCAAGGACGGGCTGTTCTATTGCGGCAGCCAGGCCACCTGGAGCAACCGGACGACTCGCGCGCTGGTCAGGAAGTACGGCGCAAAGCGCAAGCGTATCGCCTGGATCGACATCCACACCGGGCTCGGACCTTATGGCCATGGCGAAAAGATCTTCGCCGGCGCAAACGATCCCGCGGAACTGGCCAGGGCGCGCGCTTGCTGGGGCATCGACGTGATGTCCTACTACGACGGCCAGTCGGCGTCGGCCGAGGTGCAAGGGTCGATGGTCAAGTCGGTCTACGCCGAATGCCCCGATGCCGAAGTCACTGCGATGGGCCTGGAGTACGGGACTGTCCCTTTCGAGGCCGTCCTGCACGCTTTACGCGGCGATCACTGGCTCGCACTTCATCCGGACGCCGCTGCCGACAAGCGGGCGGCGATCAAGCGCGCCGTGCGCGATGCCTTTTATATCGAGAACGACGACTGGAAGGGCAGGGTGCTCGGCCAGTCGCGTACGGCGGTGCTGCAGGCGATCCTGTCGCTGTCCGCTAAATAACGCGGGGCGGTCCCTAAACAGGCAGTACGAAGTCGAAGGTAAGGTCGCTGCCTGTTTTGCGCGCCACGAGTTCCGGCCGGTACAGGCCGTCCCGCGAGTTGCCGGGCTCATCCGGGAAATAGGTCTGTGTCGTGAGGATGCGGCCGCCTTCCTTGGCGCGCACTTTTACGTGGATATGCCGCGTGCGGCCGGGGTAAACCGCCGGAAAAATGGTTTCGAGGCGATAGCGTCCTTGCGCGTCGGCCACTTGGTGACCGCGCAGCCGAAAGCCGCTCGTGTCGTATGTGCCCGACGCATCCGCATGCCAGAAATCCAACCAGGCACCGGCGAGCGGGCGGCAGTCGGTGCCGAGCACCAGGCCCTGCAACACGATGGGTTGCCCCGGTGCGTCGCTGCGAAAATTCGTTTTAAGCGGCGTGCGCGGCGAATAGAACGGCCCTTCGGTTTGCGTCGGGGTCGTTTGCCCTGGTTTGCAGTCCGGCGTCGGATCGAGGCGCTTGGCCTGGGCAAGCGCGGGTAAAATTGGCGCCGCGAAGCCGACGGTCATGCCAATCGCCGCGCCGATCAACCGGCGACGCCGGCGATCCGGATCCGGGGATTCGATGCAAGTGTGCATGGGTTCCAAGGTCCTCATTCGTCGATCCTTTTGAGCGCCGCCGGCGGGCAGAGTTCATATGCCGGCCCTATTCCCGGTTGGGACGTACGGCCCGATCCCCTACAATTGGTAGTATTCGCCACCGCAAAGTCACCTAGATGTAGCGGTCACTTGAGAATATTCAAGCACTTAGAGCATGTCAAAAAAAGCCGTTTACGACGCTTCCTCCATCCAGGCCCTCAAGGGCCTCGAGCCTGTGCGCCGCATGCCGGGCATGTACACGCACACCATCCATCCGCTCCACATCATCCAGGAAGCCATCGACAACGCGGTCGACGAGGCGCTCGCCGGGTTCGGGAAGCGCATCGTGGTGTCCTTCCGCAAGGACGGCTCGGTCGAGGTCGAGGACGAGGGCCGAGGCATCCCTGTCGACATGCATCCGGTAGAAAAAAAGCCGGCGGTGGAAGTCGCTTTCACGATGCTGCATGCCGGCGGAAAGTTCTCGAAGTCGAGCGACGCGGTGTACCACATCTCAGGCGGCCTGCATGGCGTAGGCGTAGCGGTCACCAATGCGCTGTCGACCCGGCTCGAGGTGGATGTCTACCGGGAAGGGGCCAAGCACACTATCGCCTTCGAAGGCGGCGAGCTCGTGCAGAAGCTTAAGACCGAGAAGAGCAAATCGTACGCGGGCCGCACCGGCACGACCGTGCGCGCCTGGCCGGACCCGAAGTATTTCGACAGCCCGAACATCCCGATGGGTGAGCTCGAGCACCTGATCCGCTCGAAGGCGTACCTGCTGCCCGGCCTGACGACCGTGCTTCGGGTGGAAGGGAAAGAAGAAAAAAGCTGGACGTACGAGCGGGGCATGGCGCAGTACTTCGACTTCATGCTGCAGGGCCGGGAGCTGGTCGCGCCGCTTTTCACCGGTGAGCGCCACTTCGACGACAAGTCCGCGGCGGACCTGACCGACGTCCAGCCCGGCGAAGGCGCCTCCTGGGCAATCGGCTTCGTTGCGGATGGCGACGTGTTCCAGGACAGCCACGTCAACCTTATCCCGACGCGCTCGCACGGCACGCACGAGGCGGGCTTTCGCAACGGCATCTTCGAGGCGATCCGTGCGTTCATGGAAACGCGCAGCATGACGCCCAAGGGCGTGAAGCTGATCGCCGAGGACGTTTGGAGCCGCGCGTGCTTCACGCTTTCGGCGCGCATCGTGCGCACGCAGTTCCACGGGCAGACGAAGGAGAAGCTCACCACCCGCCATGCGGCGAAGCTGGTGGAGTTGTGCGTCAAGGACGCCTACGAGCTCTGGCTGAACCAGCATCCGGAAGACGGCAAGCGCATCGTCGAGCTCGCCATCGAGCAGGCCAACACGCGCCTGTCCAAAGGCAAGAAGTTCGAGCGCAAGAAATCCTCGGGCGTGGCGACGCTCCCGGGCAAGCTGGTCGACTGCGCCTCCGACGACACTTCGCGAACCGAGCTGTTCCTGGTGGAGGGCGATTCCGCCGGCGGCTCGGCCAAGGAAGCGCGCGACAAGGACACGCAGGCCATCCTGCCGTTGCGCGGCAAGGTACTGAATACGATGTCCAAGGACGCGCGCACCGTTCTCGCGAACAAGGAGCTCCAGGCGATCGCCACGGCCATCGGGTGTGACCCGCACGGCATGGACGACAACCCGGACCTGTCCGGGATCCGCTACGGCAAGGTCGTGCTCATGACCGATGCGGATGTCGACGGCGGCCATATCCAGGCGCTCCTGCTCACGTTCTTCTTCATGCACATGCCGCGCATCGTGGAGACCGGGCGCGTGTGGGTCGCGCAACCGCCGCTTTTCAAGGTCGAGGTGCCGTCGCAGGGCAAGGGCAAGCCCGCCCGGCGTGTGTACTGCCTGGACGACGACGAACTCGAGGAAACGCTCGCCAGCCTTCGCAAAGAGAAGGTCCGCGAAGGCAGCTGGGAGATCTCGCGGTTCAAGGGCCTGGGCGAAATGAGCCCCGAGCAGTTATGGGAGACCACCATGAACCCGGATTCACGGCGCCTCGTGCGCATGCAGCTCGATCGCGCGGGCATTGCCAAGGTGCGTGCGACGTTCGAACTGCTCATGGACTCGGGGGAGGCCGAAGGCCGCCGCAACTGGATGCGCGAGCACTGGAGAACCGTAGAAGCAGACGTCTGACCCGGGAGAACACCATGGCGAAAAGAATAAAAAAAGCCGTCTGGGAACGCGGCTACAAATCGCACTGCCTCTGGAGAGGCAAGGAGAAACTCGCCAAGGTCCGCCTCGAAGCCGACGCGGACCTTAAATACATCTGGGAAGCAGCGGGGCGCACCGGCGAATCCGGCACGCTCTCCGCGGCCAAAGCCGCGGCGGAGTTCGCGCTGCTTCTCGCCGACCGGCAGCTGTCGCTGTTCGAACCCGAGCCGCAGCTGCAAAGCTAGGCCGCCCAACCTCACACGAAGGCCATGGAAGACACCACTCTCGACCTGTTTACCGCCGACTCGGGCGACGATTCCGCCCCGATCGAGCAGCACGCCTCCCAGGCGTATCTCGGTTACGCGGTCTCGACCGTCAAGGCGCGCGCGCTGCCCGAAATCGCGGACGGGCTGAAGCCGGTCCAGCGCCGCATCCTCTTCGCGATGGGCGACACCGGTGCAGATGGCTTTGCCAAGTGCGCGCGGTTCGTCGGCGAGGTGCTGGGCAAGTACCACCCGCACGGCGACTCCTCGACCTACGAAGCCATGGTGCACATGGCGCAGCCGTTCTCGATGCGCTACCCGCTCATCGACGGGCAGGGCAACTTCGGGTCGCGCGATGGCGACTCGGCCGCCGCTTACCGTTATACGGAAGCGAAGCTCTCGCGCTTTGCGCAGTTGATGCTCGCCGAAATAAACGAAGGCACGGTCGACTTCATCAAGAATTACGACGGCAAGTTCGATGAGCCGCAATTGCTGCCCGCGCGCATGCCATTCGGCCTGCTCAACGGGTCGTTCGGGATCCCGGTCGGGTTCTCCACGCGCATCCCTCCGCATAACCTGAGGGAGATTGCGCTCGCCGCGGCGCTCATCATTCGCACGCCCAAGGCCACGGTCGACGATGTGCTCGCGCTCCTGCCCGGGCCGGATTTTCCCGGCGGCGGCCAGATCATTTCGAATGCGGCGGAGATTCGCGCCGCCTACGACGTGGGCCGCGGGTCGATCGCGATGCGTGCGCGCTGGCACGTGGAGCCGCTCGCCCGCGCGCAATGGCGCATCGTGGTCGACGAGCTGCCGCACGGTGTTTCGTGCCGCCAGGTGCTCGAGGAAATCGAAGCGCTGGTGAACCCCAAGCCTGCGACCGGCAAGAAGGAAGTGACGCAGGAGCAGAAGCGCCTCAAGCAGTTCGTGCTCGACCTCGTCGAGACGGTGCGGGACGAATCGGACCGCAAGAGCCGCATGCGCATCATCATCGAGCCGAGGTCGTCGCGCCAGGATGCGGACGAGATGATGAAGGCGCTGCTCGTGCACACGTCGCTCGAGATGCGCTACCCGCTGAACCTTACGTGGCTCGGGCTGGACGGGCTGCCCGAAACCAAGGGCATCGTCGGTGTCCTCAAGGAGTGGACCGAGTTCCGCATCGCGACCGTCCGGCGCCGCACGCAGTTCCGCCTGGACAAGGTCGAGGATCGCCTGCACATCGTGGAAGGCCGCATCAAGGCCTTCGTGAAGATCGACGAGATCATCAAGCTGATCCGCTCGTGCGAAGACCAGGCCGAGGCCAAGAGGAAACTCTCCGAGAAATGGGGCTTTTCAGAGCGGCAGGCCGAGGACATCGTCAACCTGCGCCTCGGGCAGCTCACGCGCCTGGATGGCATCAAGCTGAACGAGGAGAAGAAGGGCCTGGAGAACGAGCGCGAAGGCCATCGCCGGGTGCTCGACTCTGAGCGCGTCCTGCGCACGCTGGTCGTCAAGGAACTGGAAGACGACGCCAAGAAGTACGGCGACGATCGCCGCACCTTGATCAAGGCGGATGAGCGCACGCAGATCGAGCGTGCGGTGCTCGTCGAGCCTGTGACGGTCATCCTGTCGCGCAAAGGCTGGATCCGCGCGCGGGTCGGCCACGGCATCGACCTCTCCACGGTCAACTTCAAGGACGGCGACGCGATGGCGCAGTTCGCCGAGTGCAAGACGACCGACCAGGTCGTGTTCCTCGGTTCGTCGGGCAAGACGTGGACGCTCGATGCGGCCGGCCTGCCGTCGGGTCGCGGCGATGGCGCCCCGGTGAACAGCCTCGTGAATGCGGCCGGCGACACGATCGTCTGGATGGGCACAGGGTCGATGGAGCAGAGCCTGCTGCTGCACACCACGGCCGGCCACGGATTTATCGCGCAGCTCAAGGACATGGTCACGCGCATGAAAGCCGGCAAGGAGTTCATGAAGCCGGCCGAGGGCGCTACGGTCCTGCCGCCGGTGCCGGTGCCGATGTTCAAGGGCGACGTCAGCCCGCGCGTTGCGGCACTTTCGTCCGACGCGCGCCTGCTCGTCTTCCTGCTCGATGAAGTGCCGCTGCGGCCGAACGGCGGCCTGGGCGTGCAGCTCATTGCGCTGCCCGAGAAAGTGACCCTCGCTTCGGTGGCCGTGACCGACGGCTCGCACCTCACCTTGTACGGCGTGCGGCGCGGCAAGCGGGCCACCGAGGACCTCGGCAAGAAGGAGATTCGCGAATACGACGGCCGGCGCGCGCAGCGTGGCCGACTGGCGGATGTCGGCCTGAAGGGGATCGACAAGGTGGGGGCGTAGATTTGCCGTTTTCAGAAACTGAACTGACACGCGAGCCGCACAGGTGTTAGTTCTCCTGTATCGTAAGTCAAACATTGCCGATGTTGAGACGGGCCTGCCGCGATGAACCCGATGCTGCGCCCGTTCGTCGCGCCCGCGCTGATCCTCTCGGTCACCGCGGTACTGGCGCTGTTCGGCCCTTCGCTCCCGCCCACGCTCGCCGGCCTGCCTTCGCTCGGGCCGTACATCACCCTCCTTGGCGCAGGCGCGATGGCCTTGTGGTTCAACCGGGGGCGCGCCTTCATCGCCGCCATGTCGATGTTCGCGGCCTATGCCGGCTATCGCTACTCGGTCGACGTGGGCGCCTTTTCGGCGAAGGTCACCTACACGGCGCTGGTCGTGCTCGTCCCCGCCAACATCCTCGCCTCGCTGATCCAGGCCGAGCGCGGCGTCTTCCACCACCACAACCACCGCTGGCTGCTGGTGATCATCGGGGAGTTGCTCCTCGTGCTCTGGATGGCGAGCGCCGGACGCAGCAGCCTTTCGGGCGTCGCCTGGATCGGCGTGTTCGACCACTGGACGCTCAACAGCCCGCCCACGCCGCTGGTCGGCCGACTGATGTTCGCCGTCGCATTCGGCGCAGCCATGTGGCGCGCGCACCCGAAGCCGCCGGCGATCGAGCCGCGCGCGCTCGACATCGGCCTGGCTGCGTCGCTGGCCGCTTTTTTCGTGGCGGCCGAATGGTCGACCTCCCTGGGGCTCTTCACGGCTTTCATGACGGGAGCGGGGGCCGTGCTCTTCATCGCGGTGCTGCAGGAGACGCACCGGCTTGCCTTCAACGACGAGCTGACCGGGCTTCCTGGCCGCCGTGCGCTGCAGGAGCGGCTGCCTGCGCTCGGGCCGATCTGCGCGATCGCCATGGCCGACGTCGACCACTTCAAGAAGTTCAACGACGTGCACGGCCATGATGTCGGTGACCAGGTGCTCAAACTCGTTGCCGCGCGCCTGGCCTTGGTCGAAGGCGGCGGCGTGGCGTTCCGTTACGGCGGCGAGGAGTTCTGCGTGATCTTCGACGGGCGCACCGCGGCCGAGGCGCTGCCGCACTTGGAAGGGATCCGCGAATCCATCGAGGCGTACCAGATGGCGATCCGCAGCGAGGAAAGGCCGCGCGACCCGGAGGCGGGGAGCCGCCTGCGCGGCGTGACGCTGCCGCAACAACTGCTCTCCGTTACGATCAGCATCGGCGTGGCCGACCGGCGCTCGATCGAGACCCGGCCTACCACCCTGCTCAAGTCGGCCGACCAGGCGCTCTATCGCGCCAAGGCCGCCGGCCGCAACTGTGTAGCGACGTAGGCGTCGCGGCGTAGCGACGTAGTCCCGACTTCCAAACCAAGGATCCTCCATGGCCCGCAGCATTCTCGACGAAGCCCACATCCATCCCGCGGTGCGCGAGGCGATCAGCACCAGCCACGCGGATATCGTTGCCGAAGTGCAGGCGGCGATTGCGGCGAACCCCGTGGTCGTGGTCGGCATGGGCCAGAACCCGTTTCCCAAGCATGCCCGGCGCATCCTCGACAACAAGGACATCAGGTACAAATACCTTGAATACGGGAATTACCTGCGGGGCTGGCGGCGCCGGACGGCGCTCAAGATGTGGTCGGGCTGGCCGACGCTGCCCATGGTGTTCGTCAAAGGAACGCTGATCGGCGGCGCGCGCGATCTGGCCCGGCTGGAGGCGAGCGGCGAGCTCGGCAAGATGCTCGCCTAGGGCGGCGAGCGCCTACCGCCTGCCGTCTACTTCTCGCCGACTTTCTTGTTCGGCTTTTGCCGCATGGTCGTCTCGAGGATCGTGCCGACCAGCGCGCCGGCCACCGTAAAGACCAGCGTGTAGATCGACCAGACGCTCGCCCATATGACCATGTCGTTCATGGCGATGCGCACGAGCGCCACCATCACGAACATGGGAAAAAGCAGGCCGAAGAAGAAGGTGACGTGTGAGTTCATGGTTTTTTCGAGAGCACCGCTTTCCAGCGCCCCATCTCCGATTGAAGGAAAGTGCCGAACTCTTCGGGGGAGCTTGGCCGCGCGACCAAACCCATGTCCTCGAAGCGTTTTTTGATGTCGGCGCCGTTCAGCGCGCGCGCCAGTTCCCCGTTGAGCTTCATTACGACGTCCCGCGGCGTGTTGGCCGGCGCGAACATCCCGCCTCAGCTCGCGAAATCGTAGCCCGGCACGCCTGACTCGGTCGCCGTCGGGACGTTCGGGAAAGACGCGTTGCGCTGCGGCGTGCTGACCGCCAGCGCCTTGAGCGAGCCGGACTTGATGTGCGGCGCCGCGGCGGCGAGAGGGTCGATCATGAACGTGAAGCGGTTGGAGATCAGGTCGGGGTGCGCAGCCGAGCTGCCCTTGTAGGCCACTTCGGTCATCTCGCCCAGCGGCACCATTTGCGCCAGCAGAAGCGTGGCGAGGAGTTGCGGGCTGCCCGGGCCGGTCGTGCCGTAGGTGATCCTGCCCTTGTTATCGCGGATGTACTTGAACAACTCGGGCAGCGTGTTTACGGGCAACTGGGAACTCACCACGAACACGTACGGCGTCATGTGCGTGAGCGACACCGGGGCGAAGTCCTTCACCGAATCGAAAGGCAGGTCGCTCATGAGGATGGGGTTGATCGCCATGTTCGCCGCGGCCTGCAGCAGGGTGTAGCCGTCGGGGTCCGACTTGGCGACGAACGCCATGCCGACAGTCTGCGAAGCTCCCGGCCTGTTCTCGATTACGAACGGCTTGCCCATGGACGTCGAGAGCTTGTCCCCGAGGATGCGGGCCACGAGGTCGCTCGGCCCGCCGGTCGTGACGGGCACGACGATGCGCACGGGCTTGGTCGGGTATTGCGCAACGGCCGGCTGCGCGAGGGCGGCCAGCGCCATCACCGCCGCTGCCAGCGTCCCGACTGTCGTTGCGATCCTCATCATTCGCGCCTCCTCTTCGCATTGATAATATCGTGACTTTCACGCGAGCCCTAATCTAGGAGCTCCCCAATACCTGGTCGGGATCGCGCCCGCTAGATCGGCGTCACTTTTACGTGGAGGAGGGCGCTGCGGCCCCCGTCGACTTCGGCCAGGCACCGGCCGATGGCCGCAGCCGTCTCGGAAGGGTCTGACAGGCATTCCCCGTAGGCGCCGCTCACCGCCGCGAGCTTCGAGAAGTCCATGCCCGTTGGCAGGCGCGACTGGAACGCATCGCGCTCGTTGGCCGTGCCGTTCGGATACACGCGCAACGTCGCATCGCGTACGGCGTTCCAGCCGGCGTTGTCGACGATGATGCTGAAGATCGGCAGGCCATGGGCCTTCGACACGGCGAACACGGAATCCAGGTTGCCGAAGTAAAACCCGCCGTCCCCGACGATGTGCACGGACCGGTGCTGCGGGCGGGCCAGCTTCACGCCGAGCGCAAGGCCCCCCGCGGCCCCCAGGCCACTGCCGCTGTGGCGGATCATCGTGCAGGCGACCGGCCGCGGCACCTGCCGCGCGAAGACCGGGTTGTTCGTCACCGCTTCCGAGAGGATCGTGTCCTCGGGCGCAAGGCGCTTGCCGAGCGCCGCGGCGAAGTACTCCACGTTGATCGCGTCCTTTATCCCCGGATCGGCGGCCGCGTCCGCAGCCTTCTTTTTCCGGGCGGCGAACTGCGCCTGCATTGCGGCCCAGCGCGCCGTGGCCGCGGCTTTCGAGGCGGCGGTACCCAGCGACTCAATCGCCTCGACGAGCTGCTCGATCACCTGTCCCGCGTCGGCTTCGATGCGCTCCTGCGCCGGGAAGCTCCACATGGGAATCGCTTTCTTGATGGTGTCGATGTCGATGTGCGCCCAGTAGGCGTCGGGATGCGGCGCCGTGTCGCGTGGGATCCAGGGCACGTCCGTGTCCACCATGAGGCCGAAGTCGGCCTGCGGCAGGAAGTCCGCGACGCGAAAGCCGCCGAAACCCGCGAACTCGCGCGCCATGTTGATCACCGGCGCATTCTCGAACACGCGCACGCCCGCAACGCGCGAAAGTTTTTCGATGGCGTCCGACGTGCGACGGCTTTTTCCCGCATAGCCGGTGATCAGCATCGGGCGCTCTGCCTTCAATAGTTTTTCAGCCAGCGCCTTGACGCGCGCCGGATCGATGCCGCCGGCCTTCTGCGGCGCGTGGCTTTTGTCCGGGAAGGAGCGGATCGCCTCGGGCTGCCAGTGCTCGGCGAGCGTCTCGCGCGCGAAGAGCAGGTGCACGGGCCCCGGCGGGTCGCTCTGCATGAGCGTATGCGCGCGGCGCACCGTTTCCTTGGCGACCGCGCCCGAGGGCAGCGTGTACTCCCACTTCGCGAAGGGCCGCACGATGCTGCCCTGGTCCATGGGCTCTTGCACGAAGTGCACGTAGTCGTCACGGGTGCCGGGCAGCTCGCCGAGGCTCGTGTACGGCGCCTTGCCCGCCATGAGCATTACGGGGATGCGGGTGCGAAACAGGTTGTGCATGCCCATGGCCGCGTTGGCGGTGCCGACGTCGACGTGCACCATGACGCCCTGCCCGCGGCCGGTAGCGAGCGCATAGCCGCCGGCCATGTGCATCGCGGTGTTCTCATGCGGGCACAGGATCGTCTTCGGCAAGGGCAGGCCCGCGGCCTCCATGCGCGCGAGCTCCTCGATGATCGGCGCGTGGTCGGTGCCGAAATTGCAGAAGAGGTACTCGATGCCGGTTTCCAGGAGCCCTTCGAGCAGGAAGCGCGCGGCGGTCTGCGAGGTGGTGGTTTTCATTTCGCCAGTGTGCGGGGCACGGAGCCGGAATTCAATCGGCGCCGCGAAACGCCGCCGCGTGCCGAACGCACGCCGGATGCGCTATCGTTGGGTATACCAAATAAAAAAGGCGCCCCATGACGTTTACCATTGTCGGCCGCTGCAAGCGCACGGGCCATCTCGGGATCGGCATCGCAACCAGTTCCCCCGCGGTGATGAGCCGCTGCGTGCACGTCTCCCGTGACGGCGCGGTCGCCTTCCAGTCGGTGCCGGACCCACGCCTCGGGGCGCTGGGCCTGAGGCTCGTGAACGAAGGCTGGTGGCCCCAAAAGGTGGCCGATGAGCTGGTCGCGATGGACAAGTGGTCCGGCAAGCGCCAGATCGGCATCGTCAATGCGGACGGCCATTGCGCGGCCTTCACGGGAAAAAGCAACGTGGAGTGGGCCGGCCACATCGTCGGGCGGGACCACGTCGCCATGGGCAACGTGCTGGCGGGGCCCGAAGTGGCGATCGCGATCTCGGAAGAGTTCCTCGCGGGTTCCAAGCTGGACCTCGAGGACCGCCTGTTGCGCGCAATCGAAGCGGGGCGGGATGCCGGCGGCCAGGCGGAGGGGCAGACCTCGGCGGGCCTGCTCGTATATGGACGCGAAACGTATTCGCGCTGCGATCTCAGGGTCGACGTGTCCGAGGAACCGGTCAAGGAGTTGAGGCGCATCTACGATTGGTATAAACCCGTGATTCCTTATTACGTCGGGCGGGCGAAGAATGCGATGGTGCCGAGGATCAAGGACTTCCTCAAAAAAGAGGGCGTGAAGCGCGAGTTCGGCAAGCCCGTGCCGGTCACCCGCGGACCCGGCGTACTGAAACGCGGGGGGAAGAAATGAGAAAAGGCATTACTGGAAAACTCGCCTGCCTCGCGGCTGGCGTGACGCTGGCCTTTTCGCCGGCGGTCACGTTCGCGCAGGCACAGGGCTATCCGAACAAGCCCATCAAGCTCATCGTCGCCTTTCCGGCCGGCGGCGACATCGACCCGGTCGCCCGGGCGCTTGGCGAGCATTTCCAGGCCGCGTGGGGCCAGCCGAACATCGTGGACTTCAAGCCCGGCGCGGGCGCGATCCTCGGCACGGACTTCGTCGCCAAGGCGCCGCCTGACGGCTACACGCTGCTGCTCTGCTCCATCGGCGCGATGACGATCAACCCGGGCCTTTACCCGAAGCTGCCGTACAACGTGGAGAAGGATCTCGAGCCGATCTCGCTGATTGCAACGACACCCATGGTGCTCGTGGTGAACCGCACGGTGCCCGCCACGAAATTCGCCGAGTTCCTTGTGTATGCCAGATCCAATCCTCCCGGCAAACTCACCTTCGCTTCCGCAGGCACGGGAAACGTCACGCACCTTACCGGCGAGCTTTTCAGCAGTGTCACGGGCGTGAAGATGACGCACGTGCCTTACAAGGGCAGCGCGCCTGCGCTCGCCGACCTGCTGGGCGGCCATGTGAACCTGTATTTCAATCCGCTGCCCTCGGCGCGCGGCTACCTCAAGAGTTCATCCGACAAGGTGACGCCGCTGGCCGTGTCCACCCTCAAGCGCTCGTCCCACCTGCCGGACGTGCCGACGCTCGACGAGCTCGGCGTTAAAGGCTTCGACGTGAAATCCTGGTACGGCCTCTGCGCCCCCGGCGGCACGCCGAAGGACATCGTGCAAAAGCTCAATGCCGAAGTGGTGCGCGCCCTCAACGGCCCGGTGTTCTCGGACAAGCTCAAGGGGCTCGGCACCGATCCGGCGCCGACTTCAGTCGAGCAGTTCACGCGCATGATCCGCGACGAGACCGTGCAGTGGGCGAAGATCATCCGCGAGCAGGGCATCAAGGTCGAGTGAACTGACAGGGCATTGCTGAAGTCCCAAATTGGGACTATAATCCCGAATGCGCATCATCGCCCTGTCCGCCTTGCGAAGCTTCTGGGAAGACAGGGGGCATACGGACTGTCGTGAGCCGGCGCTAGCTTGGTACCGGCATGTGCTCAAAGCCGACTGGGTTTCGCCGGCGAACGTTAAACGTGATTTCGGCACGGCCAGCGTGTTGCGGGACGGCCGTGTCGTTTTCAATTTGGCTGGAAATAAGTATCGACTGGTGGTCTGGATCAACTACCCATATCGGGTTGTCAATATACGATTCATTGGCACGCATGCCCAGTACGACAGGATTGACGCCCAGGACATTTGACAGGAAGCGACGCAATGGAAATCAAACCGATCAGGACCAAGTTGGATTATCGGGCCGCACTTAAGGAAATCGAGTCACTCATGACAGCAAAGTCGGGCAGCGCCGAAGGCGAGCGATTGGACGTCCTCGCCACGCTGGTCGAAGCCTACGAGGCCAGGCACTTTCCGATGGATCTGCCGGATCCGGTCGAAGCGATCAGGTTCAGCATGGAACTCGCCGGCCTAGCGCCAAAAGATCTTGTTCCAATGATCGGCCGGATCAATCGGGTCTACGAGGTTTTGAATCGAAAGCGGCCTTTGACGCTCAAGATGATTTGGCGTCTGCACCGGGGCCTTGGGATCCCTGCCGAGTCGCTCATCAAACAGTCCGATGAGCTCAGGGCAGCCTAGGAACGAATGACCGCCCCCGTCGTCGGCAAGCGCTTTCGCGATGCGCTCGTGTGGGCCGCGGAACTGCACGAGGAGCAGCGGCGCAAGGGCGGCAACATCCCGTACGTGGGCCACCTACTCGGCGTGGCGTCCATCGTGCTGGAGCATGGCGGGGACGAGGACCAGGCGATCGGCGCGCTGCTGCACGACGCACTGGAGGACCAGGCGCACCGCATGACGCCGGGGGAGATCCGCGAGCGGTTCGGCGAGCGCGTGGAGAAAATCGTCGAAGCCTGCACGGATGGCGACCCGGAAGAGCAGCGCGACCGCGACCCTGGGCGCTGGCGGATCCGCAAGCAGCGATACATCGATGAAGTGGCCACCAAGCCCGAGGAGGCGCTGCTCGTCTCGATGGCCGACAAGCTCTATAACGCGCGCGCGATCCTCGAGGACTATCGCGAGATCGGCGAGACGCTGTGGCCGCGCTTTACCGCGGGCAAGGAGGGCACGCTCTGGTATTACCGGTCGCTGCTCTCTGCTTTCAGGCCAAGGGCCGAGGGTCGGCTCTGGCACGAGCTCGAGCGCACTGTGGCGGACATCGAAAAGCTCGCGGGCGCCCGGCCTATTTCCTGAAGCCGTTCCCCATGAGGGCGAGGAACTCTCGCCTGAGCGTCGGGTCCTTCAGGAAGCTGCCGCGCATGACGCTGCTGGTCATCTTCGAATCCATGTCCTTGACGCCGCGCCACTGCATGCAGAAGTGATCGGCTTCCATGATCACGGCGAGGCCATCCGGGTTCATCTTCTTTTCCAGCAGGTCCGCGAGCTGCACGACGGACTCCTCCTGGATCTGCGGGCGGCACATGATCCACTCGGCCACGCGGGTGTACTTGGACAGGCCGATGAGGTTGGTGCTCTCGTTCGGCATGACGCCGATCCAGAGCTTGCCGATGATCGGGCACAGGTGATGAGAGCAGCAGCTCCTCACCGTGATCGGCCCGACGATCATGAGCTCGTTGAGCCGCTTGTCGTTCGGGAACTCGGTGAGGCCGGGGATCTCGTGGTAGCGGCCGCCGAAGATCTCGTTGATGTACATCTTGGCGACGCGCTTGCCGGTGTTCCTCGTGTTGTGGTCGGCCTCGATGTCGATCACGAGCGACTGGAGCAGGCTCTGGACCTTTTCCTCGACCTCCTTCAGCAGGGCCTCCTTTTCGCCCGGCTGGATGAACTCGGCGATGTTGTCGTTAGCGAAAAAGCGCCTGTTCGCGCCCTGGATGCGCTCGCGGATGACTTGCGACATCGGGACGCCCAGGTCTGCGCTCGGATCTGCGCTCGGATCTTTCTTGGCTGCGGCCATTCGGGGAACTCCGGTTCTTGTCAGTCCGTGATTTTAACGCTCGGTATACTGGGGCGCGTTTTTTCACCATTTAGAGGAGTGGTTCGATGGATGTGATCCTGGGCAGCGGCGAGCACCGGTACCGCGTGATCGAAGGCTGGGCGAAGCTGCCGGAAGGCTGGGAATTCAAGGATGCGGCGGCCGTTGCCGTCGACAGCAAGGACCAGGTGTACGTGTTCAACCGGGGCGAGCACCCAATGATGGTGTTCGACCGGGAAGGCAATTTCCTGCGCTCGTGGGGCGAGGGCGGCATGTTCCCGCGCGCGCACGGCCTGCATATCGACGCGAATGACCTCCTGTACTGCACCGATGACCTCGGGCATGTGGTCCGTAAGTGCACGACCGACGGGAAAGTGCTTCTCGAACTCGGCGTGCCGGGCAAGCCCTCGCCTTACATGAGCGGCCTGCCGTTCCATCGCTGCACGCACACCGCGTTGTCCCCGCAGGGCGATATCTATGTGAGCGACGGCTATGGCAATGCGCGCGTGCACAAGTATTCGCCGGACGGGAAGCTGCTGCTCTCGTGGGGCGAGCCGGGCACGGGCCCGGGCCAGTTCAACATCGCGCACAACATCGTGACCGATGCCAACGGCTGGGTGTACGTGGCCGACCGCGAGAACCATCGCGTGCAGGTGTTCAACGGCAACGGAAAATACGAGACGCAGTGGGTGAACATGCACCGTCCCTGCGGCCTGTATTGCTGCCAGGGCCCCAAGCTCCAGTTCCTTATCGGCGAGTTGGGGCCGGGCATGCCGGTGAACCGCCACATGCCGAACATCGGGCCTCGGCTTTCGATTGTCGATGGCGGGGGCAACCTGCTCGCGCGCCTGGGCGGGGAGGAGGGGCCGGGCCTCGAGACAGGCAAGTTCATCGCGCCGCACGGGCTCGCAGTCGATTCTCACGGCGACATCTATGTGGGCGAGGTGAGCTACACCGAGTACCCGAAGGCTTTCCCCGATACGCCGATCGCCTGGCGCATGCGCTCCCTGCAGAAATTGCAGAAGGTGGCCTAGCGGGGGAAAGCGTTGGAACGCACCGAGCGGTTCTACGTAATCGAGCGGCTGCTGCGCGAGCGGCGCAGCGTGCCGCTTTCGGTTTTTATCGAAACGCTCGAAGGCGACGTTCAAGCGGGACCTAGAGTACCTGCGGGACCGCTTCAAGGCGCCGATCAGCTGGGACGCCGAAACGAGGGGCTACCGGCTCGAGCCCCACGCGCCGCGCCTCGAATTGCCGGGCCTGTGGTTCTCGCCTTCTGAGACGCATGCGCTGCTCACGATGCAGCACCTGCTCGAGTCCCTGCAGCCGGGCCTGCTCACGCCGCACGTGAAGCCGCTCCTCGAGCGCCTGCGGGGTGTGCTCGACAAGGGCGACCACTCGGCCGCCGAAGTCACAAAGCGCATCCATGTGCTGCAGCAGGCCGCGCGCAAATCCAAGCTCGCGCATTTCGAGGTCGTGGCCACTGCGGTGCTCAAGCGCCGGCGCCTCGCGATCCGCCATTTCAACCGGGAGCGCGATGAGGAGACCGCCCGCACGATCTCGCCGCAGCACCTCGTCCACTACCGCGGCAACTGGTACGTGGACGCGTGGTGCCATAAGGCCGAAGCAGTGCGCAGTTTTGCGCTGGATGCAATCCGCTCGGCCGACCTGCTGGAGGACAAGGCGCGCGATGTGCCGAAGCCTGAGCTCGAAGCGCACTTCCAGTCCGGGTACGGGATTTTTGCGGGGAAGGACGTGCGCTGGGCGAAGCTGAGGTTTACGCCGGCGCGCGCGAGGTGGGTGGCCAACGAGGACTGGCATCCCAGCCAGAAGTCCACAACTGAAGCCGATGGCAGCTACGTGCTCGAAGTGCCGTATGCGGACGACCGTGAGCTCGTCATGGACATCCTGAAATTCGGGGCGGACGTCGAGGTGCTTTCGCCGGCCGCCCTGCGCAGCAAGGTGCGCGACATGCTCAAGGCCGCCGTAAAACTCTACTGACGCCTGAGCTTGCCCTTCTCGAGGTTGGGCAGGAACCACACCATCAACCCGATCGCCGGCAGCCACGCGGTGAGGTTGTAGACGAAGGCGATGCCGTGCGCGTCTGCAAGCTGGCCCATCGCTGCGGCGCCCAATCCGCCGAGGCCGAACGAGAACCCGAAGAACATGCCCGAGACGAGGCCGACGCGGCCGGGCAGCAGTTCGTGTGCGAAGACGAGGATGGCGGGGAACGCCGAGGCCATGAGCAGGCCGATCACGATCGTCAGCACGCCGGTCCAGAAAAGGTTCGCATACGGCAGCATGAGCGTGAAGGGCAAGGCGCCGAGGATCGAGATCCAGATCATCGGGCGGCGGCCGATGCGGTCCGAGATATGCCCGCCGAGGAGCGTGCCGAGGGCGACCGCGGCCATGAAGATGAAGAGCTGCACCTGCGCGGCCTGCACGGGGAGGTGGAAGCGCTCGATCAGGTAGAAGGTGAAGAACGTCGTGAGGCTCGAGGTGTACACGTGCTTGGAGAACACGAGCAGCATGAGGAGCATCACGAAGAGCACGACACGCGACTGGGTGACCGGGCTCGCGGTCGGCATGGCTTTCGCAGGGGCGCGTCCCGTGCGCACTCGCGCCGAGTACCACATGCCTACGCGGGTGAGGACCATCATGGCGAGCATGGCGGCGAGGGAGAACCAGGCGATCGCGCCTTGGCCCCTCGGGAGGATGATGAACGCGGCAAGCAGCGGGCCGATGGCGCCGCCGAGGTTTCCGCCGACCTGGAAAATCGATTGCGCGAGGCCGTAGCG
>JANXRZ010000248.1 GCA_025352885.1 Pseudomonadota bacterium | reverse complement strand
CGGCGAGTACAGCGGCTACGGCCGGCGCTATTACGGCAAATACGGCAAGAAGTACGGTTACGGCTACGGCCCGACCAAGACCTGAACCGGCGCGCGGGCGCCTTCCACGCGCATGATCGACCTCCACTGCCACCTCCTGCCGGGTATCGACGACGGGCCTGAAACGCTCGCCGACGCGCTCGCCATGGCGCGGCTGGCGGTCGGCAATGGCATTACGGAGGCGCACGTCACGCCGCACCTGCACGTCGGGCGATGGGATAACGACCTGGCCGGCATTAAGAAAGCGGTGGAGGCGTATCGCGGCGAACTTGCTGCTGCGGCGATCCCGCTCAAGCTCGGATTCGGCGCAGAGGTGCGCCTGGCCTACGAAGTGCTGCCGCTGATCGAAGCCGGTCGCGTGCCGTTCCTGGGCAAGTGGGACGGGCTGGATGTGCTGTTGCTCGAGATGCCGCACGGCCATGTGCCGGTGGGCAGCGACAAGTTCGTCGGGTGGCTCATGAACCGCGGCATTCGTCCGATGATCGCGCACCCCGAGCGGAACAAGGAAATCATGCGCGACAGCGCCAAGCTTGCGCCCTTCGTGCTCGCGGGTTGCCTTGTCCAGTTGACCGCCGGTGCGGTTGCTGGCGAATTTGGCGACGAGTGCGAGGCGCGCGCGATCGAGTTTCTCGCCAACGGCTGGGTCACTGTGCTGGCTTCCGATGCCCACGATGTCGACACGCGGCCGCCCAGCATGACGCCCGGGCTGGAAGTTGCCCGGTCGATCCTGGGAAGCGAAGCGGCGCAGGCGCTGGTCGAAGGGAATCCCCGACGCATCGTGTACGGCACCTGATGACGCGGCGGCACGCGCCCGTGTTCGAGCGGATCGCGCTTTGCCTCTTCATCGGATTGATTGTCTGGGCGCCGTTCCCCTTGGGCAGCAACCGGGCGTGGGCATGGGGGATCCTGGAGACGGGAGTGTTTGCGGCTGCGATCTGCTGGCTGATCGGCTGGGTCCGGAACGAGTTTCGCGTCTCCGGTGTGCTCATCCAGGCCTGGCCGGCCTTCGCGCTCCTCACCGCCTGGCTCGCGTACCTCGCGTTCCACTGGGTACCCCTGCCCGCCGCCTTGGTCGGCGTCCTGTCGCCCGAAGCCGCCAAGGTGCATGCGCTTGTCGCGGACTACGGAGCGAACGGTGGGGCGACGGCCTACCTGTCCGTCGACCCGGATTCGAGCTTCGTCTTCTGGCTCAAAAGCTGCGCTTACGCGACAGCATTCTTCCTCACCATCGTGTTGTGCCGGGACCGCTCGCGCCTCCGCCTGGTCGCCTACTGGCTCGTGTTCAGCGGCCTCCTGCAGGCGGTTTACGGCGGGCTGATGCACCTGTCGGGCGAAGACCTCGTCCTCTTCGGCGCGCGCGTGACCCACGCGGCCCAGGCAAGCGGCGGGTTCGTCAACCGCAACCACCTTGCCGGATTTCTCGAGATCGCCCTGGCGGTCGGGATCGGGCTCCTGATCGCCGACCTGGAGGACACGGGCCGGCGCAGCTGGAGGCGCTTCGCGCGCGACGTGGCGAGCGTGGTGCTCAGCCGCAAGGCGCCTCTGCGGATCTTCCTGATAGTGATGGTCATCGCCCTGGTGATGACCCGTTCGCGCATGGGCAACACCGCGTTCTTCTCCTCGCTGCTAGTGGCGGGGGCGATTGGCCTTGTTTTATCGAGGCACGCAACGCGCAGCACCGTGATCCTGATCTCCAGCCTCATCATCATGGACGTCTTCATCGTCGGCGCATGGTTCGGCGTCGAGAAAACGGTCCAGCGGATCGAGGAAACCACCCGGCAGGATGTCGAGGAACGGGTCGATCCCAGCGGCCAGGCGCTCGCCATCTATCGCGCCTATCCACTGTTCGGGTCGGGCCCGGGGACGTTCTACACGGCGTTCAGCCGGTATCGGAGCGAGGACATCCTCCCGTTCTTCGACTACGTGCACAACGATTATGTGCAGTTCCTGACCGACACTGGCGCAATCGGTTTGGGAATCATTGGCTTGTTCGTGCTGATGCCGCTCGGCGCCGCACTCCTTGCCCAGGTGCGTCGGCGGGATCCGCTCGCCCGCGGCATGGGGTTTGCCGTCGTCATGGGCGTGACCGCGATCGGGATCCACAGCACGGTCGATTTCAACCTGCAAATACCCGCGAATGCGTTCGCGTTCATGGTCCTGCTGGCGTTCGGCTGGCTTGCGCTCAACCTTCGCAGGGGCGGTGCAGACGTGCCAGGCTATTTGTCAAAATAAGAAAGAGAGAAGGCCTGAGAGCCGCTTGGGTATTGGCTCTACATAAATGAAAGTTAAAGAAAGTCAGCAACCGGAAGGGAACAAGGCCGATGTCTTCCCGGTGAAGTAGTAGGCAACGAGGCCGATCCATTCCTTTATGCCTACGCTCACCTTGTCGAGATTGCCCAGCAGCCCGGTGTCGATCCGCAGCAGGTATCCGCGCACCGTACGATGGTCCACCGGGTAGGCGATAACCGGCCAACCCACCTTGCAAAAGATGCCAACCGACCGGGGCATGTGAAAAGCCGACGTGAGGAGGATCCAGGTCTCGCCGGGCTTCGGTTTCACAATCGCCTTGCTGAGGACGACGTTTTCCACGGTGTTCCGCGACTCGCTTTCGTACACGATGCGCGCGGCGTCAAGCCCTTGCTCCGCATACAGCTTGCGCGCGACATCGGCGCCCTTATGCACTTGGTCGAGAACGCTCCCGCTCCCGGAAGTGAAGAGGACTTTCGCGTCCGGATACCTGCGCGCCAGCGCCATGGATGCCAGGAAGCGCTCGGCCGCATCGTTGACCACCACCTGGTCCCAAGCCGCGGTACGCAGCGGATCCTCGGCGCCGCCCAGGACGATGATGCCTGTGACTTTCTCGGGCAGCTGTGGGTTGGGCGGGAACCGGGCCTCGAGCGGATAGAGCACCCATTCGCCCAGTGGCACAAGCGCCAGCAGCGCCATTGCGATAACGACGGCGGTCAGCACTCGCCTGGCCCATCGCGTGGCGCCTCTTAACAGCAGCACCCAGGACGTCACTACCAGCAGCACCAGCAGGCTGTCAGGCGCGATGACAGTCCATACGATCTTCGACAGCCAGAAGAAGACGGTTTCCATCAGGGGGAGCCTTGCAGCGACCGATCAGGCGAGCAGCATGCGGCCGAGGTACCAGGCGATGCCGGCCATGAACGCGGAGCACGGGATGGTCAGGACCCAGGCCCAGACGATGTTGCCGGCAATACCCCAGCGCACCGCGGCCACGTTCTGGGAGGACCCTACCCCGACGATTGCGCCGGTGATCGTGTGGGTGGTCGAAACCGGGATGCCAAGCGACGTGGCAAGGAACAAGGTGATCGCACCGCCGGTCTCTGCACAGAAGCCGCCCACTGGCTTGAGCTTGGTGATCTTTTGGCCCATGGTCTTGACGATCCGCCAGCCGCCGAACATGGTCCCAAGCGCGATCGTGATGTAGCAGAGGACGGCGACCCACATGGGGAAGGGGTCCGAAGTCTTCAGGTAGCCCGCCGCGATGAGCAGCATCCAGATGATGCCGGCGGTCTTTTGCGCATCGTTGCCGCCATGGCCCAGACTGTAGAGCGATGCCGACACGAGTTGCAGGCGCCGGAACCAGCGGTCGACCCGGCTCGGCGTCGAGCGAACGAAGATCCACGAGACGGCCAGCATGAGGAGAGTGCCGAGCAGGAATCCGAGCAGCGGCGACACCAGGATGAATGCCACCGTTTTCCAGATCCCGGCGGGGATCAGCGCCCAGGTCCCGGCCTTGGCGACCGCTGCCCCGACCAAGCCCCCGATCAACGCGTGCGATGAGGAAGAAGGGATCCCGTAGTACCACGTCACGATGTTCCAGATGATCGCGCCGACGAGCGCGCCGAAGATGACGTAGTGATCGACGATGCCCTGGTCGATGATGCCGCTGCCCACGGTCGTGGCCACCTTGAAATGAAAGATGAAGATGGCGGCGAAGTTGAAGAAGGCCGCCATGAGCACGGCCTGGTGGGGCTTGAGCACCCGGGTCGAAACCACGGTCGCGATCGAGTTGGCCGCGTCATGGAACCCGTTCATGAAGTCGAACGCGAGGGCGACGACGATCAGGACCACCACGACCCACAGGCTGATGCTCAGGACTTCCATCGCGTGCCTACGAATTCTCCAGCACGATGCCTTCGATGATGTTCGCCACGTCCTCGCAGCGGTCCGTGATCTCCTCGAGCAGGTCGTAGATCGTGCGCAACTTGATCAACTGCTTGACGTCGGACTCGTCGCGAAAGAGCTTGGACATCGCCGAGCGCATGACGCGGTCTGCATCCGACTCCAGCCGGTCGATCTCCTCACAGGTCTTGAGGATCGCCTCGGGGTTGCGCAGGTTCGAGAGCAGGCCGACGGCAACCTTCACGCGCTCGCAGCTCATCTGGCAGATCTCCCCAAGCTGCTTGGCTTCGGGGGTAATGTGGCGGATGTCGTAGAGCACCACGGATTCCGCAACGTCCTGCATGAGGTCGAGCACGTCGTCCATGTTGGTGATCAGCTGGTGGATCTGGTCACGGTCAAGCGGCGTGATGAACGTCTTGTGCAGGAGCGCGATCGTTTCGTGCGTGATCTTGTCCGCGGCGCGCTCGGCAATGTCGATGCCCTGGGCGCGCGCCTCGAGGTCCTTGAATTCCCTCATCATCAATTCAAGCTCGCGGCTGCCGATCACGATCTGCTCCGCATGGGCGTTGAACAGCTCGAAGAAATTTCCTTCGCGGGGCATCAGGCGGGAGAGCATGGGAACCTCTTGGGGATGGGCCGAACAGGCAAAACGAAACACCGAGGCCGCAATGTTACCCGCAACGCAGCATCCGGGGTGCACGTTGCCTGATCGAGCGTCAGATCACGCCTTTTTCACGCAAGCGCTCGCGTTCCGCGGGGGCGAGCCCGAGCCAGTCGCCATAAATCTCCGCGTTGTGCGCACCCAGCGCGGGTCCGGTCGAGCGGATCGAACCGGGGGTTGCGGAAAACCGAGGCACCACGCCGGGCATTTTCACGGAGCCGAAATCCGGGTCGGGTACCGACGTCACCGCCTCGCGCTCAATGAAATGCGGGTCTTCGACGATCTGCCTGTTGCTGTAGATCGGCGCCGCAGAAACGCCCGCCTCGTTCAGCTTCTCGATCACCACCGCGAGCGGCCTTGCGCCGACCCACTCGGCCGCATAAGCGTCGATCTCGATGCGATTCTTCACGCGCGCCGCGTTTCCTGCAAAGCGCGGATCCTTGACCAGATCCGGCCGTCCCATGAGCGCGGCAAAGCGCTCGAAGATGTTTTGCGTGGCGCAGGTGAAGGTGACCCAGTGCCCGTCGGCGGTCGAAAAGATATTCGCCGGCGCGACATATGCATTGTCGTTGCCGATGCGCTCATGCACTTGCCCAAGCTGGTCGTATTCGATCGGCAGCACTTCCAGGAGTCGCAGCATGGCCTCGGTCGCGGAAAGGTCGATCTCCTGCCCAGGCGAGTCCGGATGCTTCAGGCGATGGCACAAGGCGGTAACCACGCTGAAGGCGCCAAACACGCCGGCGATCGGGTCGCCGATCGGATAGCCGGGGTGCAGGGGCGGGCCGTCCCGCTGGCCGGTGATATAGGTGAGCCCCGAATACGCTTCGAAGAGGCGCGCGAATCCCGGGAAGTTGCGATAGGGCCCGGTCTGGCCGAATCCCGTCAGTCTCAGAATGGTGAGCTTGGGCGCAAGCGCCCAGAGCGTGGCCTTGTCCAGGCCCCACTTGTCGAGCGTGCCGGGCCGGTAATTCTCGATCAGCACATCGAAGCGCGGCAGCAGCTGCTTGAAGAGGGTGATGCCCTCGGGCTTGCGCAGGTCGAGCGTGATCGCTTTCTTGTTGCGGTTGGTCACTTTCCAGATCAGCGGCTTGCCGTCCTTGTGCGGCGGGATCGCGCGGCATGGATCGCCCGAGGGCAGCTCCACTTTCAGCACGTCGGCCCCGAAATCTCCCAACATCCCGGCGGCGAAAGGGCCGGCGATGACGTTCGAAATGTCGAGAACGCGCAAACCCGCGAGAGGGCCTTCGACTGGTGCTTCAGCCACCGGTGCCCGCCCAGCCCAGCCCAAGCGTTTTCAGCCGCTCGAGGTCTTCCTGCCTGAACCCCCAGTCGGCCAGCGCCTGGGCGCCGCCTTCACCTCGCTCGGGCGGTTTGCGCTTTACTTCTCCGGGCGTGCGCGAGAAACGCGGCGCCGGCGCCGGTTGCTTCACGCCGCCGACTTCGACAAAGCTCTTCCTCTGGACGTTGTGCGGATGCTCGTAAGCCTCGGTCCAGGTCAGCACCGGCGCAAAACACGCGTCCGACCCCTCGAAGACCGTGCACCATTCGTCTCGTGTTTTAGTTTTGAAGGCGACGGCATAACGGGCGGCGAGCTTCGGCCAGCCTGCACGGTCGTGCTGCTTGGGCAAGTCTTCGCCGCTGATCCCGAGCCGCTCCAACAGCTCGGCGTAGAACCGGCCCTCGATCGAGCCGATCGAGACATGCTTGCCGTCTTTTGTCTCATAGGTTCCGTACCACGGGGCGCCCGTGTCCAGGTGGTTCGAGCCCCTTTGCTCGGCCCAGCGTTTGGACGCGAGCATGCCGTGGAACATGGTGGAGAGCAGTGAAGCGCCTTCGCACATTGCCGCGTCGACGACCTGTCCCTTGCCCGAGCGCTGCGCTTCGACCAGCGCCGCCGCGATCCCGAAAGCCAACAGCATGCCGCCACCGCCGAAATCCCCGACCAGGTTGAGTGGTGGGACGGGCGCTTCGTGCGCACGGCCGATTGCGGCGAGAGGGCCGGCCAGCGCAATGTAGTTGATGTCGTGCCCGGCACGCGGCGCCATTGGTCCGTCCTGGCCCCAGCCGGTCATGCGTCCGTAAACAAGCTTCGGATTCCTGGCGAGTGCTTTTTCCGGCCCCACGCCCAGCCGCTCCATGACGCCGGGCCGAAACCCTTCGATCAGCGCATCGGCCTTGGCGATCAGTTCCAGCGCCGCTTCTGCGCCGCTTTTCGACTTCATGTCGAGCGTCACCGAGCGCCGCCCGCGCATCATGGTGTCGTACCAGCGTTCGCGATTGAGGCCGAGGTCCGACGAGCCGGCCCGGTCAATGACCAGCACGTCGGCGCCCATGTCGGCCAGCATCATTCCGCAGAACGGCCCGGGGCCGATCGCCTCGAACTCGATGACTTTGATTCCGGTAAGCGGTCCCATGGGGCGTCCTGTTCAGTCGGGGGTGATGTGCTGCTTCTTGATGAGTTGCGCCCACTTCGCGGTGTCGGCGCGAATGAACGCCGCGAACTGCTCTGGCGTGCCGCCCACCACGTCGGCGCCTTGGGCCGCAATCTTCTCGCGCACTTCGGGCCGGTTGAGGATCGCGCTCACCTCCATGGCGAGCCGCGCCACGACTTCGCGCGGCGTCGCGCCGGGCGCAAAGAGCCCGTTCCAGCCGACCGCGTTGTAGCCTGGGAATCCGGATTCCGCGATCGTCGGGACGTCCGGCAGCGCGGGCGACCGGCGCTCGCTCGTCACCGCAAGCGCTTTCAGCTTGCCGGCCTTGATCTGGCTGAGCGTCGTGAGCACGACGTCGAACGTGAAAGGCACATGGCCGCCCATCACGTCGTTCATCGCCGGCGCCGCACCTTTGTAATGAACCGCGACGAACTGGACGTCGGCTTGCGCTGCGAACAACTCGGCAAACAGGTGCGCAGCAGTGCCCTTTGCGGCACTCGCGTAGGTGATCTTGTTCGGCTCCCGGCGCGCAAGCGCCGCAAGTTCGCGCATCGTGTTCGGCGCAAAGCCGGGGTTCGCCACAACGGCATAAGGTTGCGAAGCCGCCTGCACCACCGGGACGAAATCCTTGTCCGGGTTGTAAGGCAGTTTCATGCCCAGCGCCGGCTGGATGCTGTGCGTCGCGATCGTCCCCATGAGCAGCGTCGTGCCGTCGGGGGCTGATTTGGCAACCGCGTCGCTGCCGATCGAGCCGTTGGCGCCGAGCCGGTTTTCGACGATGACGGCATGGCCGATTTTCTCCCCGAGCGGGGCGGCGATGACTCTGGCGAGCACATCGGTTGCACCGCCAGCTGCAAACGGCACGATGATGCGCATCGGCTTGGAAGGAAGGGCGCTTTGGGCAAGCGCTTGCGAGGTCGCGAGCGCAATCGTGAGAATTCCTATGCGAGCCTTCATCAGATCACCCCTGCCTGTTTCAACCGTGCCTGTTCATCCACACTCAGTTCGAGCCACTTACCATAGACCTCGGCGTTGTCCTGCCCGATCGACCCGCCGGTGGAGCGTACTCGCCCGGGATCGTTTACGAAGCGCGGCACTACATTCTGCATGCGCACTTTGCCGAAGTCGTTGTCGGGCACGCTGGTGATCGCATCCCGGGCCTGCATTTGAGGATCCGCAAAAATCTGGTCGATAGAATAAATCGGGGCGATCGTGCCCTGCGCCTGTTCGAATGCCGCCAGCACATCGCTGAGCGTCTGCTTCGCACACCAGGCAGAGAAAATCGCATTGAGCTCGTCTTTGTGTTCTGTGCGCGAGCCGTTGCTCGCGAAGCGCGGATCCGCTATGAGGTCCGGGCGGCCGATCGCGCGGCAGTTGTTGGCGTACAGCACGTTCGTGGAGCCCGCCAGCGACACCCAGCGATTGTCCTTCGTACGATAGACAGCGGCGGGCGCGGAATACTGGTTGGCATTGCCTGAGCGCTCGCGCACGGTGCCAAGCTGGTCGTGCTCGATGGCGAGGAATTCGAGGAGGCGAAAGGTGGCCTCCGTCATCGACAGGTCGATCTCTTCGCCGGGCGCGTTCCGGTCCATCGCGCGCTTCCAGAGCGCGGTCATGATTCCGAGCGCCCCGAACACGCCGCCGACCGCATCACCGATCGGATAGCCGGCATGCATTGGCTCGCCGTCCGGCTCGCCGCTGATGTAGGTGAGTCCGCCCATCGCTTCGAAGATGCGCGCAAAGCCCGGCCGGTCCCGATAAGGCCCCGTCTGGCCAAAGCCGGTCGCGCGCAGGATGACGAGGCGCGGCCGGATTGCCCACAGCACTTCTTTCGACAGGCCCCAGCGGTCGAGCGTGCCCGGCCGAAAGTTCTCCACCAGCACGTCGAACTTCGGCAGCAATTTTTTCAGGATCTCGATGCCCTCGGGCTTGCGCAGGTCGAGGGTCACGAATTTCTTGTTGCGATTAGTGACCTTCCACCAAAGCGACTTGCCGTCCTTGAAGGGCGGAAAGCCCCGCGCCCCGTCGCCTGAGGGTAACTCGACCTTGAGCACTTCGGCGCCGTAGTCGGCGAGCAAGGCCGCCGCAAAAGGCGCGGCAACGATGGTCGCGATGTCGAGGATCCGCAGTCCCTTGAGCGGCCCGCCGCCGGCCGTTTCGTCCCGTTCGCTCATCCTCAGTCCGGCTTGATGTTGCGAGCGCGGATGAGTTTCGTCCACTTGTCGATGTCCGTGCGAATGAAAGAGCCCAATTGCTCGGGCGTTCCGCCAACCGGCGTCATTCCCAGGCCGATAAGTTTTTCCACGACGTCCGGTTGCTTGAGCGCGGCGTTGACTTCCATATTGAGTTTTGCGATGACGTCCGCGCTGGTTCCCGCGGGGGCAAGGAGCGCGAACCACGCAAAGGCCTCGGCGCCGCGGAACCCTTGCTCGGCGAGCGTCGGCACCTCCGGCAACTGTGCGTAACGCTGTGGGCTCGTGACTGAGATCGCACGCAGCTTGCCGGCTTTCACGTGGGGCAGGGCGGGGGCGATCGGATCGACGGACGCGCCCAGCCGACCGCCCAGCAGGTCCTGAATAGCCGGCGCGTCGCCTTTGTACGGGATGTGGGCGAGCGCGGCGCCGGACACGGAGTTCAGCAGTTCGATGGCGAGGTGGGGCGCGCTGCCATTCCCGGGGCTGCCCACGTTGGCATGCGCCGGATCTTTTCTCGCCAGCTCGAGCAGGTCCTTGACGGTTTTTGCAGGCGAAGCGGCGGGCACCAGAAAGAACAGCGGCACGGTGACGACATGCACCACCGGCGCGAAGTCCTTGATCGTGTCGTAGGGGAGTTTTTCGTAAAGCCCTGGATTGGTGGAGTGAGGTGCAGCGCAGAGGAAAAGCGTGTAGCCGTCCGGTGCGCTCTTTGCCACGAATTCGGTTGCGATTCGTGTATTTGCGCCGGGCTTGTTCTCGACGACGAACTGCTGCCCCAGCCGCTGGGAAAGGCGTTCGGCAAGGATGCGGGCGGCGATGTCATTCGTGCCGCCGGGGGCGTAGGGGCCGATGATGCGCACCGGCTTCGAGGGCCACGCCTGTGCGAAGGCGGTGCCCGCCATGCAAAGCGCAGCGGCCAAAACCAGGCGAAAGGCGTCGGCTGTTGTCCTCATGTCGTCCCCCGATTCTTTTTTAGTGACTTCCGCGCAGCAAGTGCCGGGCAATATTCAACTGGTGGATCTGGCTCGTCCCCTCGTACAGCCGGAACAGGCGCACATCCCGGTAAAAGCGCGGCACCGACCCTCCGATGTCCTCGCAATACCCCGCTCCCCCGAAGATCTGCACGACCCGATCGGCGACCCGTCCCGCCATCTCGGAGGCATAGTACTTGCACATGGACACTTCCATCGTGACGTCTTCGCCGCGGTCGCGCTTGCGCGCCGTCTCCAAGATCAGCGCCCGCGCCGCCGAAATCTCCACCTTGCAGTCGGCAAGCATCGCCTGCACCAGCTGGAATTCGCCGATCGCCTGGCCCGACTGCTTGCGCGTCCTTGCGTGGCGCAATGCTTCGTCCAGCAGCCGGATGGCCGGGCCGGTGCAAAGCGAAGCGAGATTGATGCGCTGCTTGTTCAGGGACCGCATGACCGCGCGAAAGCCGTGTCCCGGCGTGCCGCCGAGCACGGCGGATTTCGGCACCCGGCAGTCCTTGAAATATACCTCCGATACTGGCGAGCCTTCCTGTCCCATCTTCTTGTGCTCGGGCCCGGCCGAGAGGCCTGGCATGTCGCGTTCAACGAGGAAAGTGGTCGTGCCGGAGCCGCCTTTGTTCGTTGGGTCCGAGCGGGCCAGGACCGTGAACAGGTCCGCGATCGGCGCATTGGTGATGTAGCGTTTCGTGCCGTTGAGGATGTAGTGATCGCCTGCATCGACGGCCGAAGTGGCCAGTCCGCCCAGCAAGTCGGAGCCTGCCTCAGGCTCGGTGACCGCGAGGCATCCGGTGATTTCGCCTGACGCAAGGCGCGGCAGGTACCGCCTTTTCTGCTCGTCGGTGCCGTCATGGATGATCGCTTCGGAGCCGATGCCGGTATTGGTGCCGCTGCGTGCGCGGTAGGCGACCGCGCATTGCGAGATTTCCATGTTCGCCAGGCACAGTTCCTCGGTGGTCAGGCCGGCGCCGCCGTACTCTTCGGGAATGCTCCAGCCAAAAAACCCCAGGCGCCTCATCTCCTTGACGATTTCTTCGGGGATGGCGTTCTCCCGCTCGACGCGCTCCTCGTTCGGGATGGCCACCTCGTCCATGAAGCGCCGGACGGTGGCGAGCAGGGCGGCCAGGCGCTTTTCGTCGCGGATCATGAGGGTCCCGTAAAGATGGCGGCGATCCGGCTCGAGGGCGCCACGACCGTCAGTGCATTCCCAGCGCCGCCTCGATGTTGCGGACCATTTGCACAAGGCGCGGGCCGATGTCGTCTTCGATCTGCCCTTTCTTCAGCATGAAAGCGGGGATGCTGCAGTTGAACGCGACAATTTCCCCGTCGACCGTGCGGCGCATCGGCACGCCGACCGCGTGGATCTCGCGGCGCAGGTCGCCGTACGAAACGCAGAACCCCCGCTCGCGGATTTCCTGGAGGCTCTTGTCGATCTGCGCCCGGTATTTGCGGTGCATCTCCGGCTCTTTTACTTTCATCTGGTTGAGCAGCGCTTCGCGCTCGGCAGGCGTGCAGGCAGCGAGGAAGGCGCGTCCCACCGAGGCTTGCGCGATGGGAATGGACGTGCCGATGTCCGGCAGCGACGGTGTGCCGCTGGCCGAGCGGCAGCTCTCGACGAAGACGACGTTCAGCCGGTCGCGGATGCCCATGGAGACCGATGCGTTCGAGTGATCGGCAAGCTCCTTCATGTGGGGACGCGCAACCTGGCGCGCGCTCATGCTCGCCAATAGCGGATAGCCGATCGACAGCACGGCCGAGCCGAGCTGGTACTTACCCAGCCGCATGTTGTGCCGCAGATAGCCAAGCTTGGTGAGCGTGTAAGTAAGGCGCGACACGGTCGGCTTGGGCAAGCCAGTGCGGACCGAGATTTCCTTGTTGCCCAGCATCGGCTCGAGCGGTGTGAAGCACCGCAAGACTTCGAGGCCGCGCGCCAGCGTCGTCGCGAACTGGCGATCTCCTTCGTGCTCGTAACTGTAGGCGGGCAGGCCCGCGGGGGTGGAAAGCGGTGCGTTGGACTCAGGTGCGCCCATTTTGGAATCTCCTTGGTCAGGTGCTGCCCTGTGGACCCGCGGGCATCGGAAAAGCGCAGGAGCCGCCTGGTCTGAGCGCCGGGCTACGCTGGATTCCGGATGAGCACGCGGTGGAAACTTGCAGTCGAAACTGCAGGCAGCGGAACTTGTTTCGCATAGCGATTGTTTGACAGCCTCCGCCCTCTGTCAACTTAGTCATATTGTGTTTCACATGATGGAACATGGGATGGAAAACCCATGCGGATTTAGCATAATTGAGCGTGTCGGCCCCCGCCAACGCCGCGACTCGCAATTCGCTACCCTAGGCGCCTTTCCACTGCTGAACCGAGGCTCACCCATGGCGACTTCTTTGCCTTCCCTATTCGATCTTTCGGGCCAGGTGGCCATCGTGACCGGTTCCACGCGCGGCATTGGCAAGTCCATTGCCGAAGAACTCGGTAAGGCGGGCGCGAAAGTCATGATCTCCAGCCGCAAAGCCGAAGCCTGCGAAGCGACCCGCGCAGAACTCGCGGGTCAGGGCCTGACGGTCCTTGCGCAGCCTTGTAACGTGGGGCGAAAAGACGAAGTGAGCGCTTTGGTCGCTGCCACGATCAAGGCGTGGGGCAAGGTCGACATCATGGTCTGCAATGCCGCAATCAACCCGTACTACGGTCCGCTCGGCGGCCTGAGCGACGACATCTTCGACAAGGTCATGAGTTCCAACGTGAAGTCGAACCTTTGGCTCGCGAACCTTGTCATTCCCGGCATGGCCGAACGGGGCGGCGGAAGCGTGATCATGGTCGGCTCGATCGCCGGCCTGAAAGCGAACACCATCATCGGAGCTTACGGCATCTCCAAAGCGGCGGACCACATGCTGGTCAAAAACCTCGCCGCCGAGTGGGGACCGAAGAACGTCCGCGTGAATGCGATCGCTCCGGGACTGGTGAAAACCGACTTCGCGAAGGCCCTTTGGGAAGACGACAAGCTGCGCAAGGCTCGTGAGGACGCAACGCCCCTGCGCCGCATTGGCGAGCCGCAGGACATTGGCGGGATCGCCGTCTTCCTCGCGTCGAAGGCCGCCGCGTTCATGACAGGCCAATGCATCGTCGCCGATGGCGGCGTGACGATCCTTTGAAGGCGTTTCGCGTTTTCGAAGGCGGCAAGTTCGGCCAGGGCCGGGCTGCGACCATTGAAAACCGGGACCTGGATGCCGGCAACGTCGTGATCCGCTCCCTGTTCGCAAGCGTCAACTACAAGGACGCGCTCACGGCATTGGGCCGCGCGAAAATCGTCACGCGCTTCCCCTGCACGGCCGGGATCGACGTCTGTGGAGAGGTTGTCGAATCCGGGGATTCGCGGTTCAAGGCGGGCGATCCCGTGATCGCTCATGGATTCGGGATTGGCGCAGACCACGACGGTGGCTACCAGGAGGTCAACCGGTTTCCCGCGGACTGGCTCGTCCGAGTCCCTCCGGGATTGGCGCCGTTTGAAACGGCTGCGATCGGCGTGGCCGGTTACACGGCGGCGCTCTCGGTCGACCTGATGGAACTGAACGGGCTCGCGCCTGGCAAAGGCAAAGTACTCGTGAATGGCGCTACAGGCGGTGCGGCGTCAGTCGCGATCGACTTGCTGGCGGCACGCGGCTACGAGGTGGTGGCGCTCTCCGGAAAACCCGACGCGGCCGGGTACCTGCGCGACCTTGGCGCCGCCGAAGTAATCGACCGGAGGGGATATGAATTCGGCACCCGTCCCCTCGAGAAACCGATGTGGCAGGGTGCGGTCGACTCCGTAGGGGGCGAGCAGCTCGCGTGGCTCGCGCGGACGATGCAGTCCGACGGTGTGATTGCCGCGTTTGGCAATGCGGGCGGCGTCGAATTCAAGGGCAGCGTCTTGCCTTACATCCTGCGTGGGGTGCGGCTCATCGGGGTAAATGCGAACAGCCCGATGCCGTTGCGCACGCGGATCTGGGACCGCCTGGCCTCCGACCTGAAGCCGCGCCACCTCGGTCGGATCGCGCGAAAAATCCGGTTCGATGACCTGCCGAAAGCGTTCGAAGATCTGATCGATGCGAAAGTCACAGGAAGGATGGTCGTCGACTTCTCGCTACGCTAAACTCGACGACGCCAAAAGGAGGCTGCCATGGACCTGAATTATTCGAACGAAGAGCTCGCTTTCCGCGACGAAGTACGCGGCTGGCTGGCAAAGAACGTTCCCTCGGAGCTCTCGGACAAGATGGCCGATCACGAGAGCATGTCGAAGGACGACATCGTGCGCTGGCACAAGATCCTCGCCAAGAAAGGCTGGATCGCACCGGCCTGGCCCAAGGAGTGGGGCGGCACCGGCTGGAACGTGGTCCAGCGTTACATCTTCGAAGAAGAGTGCGGATTCGCCGGCACCCCGCCGCTGATCCCTTTCGGCCTCACGATGTGCGCGCCAGTGCTGCACAAGTTCGGCACCGAGGCGCAGAAGGAACGCTTCCTGCCGCGCATCTATAACGGCGATGACTTCTGGTGCCAGGGCTATTCGGAGCCGGGCTCGGGCTCCGACCTCGCCTCGCTCAAGACCAAGGCCGAGAACAAGGGCGACCACTACCTCGTCAACGGCCAGAAAATCTGGACTACGCTCGGCCACTACGCCGACTGGATCTTCTGCCTCGTGCGGACCGACTCCGGCGCCTCCAAGCGGCAGGAAGGCATTTCCTTTCTCCTGATCGACATGAAGATGCCGGGCGTGACGGTGCGTCCACTGATCCTCATGGATGGCGGGCACGAAGTAAACGAGGTGTTCTTCGAAGACGTGAAAGTACCCGTCGAAAACCTCGTGTTCGAAGAGAACAAGGGCTGGACGGTGGCCAAGTACCTCCTCGGGCACGAGCGCATGAATACGGGGCGCATCGGCGTGTCGAAACGCGAACTCGTGAAACTGAAGGAATTCGCGGCCAAGCAGGTCAAGGACGGCAAGTCGCTGATGGACGATGTGCGCTTTCGCGACAAGCTCTCGCATGTCGAGATCGAACTGATCGCGCTCGAAATCACGAACCTGCGCTTCCTCGACCAGATGCGCCGCAGCGGTCAGCCTCCGGGAGCGGACGTTTCGATGCTCAAGATCAAGGGCACGGAGATCCAGCAGTCACTCACCGAGCTCATGATGCAGGCGGTGGGGCCGCTCGCCCAGCCTTTCAAGCCGCTGGATCATGCCGAAGGATTCGATGCCTTTACCGCGTCGCTTGCCCCGCGGTACGCCAACACCCGCAAGACCACCATCTACGCCGGATCGAACGAAATCCAGCGCAACATCATTTCCAAGATGTCGCTGGGCCTGTAAGGAGACGACCATGAATTTCGATTACAACGAAGAACAGCAACTGCTGGCCGACTCGGTCAAGCGTTTCGTCGGCAAGGACTACGATTTCGAGTCGCGCAAGAAAATCGTCTCCTCCGCCAACGGCTACAGCGACAGCGTGTGGGCCACGCTTGCCGAAATGGGATTGCTTGGGCTGCCGATTTCGCCCGACTACGACGGCTTTGGTGGCGGCGCGCTCGACATGATGGGCGTCATGGAATCGATTGGCGACGGCTTGGTCGTCGAGCCTTTCCTCGCGACGACGATGGGTGCGCAGTTCGTCGCGCGCGGCGGAAGTGCGGCGCAGAAAAAGGCGATCCTGCCGGCCGTCGTCGAAGGCAAGCTCAAGATGGCCTTCGCGCAGACCGAGAAAGGCGCGCGCTACAACCTTGCGCATGTCGCCACTAAGGCGAAGAAATCCGGTGCGGGTTACGTACTGGACGGCGAAAAGAATGTCGTCGTGCACGGGCCGAGCGCGGACAAGATCGTCGTTTCGGCGCGCACTTCCGGTGCAGACTCGGACGCCAAGGGCATCAGCCTGTTCCTCGTCGATGCCAAAGCGCCGGGGCTGACGATGAAAAGCTATCGCACGCTCGACGAGTTGCGCGCTTGCGACATCGTGCTCAAGGGCGTTTCGGTGCCCGCCGATGCCCTGATCGGCAAGGAAGGCGAGGGGCTCGCGCTGATCGAAGAAGTCGTTGACTACGGCACGGCTCTGATCTGCGCCGAGGCGGTGGGTGCGATCAAGTCCGCCAACGATGCAACGCTCGAATACCTCAAGACGAGAAAACAGTTCGGCGTGCCGATCGGCGCATTCCAGGCCCTGCAGCACCGCATGGTCGACATGGTGGTGAGCTACGAGCAGGCCAAGTCGATGGCCTGCCTTGCGTGCGATAAGGCCGACTCCGAAAAGGATCCGGCCGAGCGCAAGCGACTCGTGTCAGCGGCCAAGGTGCGCATCTCGGAAGCCTGCCGCCACGTGAGCCAGGAATCCATTCAGCTTCACGGCGGCATGGGTATGACGGAAGAGATGAAAGTCAGCCACACCTTCCGGCGGCTTACCATGATCGCCCAGCAGTTCGGCGATATCGACCACCACCTCGAGCGCTTCGCCGGCTAGGACCGCAGGCGAGGCAGGTCGGCGGGCGCCTCGATCTCCATCCTAAGCAGCTGCGCGGCGACGATCTTGCCCAGGTTGTCCGTGCGCAGGCTGCGCGCGGCGCCGCCCTGCAGCGCGTTGTTGAGCACGATCTTGATGGCAAGCAGGTTGTCGAGCGGCCAGAGTTCGACTGGCCCAGTGCAAATTGCCTTGAAATGTTCGGCAACGCGCTCCTTCGTGACTTCGCGCTTCAGCACCTCATAGGTCGGCGCGTCCCATGCGAAAAGGCCGATGTCCGCGCGATCGGCCTTGTCGCCGCTCCGGGCGTGGGCGATTTTCCAGAGGCCGACCTTCATCCGACGTCCTCCACGCTGACGTCCACGCGCGACTCGACCAGTTCCCGCTTCACGAGCGTCGGCCACAGTCCCAGCAACTCCTTGGCGCCCTGGATCCCATGAAACCCGCCGAGGTAGGGCGGCCCGGATAAGCCCAGCCAGGGAAACAGCCGCCCAAATCCATCGGCCACCTTTTTGTCCTGTGTGCGGATCGTCATGCGCAAGAAGCATTCGTTCAACTGGTCGCGGTGCGCCGGATCCGCGTTGGCGCCGAGCAGTGAGTTGTAGCCGATGTATTCGACGTTGGTTTCTTCAATCGAAAGGCCGCGTTCCTCGATGAGGCCCTTGATGATGTCGACGCTCTTCTCGCACTTGCGGTACGCATCGGGCCATGAATAGCCGATCACGCCCGTTCCCATCCAGCCGTCGTGATAGCCGGCGACCACTTTCAGGGTGCCGGTTCGCGGGGCGCCGCCGGCACCGGTGATTCGTACCCGGTCGGTGCCTTGATCCTCGAGCTTCAGGTTCCCCATGTCGAGCACGACGTCCGGCGAAAAATATGCGTGCGGGTTATGCACCTCGTACAGCAGTTGCTGCCGCACCGTGTCGAACGACACGCGGCCTCCCGTGCCGGGTGCCTTGGTAATCACCGCGGTGCCGTCTTCGCTCACCTCGGCAATCGCATAGCCGAGATTGTGGAAATCCGGGATGCTTTCCCACTCGCCTGCCGAGCCGAAGTTGCCGCCGCTTGCCTGCCCGGAGCATTCGAGCAGGTGGCCGACGGTCAAGCCCTGCGCCAGCCGCGACCAGTCGTCCCAGCGCCAGCCGAATTCATGGGCGAGTGGCCCGAGGAAAAGCGCTGCGTCCGCGACACGGCCCGTCAAGACGATGTCGGCCCCGCGTGAGAGGGCTTCCGCAATCGGTTGGGCGCCGAGATAGGCATTCGCAAACAACAACCGGTCCTTAACCGAATCGATTGCGGCGCCGCTATCGAGATGCGACAGCGATTCGCCGCTCGAGCGCAACTCTTCGATGCGTCCGGTAATCGAGTCGCCCGTGACGACGGCGATCTTCGCTTTCCATCCTTTTGCGTGGAATGCTTTTGCAACCGCCTCGCGAGCGCCTTGCGGATTGAGCCCGCCCGCGTTCAACACGAACTTGACGCCTCGCATTGCGGCAAGCGGCCAGAGCTCCATAAGCATCGGAACGACATCTTTGGCGTAGCCTGCGGCGGGATCTTTCTGCCGGTCCTTTTGCAGGATCGCGAGGGTCAGCTCGGCAAGATGGTCCGAGCCGATGTATTTCACGCCACCGCGCTCGATCGATGCGCGCACGGAGCGCCAGGAGTCGCCGTAAAAGCCCAGCCCCGCGCCGATGCGCACTGTCTTCATCGAAATCGAGTCTAGGTGCGCCCCTCCATAAAAGCAATTGCCCGACCCGGCATGCTTGATAGAATCCGCCGCGGAGGGAGGGGGGCAAGTGCTCAATCAACTGCTGCAACTGTCGGTCGCCGGGGTTGCGCAGGGCTGCGTTTACGCCCTGGTCGCGCTCGGCTTCGTGCTCATCTACAAGGCGACGGAAACCGTCAACTTCGCGCAGGGCGACCTCATGATGCTCGGCGCGTTCTTCGCGCTCACCGCAAGCGTCATGATGGGCTGGCCTTATTGGGCGACGATCATTTTCGCGGTCGCCGCTATGGCGGTAATCGGCATGCTTCTCGAGCGGATCGTGCTGCGGCCCGTGCTCGGGCAGCCTGCGTTTACGGTCGTCATGATCACGATCGGCGTGGGCTACGTCCTGCGCGGCGTGGTCACGATGATGCCCGGATGGGGAACCGACACCTTCACGCTGCCCACGCCGTTTTCCGAGGGCGTCATCAAGTTCGGCAACGTGATTTTCGGTGTGCAGCAATTGGCCGTCATTGGGATGACGAGCGCGCTGTGCGCGGTCCTTTACGTGTTCTTCCGCTACGCCAAGCTCGGCGTGGCCATGCAGGCCACTTCGCAAAACCAGCTGGCCGCCGCTTATATGGGCATCCCCGTGCGGCGCGTAAACATGCTCGTGTGGGGGCTCTCGGCCGGCGTCGCAGCTTTCGCCGGCATCCTTCTCGCGCCGGTGACCTTCGTGCATTCGAACATGGGCTTCATCGGTCTCAAGGCCTTCCCCGCCGCGGTGGTCGGCGGTTTTGGCAGCGTGCCCGGCGCGATCGTCGGCGGGCTCATCATCGGGCTGGTCGAAGCGCTGGCGGGCTTCTACATGGCCGAGGGATTCAAAGACGTGGCGGCCTACGTGGTGGTGCTCGTAGTGTTGCTCATCAAGCCCTCCGGGATCTTCGGCGAGACTGCCAGGAAAAAGGTCTAGGCCCGTGCGGTTCATCTTCAAAACCCGGTATGAACAGGACATCGCTCTCTTCAAGCACGGCGGGCAGAGGTTCTGGTATGGCCTCCTCGTGGTCGTCCTGCTCGCCTTGCCCTGGGGTCTCGACGAGTACGTCATGTCGCAGCTGCATTTCGTGCTCATCTATTCGATCGTCGGCCTCGGGCTCATGCTGCTGGTCGGCTATACAGGCCAGATTTCGCTCGGGCATGCCGCGTTTCTTGCGGTCGGCGCGTACACCGAGGCGCTCCTTCAGGCGCGCGGCGTCCCGTTCATCGTGTCGCTTCCGTGTGCGGCGTTGTTCTCGGCGGTGGCCGGGCTTATCGTGGGCCTGCCGGCGTTGCGGCTCAAAGGCATTTACCTTGCGATCGCCACGCTGGCTTTCAACGTGATTGTCGAGGAGGTCGTCACGCGCTGGGAGAGCCTCACAGGAGGCAATTCCGGGCAGCACCTCAAGCCCATCGTGCTCCTGGGCGTGCGCCTCGACACCGACGCGTCTTTTTACTACCTGTGCCTCGGCCTCACTGTCCTGAGCATCCTTGCGCTGCTCAACCTGCTGCGCTCGCCCACCGGCCGAGCCTTTGTCGCGATCCGCGATTCGGAGATCTCGGCCAGTTGCATGGGCGTGCACCTCGCCAAATACAAGACGCTGTCCTTCGCCATTTCGGCTGCGCTAACCGGCATCGGCGGGGCCCTGTATGCGCACAAGGTGACGTTCATTTCGCCCGAGCAATTCACGCTGCTCCAGTCAATCGAGCTGGTGACCATCGTGATCCTGGGTGGCGTGGGGTCCCTCCATGGCGCTGTGCTGGGTGCGGCTTTCCTCATCGTGCTGCCCCAACTCATTGCGGTGGCAAAAGACTACCTGCCCGGCAATGTGGCCGGCTCGGGCCTGCAGGCGATCGTGTTCGGCCTTGTGCTCATCAGCTTCATCGTGTTCGAGCCGCTCGGGCTGTATGGCCGCTGGCTCAAGGTGCGGACTTGGTTCGAGCTGTTTCCCTTCTACCGCAAGGGCATGTTCCGCCGGCAGAAGAGCTACATGAAATCGGAGAGATTGCGGTGAGCTTCTTCAAGGTCGACAAGCTCGGCATCCGCTTCGGCGGAGTGGTCGCCGTCGACAACGTTTCGTTCGAGGTGAAGCGCGGCGAGGTCTATACGATCATCGGGCCGAACGGCGCCGGCAAGACGACGATCTTCAACCTCATCGGCCTCATCTACCCGGCGACTTCGGGCTCGATCGTATTCGAGGACCGCGACCTCACGGGGCTTGCGCAGCACCGCGTAGCGGAGCTTGGCATCGCGCGCACTTTCCAGAACATCGAGCTTTTCGAACACGCTACCGTCCTCCAGAACCTCCTCATCGGGCGCCATCGCCATCGCTCGACATCCTTCCTCCAGGAGGTCTTTTTCACCGGATCGGTGCGCCGCGCGGAAATCGCGCAGCGCGAAGCGGTCGAGAAAGTGATCGATCTTCTTGATCTCGCGCACTACCGCGACAGCATCGTCGCCGGGCTGCCGTACGGCGTGCGCAAGGTGATCGAACTCGGCCGCGCGCTGGCCGCCGAACCCAAGCTGCTGCTGCTCGATGAGCCGTCCTCAGGACTCAATCCGGAGGAAACCGACGAGATGGCGTTCTGGATCGAGGACATCAAGAAGGGCCTGGGGGTCACGGTCCTCATGGTCGAGCACGACATGAACCTCGTCTCACGTGTCTCGGACCGGGTGCTGGCGCTGAGCGAAGGCAAGGTCCTCGCCGAAGGCACGCCCGCCGAAGTGCAATCCAATCCCGCCGTGATCGAGGCGTACCTGGGCGGTGGCGAAGTGAACGAAGACGTGGGGGCGGAAGCGAGCACGGCATCATGAGCACCCCCGTCCTCGAACTTTCGAACGTCGAATCCAGCTACGGTCCCGTGCAGGCCTTGCGCGGCGTCACGCTCGCGGTCGAAGAAGGCAAGATCGTGACCGTGCTCGGCGCCAACGGTGCCGGCAAGTCGACGATCCTCAAGACCATCTCCGGCATCATCGATCCCTCGAAGGGGCAGGTGAAGCTGCGCGGCAGCGAAATCCAGGGCCTTGCGCCGGATCGCATCGTGCGCGCGGGCATCGGCCATGTGCCGGAGGGCCGCGAGGTGTTCGCGCTGCTCTCCATCGAAGACAACCTGCGCATGGGGGCTTACACGCGCAACGATCCTGACGGCGTGGCGAAGGACATCGAGACGGTGTTCGGCTACTTCCCGATGCTGCGCGAGCGCGCCAAGCAGGAGGCGGGGCAGCTCTCGGGCGGCCAGCAGCAGATGCTCGCGATTGCGCGGGCGCTGCTCTCCCGTCCCACGGTGATGCTCATGGACGAGCCCAGCCTCGGCCTCTCCCCCAAGCTCACGAATGAAATCTTCCGGATCATCGTGCGGATCAACCGCGAGCGGGGTACCACCATCCTGCTGGTGGAGCAGAATGCGCACATGGCGCTTGCCACTGCAGATTACGGCTATGTGCTCGAGACGGGACGCATCGTGATGGAAGACACGTGCAAGAAGCTTGCGGAGAAGGAAGACATCCGCGAGTTCTACCTCGGCATCAAGGAGGCCGGCGTGCGCGGGCATCGGCGGTGGAAGAAGAGGAAGCAGTGGCGATGAATGCCGCGGACACTTTCGACAACGTTGCGCAGATGTTCTGGGCCGGCGTGACCGAGCGCGGGCCGCAGGTCATCCTGCGCCAGAAGCAATTCGGCATCTGGCAGTCGGTCACCTGGGCCGAGCTCGGACGGGTGGCGCGCGAAGTCGGGCTTGGACTTGCGGCGCTCGGCTTCGAACCGGGTGAGGCTGCGTCCATCCAGGCCAATACCAATCGGGAATGGCTGTATGCGGACCTCGGCGTCCTGTGCGCTGGTGGGGTGGCAAACGGCATCTATCCCACCGATGCGGCCGCCCAGACCGAATACCTGATGTCCGATTCCAGCTCCGTCTATCTTTTTGTCGAAGACGAGGAGCAACTCGACAAGGCCCTCGAAGTGCGCGGCCGCCTCCCGGGCCTGCGCAAGATCATCGTCTTCGACATGGAAGGCCTCAGGGAACTCGACGATCCGCAGGTCATCAGCCTTGACCAACTGCGCGCCATGGGCGCCGCCTACGACGCCCAGCATCCCGGGGAGTGGGAGCGACGCCTCGCGTCGCGCAAGGCCGCCGACCTCGCCATCCTCGTGTACACCTCGGGTACCACCGGCAAGCCCAAGGGCGCGATGATCTCGCACGGCAATATCCTCTGGACGGTAAAGGGCTACCAGGACGCTTTCCCACAGGGGCCGCAGGACGAGCGCATGGCCTTCCTGCCGCTGTGCCACATCGCCGAGCGCCTGGGCGGCGAATACCACGCTTTGTATTCGGGTGCCGTTTTAAATTTCGTCGAGAACCCGGAGACGGTGCCGGAGAACGTGCGCGAAATAGCGCCGACCGTGTTTACGGCCGTGCCGCGCATCTGGGAGAAATTCTATTCGGGCGTCCTGATCCGACTAAAGGAAGCGGGGCCGCTCCAGCAGTGGGCCTACTCGGTGGCCATCGGCATCGGCGGCCAGGTGGCAAATCTTCGTGAAGAGAGGAAGCCCGTCCCGGCCGGCCTGCAGTTCAAATTCTGGCTCGCGCGCCTGTTGGTGCTGAACAACCTGCGCAAGGTGATCGGCGTGCATCGCGCGCGCGTGTTGATCACGGGCGCAGCGCCCATCTCGCCCGACCTCGTGCGCTGGTACATGGCGCTGGGCTTGGAGATGATCGAGGTCTGGGGGCAAACCGAATCCTGCGGCGCCATTACTTCGAACATCTCGGGAAAGGTTAAGCCGGGTTCGATCGGCCCGACGATGCAGCACGCCGAGGTTGCCGTGTCGCCGGAAGGCGAATTGATCGCGCGCGGCGGCTCGATCTTCATGGGGTACCTCAACCAGCCGGAGAAAACCGCCGAGACGCTCAAAGGCGGCTGGCTGCACACCGGGGACGTCGGGCGCGTCGACGAAGAGGGCTTTTTCTACATCACCGACCGCATGAAGGACATCATCATCACCGCGGGCGGCAAGAACATCACGCCTTCGGAGTTCGAGAACCAGCTCAAGTTTTCCCCGTACATCACCGATGCAGTGGTGATAGGGGACCGCAGGCCGTACCTGGTCGCACTCGTCATGATCGACCACGAGAACGTGGAGATGTACGCACAGGACAAAGCGATTCCCTTCTCCAACTACGCGAGCCTCTGCCGCCGGCCGGAGATCCAGGAACTCATCCAGAGCGAGATCGACAAGGTGAACAAGGCCTTTGCGCGGGTCGAGCAGGTGAAGAAATTCCGCCTCATCGAGGCCAAGCTCACGGCCGAGGACGAGGAATTGACGCCGACCATGAAGCTTAAGAGGAAGCTCGTGAACGAGAAGTACAGTTCGCTTATCGAGGGGATGTACGCAAAAGAAGCAGCCTGACCCCGAGCAGCCTGGCCAGAGTCGGCCTGGCGCCGCGCACCGGACACAGTGATACAGTAACGCCGCCCCACACAGGAGGAAGACAACCATGAAAAACCTAAAAATCGCAGCTGCCGTGGTTTGCGCAGCATTCATGTTCGGCGCCGCGCCGCTCGCTTTGGGCCAGACGCAGGGCGTCAGCAAAACGGAGATTGTGCTCGGCACGGAACAGGACCTCTCCGGCCCGATCGTCGCATTCTCAAAGCAGCTCAAGAATGCGATGGAAATGCGGGTCGAGGAGATTAATGCCGCTGGCGGCATCCATGGCCGCAAGATCAGGCTCATCGTTGAAGACCACGGCTACGACCCCAAGAAGGCCGTGCTCGCCACGCAGAAGCTGGTCCAGAAGGACAAAATCTTCGCGATGGTCGGCCTGATCGGAACGGCCCCTGCCATGGCCGCCATGCCCATCCTCTTCGACAAGAACATCCCGCATCTTTTCCCGATCACCGCGGCCCGCGAGATGTACGAGCCGCTGCACCGTCTCAAGTACTCGATAGCCGCCACGTATTACGAGCAGGTGCGCGCAAGCATCAAGCACATGGTCAAGCAGAAGAGCTACAAGAAAGTCTGCACGCTGTATCAGGACGACGACTTCGGGCTTGAAGTCATGCGCGGGGCCGAAGCGGGCCTCAAGGAAATCAACATGACCCTGGCCGAAAAGACCACGTACAAGCGCGGCGCCACCGACTTCTCCTCCCAGGTCGCCAAGATGAAGGACACCGGCTGCGATCTCGTCGTGCTCGGCACCATCATCCGCGAGACGATTGGCACGATCGGCACGGCGCGCAAGCTCGGCTGGAACGTGGATTTCATGGGCACCTCGGCCTCCTACACGGACCTCATCCACAAGCTGGGCGGCCCGGCCATGAACGGGTTCTACTCGACCAACACGGTGAACAACCCCTACATGGACGACGCATCGAAGAACGTGCGCGAATGGGCCACCAAGTACAAGGACAAGTACAAGGAAGACCCGACCGTGTTCTCGGTCTACGGCGCCCAGGTGATCGATCTCTTCGCGCGAGTGGCCGAGAAAGCCGGCCCGAACCTCACGACCGACACCTTCATCAATTCGCTGGAGGGGTTTTCGATGTCGCGCGACATGTTCGGCGGCGACGCGGTGTCGTTCTCGAAGACCAAGCACCTGGGCTCCAACCGCGCCCGGCTCTCGCAGATCGTGAACGGCAAGTGGACGCCGATCACCGACTACATCACCGAGTAAGCGCGCCCTGGAAACCATGAGCCGCTTCCTCCCCTTGCTGCTCGCGGTCGGCCTGCTCGCCGGCTGCGGCACCGTGGCCAGCGGCCTCATGTCCGACCGGGAGCTGTACCTGTTCGAGTCACACTCGGCCGACGTCGACTTCGGCATGACCAAGATGCGCGTGCAGCAGATCATGGGCGTGCCGAAGAACCGGCTTTACGAAGGCAACCAGGAGGCATGGCTCTGGTGCCAGACCTCCAGCAGCCCCAAGCAGGCGGACGCGTACCTGACGGTCTACTTCCACCAGGCGCGTGTCGCAGGCATCCACACCTACGGAAACCGCGCGGAAGGCACCTGCGAAACGTTCTTCAGGCGGGTGGAGTGGCTTGCCGACCCGGAGAAATCCATGGCGGCCCGCCAGCGCCGTCGCGGGTAGGCCTCCGGCGGCGGTGGAAAAAGGCGCACACCGGGTCCTGTTTGTCTGCATGAAGCCTGCGGTGAAGCGGCCGAGTGGCTGCCCGACATCGAGGACATTGTGTCCGACTACCGCACCAACCGCCCGGCGGTCGAAGCGCACGTGCGCATGACCATCGACCGGATCATCGAGCTCACGCCTCGCATGGCGGCGAACCTCGAGGCGCTGATGAGCCGGTACCCATGAATTCTTGACTTTCATTTTCATAGAATCAATGGCAGAGCGGACTTCCTGCCATTTCGTATAAGTAAAACACTATAGATTAGGAGAAGTGCGATGGGGCGACTAAACGGCAAGCGCGCGATCGTGACCGGCGCGGGCAGCGGCATCGGGCGCGCCAGCGCGCTCCTGTTCGCGAAGGAAGGCGCCTCGATCCTCGCCGTGGACAAGACCGGGGACGCGGTTACCGAAACGGTGAAGCAAATCGCTGCCGCCGGCGGCAAGGCGATCGCCATGGCGGCCGATGCAGGCATCGAAGCGGACGTCATTGCGTACATGCAACGGGCCCTCAAGGAATTCGGCGGGTTGGATGTCGTGTACGCCAATGCGGGCATCAGCGGCGGGCTTGTCCCGCTCTTCGAGCAGACGGTCGAGCATTGGCAGGAGATCCTTCGCGTGAACCTCATCGGCCCGTTCCTCGCCATCAAGCATGCCGGGCAGCACATGGTCGGGCAGAAGGCAGGATCGATCGTGTGCACGGCGTCGGTCGCGGGCCTGCGCGCGAACGCCGGCGGCAATCCGTACAGCGCGAGCAAAGCGGGCGTCATCAGCCTGGTGCAGACGGCGGCCAATTCCTTTTATGGGACCGGTGTGCGCGTGAACGCCATCTGCCCCGGCCTCATCGAGACGGGCATGACCAAGCCCATTTTCGACATGGCGCGCGAGCGCGGAACCGATCGCAATATCGGCCAGCTCAATCCCATGAACCGCTACGGCGAACCGCGCGAGATCGCCGCGATGGCGGCTTTCCTCGCAAGCGATGAAGCGTCCTACGTGAACGGGCAGGCAATTGCCGTGGACGGCGGGCTGTCGGCTACGCACCCCTTTCGAAGGCCCCGCCCATGAGTGCCCCGCTCACAACCATGGACTCCAAAGCGAGTCCTGTACGCGCGCGCTATGTCCAGGCATTGGTGGCGGCGCTGGTCTTGGCCATCGGCATCTTGTCGTACAACAATTACCTGCTGCGCGACACGCTGCACCTGTCCGAGGGGTGGGATCTGTCACTGGCCCGCGACAAGTGCGCCAGGATGCCGCCGTCGGCGCTCGCCACGCGCTACCTCGGAGAACTCCACGGCGTCGAAATCGGCGCGTCGACCCAGAATTCGTTCGGCCTGGCGCGCGCGATGAACGTCGACTTCCAGGACAAGCCCGACGAATACTGGCAGCAGAAAGGATGCCCCGGTGCGGTCGTTCACATCGTGGCTTTCGGGGACGACCTGCCCTTCAAGGACGGGGCGCTCGACTATGTGCTTTCTTCCCATGTCATCGAGCACTTCTTCGACCCGGTGAAGGCGCTGAGGGAGTGGCATCGCGTCGTGAAACCGGGTGGGTTTGTCTTCATCATCGCCCCCCACAAGGACAGGACATTCGACAAGCACAGCGACGCCACCCCAGTGGGCGAACTCATGGACCGCGCCAGCGGCAAGTTCAAGCTGTCGGATTACGCGAAGCCGACGAGCAAGCAGGCGCTGGTGAAGTTTGGAAAGGAAAGCCTGGGCGAGTACCAGCAGGTCATGCCGCACCTCCTGGCGCCGCGTAAAGGGGGTGCCCCTCTTGGTAAGGACTGGGCCTATTTCGAAACGGACGATCATCATCATTGGTCGTTCTGGCGGACCAACGATTTCGTGGAACTCGCCCGGCACCTCAGGATGAACGTGGTCGAGGTGCAGGACGTCGACGACAAGGTCGGAAACGGTTTCACGATCGTGATCCGCAAGTAGGTGTCGCGGCGATGTCGCCTACTGGCAAATGAGTCGCCGAAGAACATGGCTGGTCGGCGCACTGGCCAGCGCGATCCTGCTTTCCGCGGCACTCAGTTTTCGAGGTTCGTGGCTTGAACCCGCCGACAATCCCCGGGCGAGCGTTCCTGAAGCGCCGGCGCTCGCCTGCCACAAGATCAGGCCGTCCGCATTGGCGACCCGCTATCTGGGAGAGCTTCACGGCATCGAAATCGGCGCGTCCACGCAGAATTCGTTCGAGCTGAGGCGTGCAATCAACGTCGATTTCGTCGACCAGGCGGACAACCAGCAGCAAGGCTGCCCCCCAGCGGTCGTCCACGTCGTCGCCTTGGGAGACAAGCTGCCGTTCCAGGACGCGACGCTCGACTATGTGGTCTCTTCGCATGTCATCGAGCATTTCTACGACCCTGTAAAGGCGCTTCGAGAGTGGTACCGGGTCATCCAGCCGGGCGGCTACATCTTTGTCATTGCCCCGCACCGTGACCGAACGTTCGATCACAAAAGGGTTGTCACGCCTTTGCAGGAATTGATCGACCGGTCGACCGGGCGCGTCAAACTTTCCGACTACGCCATGCGCCCGGGCGAAAGGGTCGAACCCGGAAAGCCGGACGAGCGCGAACCGCAATTTCTCGTGCGCGACAAGGCGGCCGCGAAGATGGCGGAGGGATGGCCCCGTTTCACGTCAGACACCCATCACCACTGGTCAGTGTGGCGCACGGATGATTTCCTCGAACTGGTTCGCTGGCTGAAGTTCGAGGTGGTCGAGGTGCAGGACGTGGATGACAAGATCGGAAACGGCTTTACCGTCGTGATCCGCAAGTAGCCTGTTGTCTCAGGCGATCATGTAGGCCGCGCTGCCGGTCGCGATTTCTTCACCCTCGTCATTTTCGAGCGACATGTGCGTGACCGCGACGCGGGTGCCGAGGCGTGCGACTTTTCCGGTCGCGATGAAATACTTTCCGCGCCCGGGCCGCAGGTAGTCGATCCTGAGGTCGATCGTGCCCATCTTCGGGAAGCCTTCGGAGTCATCGGCCTGGTCGCGCTCGATGATCGCCGCATGGATCGAAAACCCCGCCATGACGTCGAGCACCGAGGAGATCACGCCGCCATGCAGGATCCCGCGCGTGGGATTGCCGATGAGCTCGGGCTTCATGTCGAAGCGCAGTTTCGGCGACTTCGGGTCGAACGACTCGATCTTCACTCCGAGCACACGGTTGAACGGGACGAAATCCTCGAAAAGTTCTTTAAGGCGCACTTCGCGCTGCTGCCGGTTCATCGGTTCATTTTTCCTTGTTTCTTATCGGGCCTATTGCCAGCCCAGCTGGTTCGAATTCGAGGAGGAGTTGCCCGGGTGACACCTGGGCGCCGGGCGTCACGTGGACGGCCGTAACCTTGAGCGCAATCGGAGCGGACAGCGTGTGTTCCATTTTCATTGCCTCCAGCAAGATGAGGGCGCCCCCTGAAGCGACCACATCCCCGGCTTTGGCCTCGACGCTGGCGACCTTGCCGTTCATCGGCGCGATGAGGCGGCCGTCCGCCGCGCCCGACGCCGCGCGTCGCGGCGGGTCCATGGAGGTGTCGCGCCAGGTCCACGCTGCACCGTCGAGTTGGAAGTGGATCGTGTCGCCGACCCGCACATGGGGAACCGACACGGTGTCGATGATCCCGGTTCGCGCCGCGTTGCTCCAGCCCGCCCATTCGCCAAAGCCTGCTTCCTTGGCGCAACTCCTTGCGTACATCGCTTTCGCGATCGCGGCCGTCTGGGCATCGAGTTCCCGGCCCTTCCACCCGGAAAAGCGTTCGGCGAGCAGCGCGGTCGTGGCATCGCCGTTTGCGAAGACTTCGTCTCGCAGGACCGCAGCCAGGTAAACCGCGTTTGTCGGCACACCCAGCGCGATCGTCGCGTCGAGGGCAGCGGCCAGCTTTTTGCGCGCCTCATCACGCGTCGCGCCGTGGGCGACCACCTTCGCGAGCATCGAGTCATAGTCAGGCGGCACCTCGGCGCCGGATTCGAGCGCGTGGTCGACCCGCACGCCAGCCGGTGGCTCCCAGAGTGCGATCGTGCCGGCTTGGGGGAGGAAGCTCTGCGCCGGATCCTCTGCGCAGACGCGGGCTTCGATCGCATGACCGGAGAACCGCACTTCGTCCTGCGTGAAGCCGAGCTTCTCACCGGCCGCAACCCGCAGCTGCCATTCAACCAGGTCAAGTTCCGTGACCGCTTCTGTCACGGGATGCTCGACCTGCAGCCGCGTATTCATTTCCATGAACCAGAAATTCTTGTTCGCATCCACGAGGCACTCGACGGTTCCGGCGCCGGTGTACTGGACCGCGCGTGCAGCCTTGATAGCCGCCTCGCCAAGCCTGGCGCGAAGCGTTGCGTCGACCGCGGGCGAAGGCGTTTCCTCGATGAGCTTCTGGTGGCGGCGCTGGACCGAGCAGTCCCGCTCGCCGAGATGGACGATGGCGCCGTGCGCATCGGCCAGCAACTGGATTTCGATATGGCGGGGGGCCTCTACCGCGCGCTCGAGGATCACACGGTCGTCGCCAAAGGACGCGAGAGCCTCGGACTTCGCGGAAGCAAGAAGCGCGGGCAATTCGGCCGCCGTGCGCACGAGGCGCATGCCGCGGCCACCGCCACCGGCCACGGCCTTGATCATGACCGGATAGGCGATCTTGCCGCCCGGCTCGAAGCTTTCGAGCACCGGCACGCCCGCGGCCTTGGCCAGGTGCTTGGCGTTCGCCTTGTCGCCCATGGCGCGAATCGCTTCGGGCAACGGCCCGACCCACACCAGCCCCGCGTCAAGAACGGCTTGGGCGAAGTCGGCGTTCTCCGCGAGGAAGCCATAACCCGGATGCACGGCTTCGGCGTAGGTCGCGCGGGCCGCTTCGATGATCGACTGGATGTTGAGATACGACGCTCGAGGCGCCGCTTCCCCGATGCAGACGGCCGCATCGGCTTCGCGCATGTGGCGCGCGCCGCGGTCCGCCTCCGAATACACGGCGATGCAGCGCAGGCCCATGCGGCGAGCGGTTCTAAAGATGCGGAGCGCGATCTCGCCGCGGTTGGCTACCAGGACGGAGCGGAACACTGGGCCTATTTCCTCGGCAGGATGCCCATGTGCTTGCAGATGATGCCGAGCATGACCTCGTCCGCGCCGCCGCCGATCGACCCCAGGCGCCCGTCGCGATAGGCGCGCGACAAGGGGTTGTCCCAGGTGAAGCCCATGCCGCCCCAGTACTGGAGGCAGGCGTCCGATACTTCGCGGCGAAGGCGTCCCGATTTCAGCTTCGCCATGGAGGCGAGTTCGGTGACGTCCTGCCCGTTGATATAGAGCTCACAAGCGCGATAGGTGAGCGCACGCAGCGCCTCGACCTCGGTCTTGAGCTCGGCGAGCCGGTAGTGCACGTACTGGAAGTCGAGCACCGCCTGGCCGAAGATCTTGCGCTCGCGGATGTAGTCGATTGTCTCGCCGATGTTCCGGGTCAGGCCCTGAACGGTGCTTGCCGCCGCCCAAAGACGTTCCTCCTGGAACTGCATCATCTGGTAGGTGAAGCCCATGCCCTCTTCGCCGATGCGGTTCCTCTGCGGCACGCGCACGTTGTCGAAGTGGATCAGGCCGGTGTCGGAAGACATCATGCCGATCTTGTCGATCTTGGTTTTCGAGATGCCCTTTGAATTCATGGGCACGCAGATCAGCGTCTTGGTTTTGTGCGGCGCGCCTCTGGACGTATTCGCGAGCAGGCACATCCAGTCGGCCTGAAGGCTGTTGGTGATCCACATCTTCGAGCCGTTGATCAGGTAGTCGGCGCCGTCCTTTTTTGCGAAGGTCTTGATACTGGCCACATCGGAGCCGGCGCCTTGCTCGGAGACGCCGATGCACGCGACGAAGTCCCCGGCGATCGACGGGGCGAGGAATTCCTTCTTTACTTCATCGGATCCGAACCGAGCCAGCGCGGGCGTGGCCATGTCCGTCTGCACGCCGATCGCCATCGGCACGCCGCCGCAGCGGATATGGCCGAGCGTCTCTGCCATCACCATCGCGTAGCTGTAGTCGAGCCCCGCGCCGCCGTAGGCTTCCGGTTTCGTCAGCCCGAGGAGGCCGAGGTCGCCGAGCTTCTTGAACACCTCGTGCGCGGGAAACTGCTCGGCCTTCTCCCACTCCTCCACATGCGGGTTGATCTCGTTGTCGATCACCCGCTTCAGCGTACGGCGGATCTCTTCGTGTTCCTGCGTGAACTGCATTTTTCCTCCTAGGCGTCCTTTTTCATGGCCGGGCGACGCTGAACTGGATGGGGCGAAGGGCGCGGGCATCGCCGTCCTTGCAGATGGCAAGCGCGTAGCCGAGTACGTTGCGGGTGTCGCGCGGATCGATGAGGCCGTCGTCGAGCATGAGGCTTGAGGTGATGAAAGCGCTGGACTGCGACTCGAAATTGTCGATGATCTTTTTTTGCAGGGCATCGATGGCCACATGATCGGGTTCCTGGCCCTTTCGTCTGGCGCCGGCTTCCATGACGATCGCCATCGTCAGCGCAGCCTGCTCCGCGCCCATGACCGCGGTTTGCGCATTGGGCCAGGAGAAGAGGAACCGCGGCGCATACGCGCGCCCGCACATGCCGTAGTTGCCCGCGCCGAACGAGGCGCCGCACATCAGCGTGATCTGCGGGACATTGGCGTTCGACACGGCCTGGATCATCTTCGAGCCATGCTTGATCATGCCTGCCTCTTCTGAGGCTTTGCCGACGATGTAGCCGGTGGTGTTCTGGAGGTAGAGGAGCGGCAGTCCGGCCTGGCAGCAGGCCTGGATGAAATGCGTGGCCTTGTTTGCCCCGGCCGGATCGAGCGGCCCGTTGTTGGTGACGATGCCCAGCGGCATCCCCTGGATCGACGCATGGCCGCAAATCGTGGCCATGCCGTAATCGGCCTTGAAATCCAGGAAATCGGAGTCGTCCGCAACCCTCGCGATCGCCTCGCGCATGTCGACCGGCTTGCGATAGTCCTCCGGCATGACGCCGAGCAGTTCGTCGGCCGCATAGCGCGGCGCTTTGCCTGAAGGTGCCGGGGCGGTCTTCCACCCGAGCCGCGCCAGCACTTCGCGCGCATAGCGAATGCCGTCTGCATCGTCCTCGGCGAGGTATTCGCCCAGCCCGGAGACATGCGTGTGCATGACCGCGCCGCCGAGTTCCTCATCGGTGGCGATCTCGCCGGTCGCTGCTTTGAGGAGCGGGGGGCCGGCGAGGAAGGCCTTTGCGCGGCCGCGAACCATGATCACGTAGTCGGAGAGCCCCGGCATGTACGCGCCGCCTGCGGTGGATGATCCGTGAACCACTGTGACCACCGGTATGCCGGCTGCCGATAAGCGCGCGAGATTCCTGAAGATCGCGCCGCCGTGAATGAACCCTTCGACCTTGTATTTGAGCAGGTTCGCCCCGGCAGATTCCACGAGGTGCACGAACGGCAGCTTGTTTTCGAGTGACAGCTCCTGCGCGCGGAGCAATTTCTCGCGCCCCATGGCCTGGATCGCGCCGGCGTCGATGCCCGAATCGCTCGCGACAACCATCGACCGCACGCCGTTCACGTAGCCGATGCCCGAAACCATGCCGCCGCCGGGGATCGACTTGTCCGGGTCCGGGTTATCGCGGCAGTACCCCGCGATAGACGAAAGCTCCAGCCACGGGGCGCCGGGATCGAGCAGCCGTGCGATGCGTTCCCGCGGGAGAAGCTGCCCCCGCTTGTCGAAGAGCGGCTTGGCCCGCGCCGACGCATCGGTGGCGCGCTTCTCGAGCGATCGCAGTTGGGCCACGAGGGCCAGCATGCGATCACGATTGAGCTTGAATGTTTCGCCCGAAGGGTCGAGCTTCGACTGGATCGCGGGCATCAGTCGCGCAGGACCTTGGGCACCTGCGCGAGGTGGAAGCCGTCGAACGCCTCGTTCTTGCCGCGCGAGATCGGGCCGTCCCAGACGCGTTTTGCGTTCGGCACTGCGCCATCCACTCGCAGGCAGGAGCCCGAAATAAACGCGGCCCCGGGCGAGAGCAGGAACACGACGGCGGCGGAGACTTCCGACTCCGTTCCCAATCTGCCGAGGGGGACCTTTTTGGGCAGCCCGCGGAGGTGCTCGGCCATCGCCTCCGGGTAGTGATCCATGCCGCTCGATGCAATCCAGCCCGGCGCAACGGCATTCACGCGCACGGGCGCCCATTCGAGCGCCGCTGTCTCGGTGAAGTTGAGCATGCCGGCGCGCGCTGCGCCGGAGTGGCCCATGTTCGGCATGCCGGCCCACATGTCGGCGATGATGTTAACGATCGCGCCGGCCTTGGCCGCCTTCATCGATTGCGTGTAGCACTCCCGGGCCATGAGAAAGCCGCCGGTGAGGTTGTTGCGCACCACCGTGTCCCAGCCTTTTGCCGAAATGGACTCGAGCGGCGCGGCGAACTGGCCGCCCGCGTTGTTCACGAGGTAATCAACGTGACCGAATTCGGCGACTATGGCCGCGATAATGTCCCGTACGCGGTCTTCTTCGCGAATATCGCAGCTGTGGAACGTGGCCGTGCCGCCCGCTTCGCCGATTTCCCGGGCGACGGCCTGCACCTTTTCAAGCTTGCGGCCGACGAGCGCGACCTTCGTCCCAAGCGACGCGAGCTCGTGTGCAATGCAGCGACCGATGCCCGACCCACCGCCGGTCACGATGGCCGTCCGTCCCGCGAAAAGACCGGGACGAAAGATCGTTTGAAACGTTGTTGAATTGGGTGTTTTCATTCGGGCGGCGGGCTTGTCCCGCGTGCTTGGTCAGTCTCCCCCAATGCACTATGATCCGTCAAACTCCCCGCAGTGCTTCGACCCCTAAACGAGTGACCGCCGCCATGATTTCGCGCACCTTGTTCGGCCCCGAGCATGAAACGTTTCGCGACAGTGTGCGGCGTTTCATGGATAACGAAGTCAAGCCCAACGACGAGCGCTGGCAGGAGCAGGGCTACGCCGATCGCGACGTCTGGAAGAAAGCGGGCGCAAACGGGTTTCTCTGCGCGAGCATGCCGGAAGAGTACGGCGGCTCGGGCGCGGACAAGCTCTACAGCATCATCCTCATCGAGGAGCAGGCGCGCGCGAACAACTCGACGCTCGGCTTCGGTCTGCATTCGGAGATCGTTGCGCCCTACCTGAACCGCTACGGCAGCGACGCCCTCAAGAAAAAATACTTGCCGAAAATGGCAGCGGGCGAGCAAATCGGCGCCATCGCGATGAGTGAGCCGGGCGCAGGTTCCGATCTCCAGTCGGTGAAGACAAGCGCGATCCGCAAAGGCGACAAGTACATCGTCAACGGCTCGAAGACCTTCATCACCAACGGCTGGAATGCGGACCTCGTGATCGTGGTGGCCAAGACTGACCCGTCGCAAGGTGCCAAGGGCACGAGCCTCGTGGTGGTCGACACATCGATGAAAGGCTTCACAAAGGGCAAGCGCCTCAAGAAGATGGGCCTCAAGGGGCAGGACACCGCCGAGCTTTTCTTCGACAACGTCGAGGTGCCCGCCGAGAATCTGCTCGGCCAGGAAGGCAACGGTTTCGTCTACCTCATGCAGGAGCTCCCGTGGGAGCGGATGCAGATTGCGATCGGCGCGGTGTCCAAAACCGAGGCCGCAATCGAATGGACCAAGGACTACGTGCGCGAAAGGAAGGCCTTCGGCAAGCCGGTCGCCGGGTTCCAGAACACGCGCTTCAAGCTCGCGGAGTGCGCGACCGAAGCGCAGGTTGCCCGCGTGTTCGTCGACAAGTGCATCGAGCTCCTGCTCGAGGGCAAGCTCGACGCGGCCACCGCGGCGATGGCCAAGTACTGGGTCAGCGACCTCGAGTGCAAGGTCATCGACGAGTGCCTGCAGCTGCATGGCGGCTACGGATTCATGTGGGAATTCCCGATCGCCCGCGCGTATGTGGATGCGCGCGTGCAGCGCATCTACGGCGGCACGAACGAAATCATGAAGGAAGTCATCTCCCGGTCGATCGGCCTGGGCGAGATCAAATAAGAAGGAGATCACCATGGCAGAGGCATTCATCTATTCGGCGTTGCGCACGCCGCGCGGCAAGGGCAAGCGGGACGGCTCGCTGCATGAAGTAAAACCCATCTCGCTGCTGACCGGCATCCTCAAGGAGCTGCAGCAGCGCCATGACCTCGACACGTCGCAGGTGGACGATGTCGTAATGGGCTGCGTGACGCCCGTGGGCGAGCAGGGTTCGTGCATCGCCAAGACAGCAGCACTGGCCGCCGGCTGGGATTTCCGCGCCTCCGGCGTGCAGCTCAATCGCTTCTGCGCCTCGGGCCTCGAGGCCGTCAACATGGCAGCGCAAAAAGTGCGCTCCGACTGGGAAGACCTCGTCGTGGCCGGCGGCGTCGAATCGATGTCCCGCGTGCCGCTCGGCACCGATCGGGGCGCGTGGGCCTGCGACCCGGAGACGGCGCTCGACACGCACTTCATCCCCCAGGGCATCGGCGCAGATCTCATCGCGACGCTCGAGGAGTTCTCTCGCGAGGACGTGGACCGCTTTGCAATGGGGTCCCAGAAGAAAGCGGCCAAGGCGCGTGAAGCCGGCCTGTTCAAGAACTCGGTCGTACCCGTCAAGGATGGCATCGGCGACGTGATCCTCGGGGAAGATGAATTCATCAAGGCCCACACCACAATGGAAGGCCTCGGTTCGCTCAAGATCTCGTTCGAAGCCATGGGCGCGATGGGGTACGACTCCGTCGCGCTGCGCCGCTACCCGCAGGTGGAGCGCATTCGTCACGTACATACCGCCGGCAACAGCTCGGGGATCGTGGATGGCGCGGCTGCAGTGCTGATCGGGTCGGAGGCCAAGGGCAAGCAGCTCGGCCTCACGCCGCGCGCTCGCGTAGTCGCCACGGCGCTCTCGGGCGCCGATCCGACGATCATGCTCACTGGCCCGATGCCCGCAGCACGCAAGGCCCTGGCCAAGGCCGGCCTCACCATCGACCAGATCGACCTCTTCGAGATCAACGAAGCCTTCGCAGTCGTGCCCATGAAATTCATGAAGGAAATGGGCGTGCCGGAAGAGAAGGTCAACGTGAACGGCGGCTCGATTGCCATGGGCCACCCGCTTGGCGCCACCGGCGCGATGATCATCGGCACGCTGATCGATGAGCTCGAGCGCCGCAAGCTGCGGTATGGCCTGGCCACGCTGTGCGTCGGCGGCGGCATGGGCATCGCAACCATCATCGAAAGAGTCTGATGTCCCCCATCCGGTATGAATTGGGCGCCGACCGCGTCGTTACGCTCACGTTCGACGCGCCCGAGGGCTCCGTTAACACGATGTCCGGGGCATGGAAGAACGCCTTCACCGAAAACGTCGCGCGGCTGGAAAAAGAGAAAGACACGTTCGATGGCGTCATCCTCGCCTCGGCCAAGAAGACGTTCTTCGCGGGCGCCGAACTCAAGGACGTCGTCAAGCTCAAGGCGTCCGACGCGCAAACGATGTTCCACGAGATCGAGGCCATCAAGGCCGACTTCAGGAAACTGGAAAAACTCGGCAAGCCGGTCGTCGCTGTTCTCGCAGGCACGGCACTGGGCGGCGGATTCGAGATCGCGCTGGCTGCGCACTGCAGGATTTGCGTAGACGACCCGAAGATCCAGCTCGGCTTTCCGGAAGTGACGCTCGGCCTGTTGCCCGGTGCCGGCGGCGTCACGAAGCTCACCCGGATCCTTGGTCTGCAGGCCGCCTTCCCGTACCTCATCGAAGGCAAGCTCATGAAGCCGGCCGACGCGGCGAAGCTCGGGCTGCTGCAAGGCCTGGCAAAGGACGCCGCAAACGCGATTACGATGGCTCGCGAGTGGATCAAGGCCAATCCCTCGCCCGTGCAGCCCTGGGACGCAAAGGATTACCGAATGCCCGGCGGCAACCCGAATTCGCCGGCCGTCTCGCAGATGCTCGCAGTCGCACCGGCGATGCTTACGGAGAAAACGCGCGGCCTGTATCCGGCGCCCGAGGCGATCCTGTCGGCCATGGTCGAGGGGGCCTACGTCGACTTCGACACGGCAATGCGGATCGAGTCGCGGTATCTCGCGAAAATTGCGGTCGGCCAGGTGGCGAAGAATATGATCACCGCGTTCTTCTTCAACCTCACGGCCATCAAGTCTGGCGCGTCGCGTCCCAAGGACGTGCCGAAATGGAAGCCGGCCAAGGTCGGCATCCTCGGCGCCGGCATGATGGGTGGCGGGATTGCGTATGCCACCGCGACGCGCGGCATCCCGTGCGTGCTCAAGGATGTCTCGATCGAGGCCGCGCAAAAGGGCCGCAGCTATTCCGAGACGGTGCTCACCAAGCGCAAGGCGAGCCTCGATCCGCTGAAGCTCATCACCCCGACGGCGAACAATGACGACCTCGCGGGCTGCGATCTCATCATCGAAGCCGTGTTCGAGAAGCGGGACCTCAAGGCACAGGTGACGAAGGAGTCGGAGCCCTGGCTCACAGCGGGTGGCATCTTCGCATCCAACACCTCGACGCTTCCGATCACCGGCCTGGCGAAAGCCTCTGCGAAACCGGAGAATTTCATCGGCCTGCATTTCTTCTCGCCGGTCGACCGCATGCCGCTGGTCGAGATCATCAAGGGCGAGAAGACCTCGCCCGAGACGGTTGCCCGCGCATATGACTACGTGCTGGCGATCTCGAAGACGCCCATCGTGGTCAACGACTCACGCGGCTTCTACACGAGCCGCACGTTCGGCACCTTCGTGATGGAAGGCTGCTCGATGCTGTCCGAGGGAATCCCGGCCGCTGTCGTCGAGAACGCCGGACGCCTGGCCGGGATGCCGGTCGGGCCGCTCGAGGTCATCGACCAGACCTCGATGTCGCTCTCGCTGCACGTCATGGAGCAGACCAAGGCCGACATGGAAGCCGAGGGCAAGAAGTATGTGTCGGCACCGGGGCAGGACGTCGTCGTGCGCATGGTGCGGGAATTCAATCGCCCCGGACGCGCTGCGGGTGGCGGGTTCTACGAGTACCCGAAGGAAGGCAAGAAGGTCCTCTGGCCCGAACTCGCGAAAATCTTCGCCAAAAAGGACGTGAGCTACGACTTCGAGGAACTCAAGGAACGCATCCTCTACCGCCAGGCGATCGAGACGGCACGCTGTCTCGAGGAAGGCGTGCTGACCAACGTCGGCGACGGCAACATCGGCTCGATCTTCGGCATCGGGTTCCCGGCGTGGACTGGCGGGGCACTGCAATACGTGAACAACATCGGCTCGAAGAAATTCGTCGCGCGCGCCGACGAGCTTGCGAAGAAATACGGGGAGCGCTTTTCTCCGCCCAAACTGCTCCGCGACCTTGCAGCCAAGGGCGGGATGCTGGCCTGATGATTTCCCGGCGCAGGCTTGTACTCGCGCTCGGTGCTGGTGCACTTGTGCCGCTTGCGGTGCTCGCCCAGCAGCCCCCCGCAAAAGTCTGGCGCATCGGCGTCATCAGCGCCAACACGGCCGCTTTCATGGCCAGGCGCCTCGACGCGTTGCGAGCGGGCCTGGCGGCCCTCGGCTATGTCGAGGGCCGGAATTACGTGATCGAGTATCGATCGGCCGAGGGGAAAGACGAGCGCTTCGCCGGCCTGGCGGCTGAGTTGATCCGCCTCAATGTCGACCTCATCGTGACGCATGGCCTCGCGCCGATTGCAGTCAAGCAGGCGACGAGCACGATTCCGATTGTCGTCACGGACAGCGGCGATCTCGTCGCAATGGGACTCGCCGCCAGCCTCGCGCGTCCCGGAGGAAACCTTACCGGCCAGATCTTTTTCGCCAACGAGCTGCCCGCCAAGCGCGTCGAATTGATCAAGGAGGCCTATCCGCGCCTCTCGCAGGTTGCGTACCTGCATGTGGACAATCCCTTTGCAGCGGTCGCATTGGAGAAGGTTGCGGCCACTGCAAAGCACTTGAAGATGCGGACTCAGCAATTCGAGGTCCGGGCCGGCGAGACGGAGTTTCACGACACGTTCGCAGCGGTGGTAAAGCAGCGAAGTGGCGGGGTCGTGACCGGGGATCATCCGACGCTCAGCAGCGGCGTTAAGGCAATCGCGAACCAGGCGCTGAAGCACCGGCTGCCCGCAGTTGGGAACCCCCAGTTCGCCGAGGCCGGCGGGATGCTCGGCTATGGGGTGCAGTTCGACGACTTCTGGCGTCGTGCGGCCGTGTTCATCGACAAGATCTTCAAGGGCACGAAGCCCGGCGACATTGCCATCGAGCAGCCGACTTCGTTCGAGTTGGTCGTCAACCTGAAGACCGCCAGGGCGCTCGGCATCGAGATTCCCAACGCGTTCCTGGTGCGGGCAACCAAGGTCATCGAGTAGCGCATCCCTAGGAAACCAAGTGTCCCTGCCAAGCATCCTGCAAAACCTCTCCCTGCCCGTGATCTGCTCACCCATGTTCATCGCGGGCAATCCGAAGCTCGTGATCGAGCAGTGCAAGGCGGGCGTCGTGGGGTCGTTCCCCGCCCTAAACGCGCGCCCCAAGGAGGCGCTCGACGCCTGGCTGAACGAGATCGAGTCGGAGCTCGACAAGCACAAGAAGGCGAACCCCGACGCAATCGTCGCCCCTTATGCGGTCAACCAGATCGTGCACAAATCGAACGATCGCCTCGCCTTCGACGTGGAAGTCTGCATCCGCCACAAGGTACCGATTACGATCACTTCGCTGCGCGCGCCGCACGAAGTGGTGCAAGGAGTGCACTCGTATGGCGGCATCGTGCTGCACGACGTGATCAACGTCCGCCACGCCGAGAAGGCGCTCGAAGCCGGCGTCGATGGATTGATCCTAGTCTGCGCAGGGGCGGGCGGGCATGCGGGGACGCTGTCCCCCTTTGCGCTGGTCGGCGAAGTGCGGCGCTTTTTCGACGGGCCGATCGTCCTCTCGGGTGCCATTGCGACCGGCGATGCCATCCTTGCGGCCCTGGCTTCGGGCGCGGACCTCGCCTACATCGGCACGCGCTTTCTTGCGACGCCCGAGGCGAGCGTGCCCGAGCGCTACAAGGAAGAGATCCTCAAGTCGGCGGCGGCCGATATCGTCTACACGGACCTTTTTTCGGGTGTGCACGGCAACTACCTCAAGCACAGCGTGGTCAACGCGGGCTTCGATCCGCTCAACCTGCCGAAGTCCGATCCCACGAAGATGAATTTCGGCACCGAGGGCGGCGCCGAAAAAAAAGTCTGGCGCGACATCTGGAGCGCAGGGCAGGGCGTCGGCCAGATCGAGTCGATCCAGCCCGTTGCCGCCGTTGTCGCACAGCTCAAGGACGAGTACACGGCGGCCCGGCGGCGCCTGCAGCTCGGCTAAGCGCATGCCAGTACTCGAACGGGAGCAGCGGGGCGCGGCAACCTGGCTCTGGCTGAATCGGCCCGAGATCCGCAATGCCCTGAATGAAGAACTGACCACCGCGCTCACGGACGCGCTGAACCAGCTGGAAGTTAATTCGACCGTCCGCGTCGTCGTCCTCGCCGGCCGAGGCCAGGCGTTCTGCGCGGGCGGCGATCTCGGGCGCATGCAGGCCGCCGCAAAGCTCACCGAAGAGAAAGCCACGCAGGACGCCGGCCGGTTCGCGAAGCTGCTGTATCGCATTCACGCCTTCCCGAAGCCGGTGATCGCACGGGTTCACGGCGCCGCGTTCGCAGGCGGCATGGGCCTCGTTGCGGCCAGCGACCTGGTCGTAACGTCCGAGGAAGCGGAGTTCTGCCTGCCCGAGACCAAGATCGGCCTCGTGCCGGCGATGATCAGCCCGTACCTCGTCAAGGCGATGGGCGAGCAGCAGGCGCGCCGCTACATGCTGACCGGCGAAAAATTGTCCGCCAGGGACGCCTTCAGACTGGGGTTCGCCCATGAGTGCGTGCCCGCAGGGGAGCTCGACGCGTGCGTCGACAAGCTTGCCGGAAAACTCGCGCAGGCCGGCCCCCAGGCCCTCGCGCGAACCAAGCAGTTGCTCATGCGCGTCGGCAAGGCGCCGATCTCGCCGGAGCTCGGGGAGCAAACCGCAGCAGTGCTGGCCGAAGTGCGCGCGGGTGAAGAAGCAGGCGAAGGCATCCGGTCGTTTCTCGAGAAGCGCAAGCCCTCCTGGAGCGGGTCCGGATGATCGGGGTTCGCGCTACCATTGCAGTCTCCCCGCTTTTTCGCTGTCCAATCCCCTGAGGTTTTTCCCATGAACAAGGCCATCGTTCTTGCCAGCCGTCCGCAGGGCTGGGTCAAGCCCGCCGATTTTCGTCTCGAGTCGCTCGCGATGCCCTCGCCCAAGGACGGCGAAGTGCTCGTCAAAAATCTCTGGCTCTCGCTCGACCCCTACATGCGCGGGCGCATCAGCGATGCAAAAAGTTACGTCCCGCCGGTCGCAATCGGCGGCACGATGGTCGGGCAGACGGTCGGCGAGGTGGTCGAGTCGAAGCACCCCGGCTTCAAGTCCGGCGACCACGTGCTGACTTCGCTCGGCTGGCAGACGCACGGCGTGGCAAAGGGCACCGAAGTCACCAAGGTGCAGGCCCGCCCCGGGATGCCGCTCTCGTACTACCTCGGCGTGCTGGGCATGCCCGGCCTGACCGCGTACTTCGGCCTGTATGAAATCGGCCAGCCGCGCGCCGGGAACACCTTGGTCGTTTCGGCGGCGTCGGGCGCGGTCGGAAGCGTGGTCGGCCAGCTCGCCAAGGCCTCCGGCTGCCGGGTTGTCGGCATCGCGGGCGGCAAGGCCAAGTGCGATTACGTGGTCAAGGACCTCGGGTTCGATGCGTGCGTGGACTACAAGGCCGGGAAGCTGAACGAGGACCTCGGCGCAGCCTGTCCCGACGGCGTCGACGTCTATTTCGAGAACGTCGGCGGGCAGATCATGGAAGCGGTGATGGCGCGCATGAATTTCGCCTCGCGCATGATCGTGTGCGGCCTCATCTCCGAGTACAACGCGACCGAGGCCTATGGCATCAAGACGATGCGCTCGGTGCTCGTGAACCGCATCCGCATGCAGGGCATGATCGTCTTCGACTGGGTCAACCGCTACCCCGAAGGCATCAAGGCGCTCTCGGGGCTGGTCGCGGCCGGCAAGATCAAGTACCGCGAGTCGGTCGTCGAGGGGATAGAGAACGCGCCGCAGGGGCTGGTCGACCTCCTGCAGGGCAAGAACTTCGGCAAGCAGCTGGTGAAAATAGCCTGACATTTCGAAAGGACAACAGATGATCGACCTCTACACGTGGCCCACGCCCAACGGGCACAAGATCCACATCATGCTCGAGGAAACCGGGCTGCCTTACCGCGTGCACCCGATCAACATCGGGGCGGGCGAGCAGTTCGAGCCCGCCTTCCTCAAGATCTCGCCGAACAACAAGATGCCGGCAATGGTCGACACCGAAGGCCCGGGCGGCAAGCCGCTGTCGATGTTCGAGTCGGGCGCCATGCTGATTTACCTGGCTTCCAAGACCGGGCGGTTCCTGCCCGAAGACCTCACCAAGAAATGGTCGACGCTCTCATGGCTCATGTTCCAGATGGGCGGTGTGGGCCCGATGCTCGGCCAGGCGCATCACTTCCTCGGCTATGCGCCGGAGAAAATTCCCTACGCCATGGACCGGTACAAGAATGAAGCGAACCGGCTCTACGGGGTGATCGACCGGCGCCTTGCGGAATCGAAGTACATCGCCTGCGACGAGTACACGATCGCGGACATGGCGATCGTGCCGTGGCTGCGCTTTCCCGAGCGACAAGGCGTGAACGTCGACGAGTACCCGAAGCTCAAGGCGTGGCGCGATAGGATCCTCGAGCGTCCCGCGGTCAAGCGCGCGCTGGAAATCCTGGCCGAGCGCCGCAGGCCCGGGCCGCACACCGACAAGGAACGCGAGATCCTTTTCGGCAAGACGCAGTACGCGAAGCGCTGATCATGGCCAATACGTCTACGATCAATTCACCCCTCGCCGGCAAAGTCGCTTGGATCACAGGCGGGGGCAGCGGCATCGGCCTGGCCGGTGCCCTAGAGCTCGTTAAAGCTGGCGCACATGTGGTCATCTCGGGGCGCACCAAGGCAACCAATGACAGTGCGGAAAAGGCGCTCAAGGCGCTCGGCAGCGCCGAAGCGATCCTGCTCGATGTCGCCGACAAGAAAGCGGTCAAGGCGGCCGCCGATTCGATCCTTGCGAAGCACGGGCGCATCGACATCCTCGTCACCAGCGCGGGGACGAACGCCACGGAGCGCAATTTCAACGTCGTGACCACCGACGCGTGGGACGAAGTGGTCGCCATCAACCTCTCGGGACTTTTCTATTGCGTGCATGCCGTGCTGCCGGCAATGAGGAAGCAGAAGGACGGGCTCATCATCAACATTTCGTCCTGGGCCGGCCGGTTCGCGTCTTCACTCACGGGTCCGGCCTACAACGCGACCAAGCGTGCCGTCATCGCGCTGACCGAGAGCATCAACATGGAGGAATGCACCAACGGCATCCGGGCGAGCAGCATCCTGCCCGGTGAAGTGGCGACGCCGATCCTGAGGAAGCGCCCCGTGCCCCCCTCCAAGGAGCGCGAGGCCGAGATGACGCAGGCCGAGGACCTCGGGCAGGCGATCCTCTTCATTGCCACGATGCCGCCGCGCACCTGCGTGAACGAACTCATCATCGCGCCGACACGCAACCAGTTCTATATCGGCAGGCTCGAGACGCCGAAGAAGTAGCGCGGCGTGATCGCCCAAGACCCTGCGGCTGCGCCGCGGGTGAACCTGCTCCTGCGCGTGAGCCTGCCGTTCCTGGCGGGCTATCTGCTCTCGTACATGTACCGCGCGGTCAACGCGGTGCTCGGGCCGCAGCTCGCAAGCGAGTTCTCGCTGTCCGCCGCCGACCTTGGGTTGCTCACCGGCGCCTACTTCTTCTCCTTCGGCCTGTTCCAGGTCCCGCTCGGCCTGCTGCTCGACCGGTATGGGCCGCGCCGCGTCGATGCCTTGCTTTTGCTGGTGGCCGCGGCGGGGGCGCTCCTCTTCATTTCGGCGCAGGGGTTCGCCGGTCTGTTTGTCGGACGGTTGCTCTTCGGGCTCGGCGCCTCGGCTGCGCTCATGGCGTGCTTCCAGGCCTTCGTGCTCTGGTACCCGGTCGAGCGCATCGGCACGATGATCGCAATCGGGTATGCGGCAGGCGGATTGGGCGCGATCGCGGTCTCAGTGCCGCTCGAGCTCGCCCTGCGCGTGTTCGAGTGGCGTTCGCTCTTCGTCGGCCTCATCCTCACCACAATGGTCCTGAGCGCGATCATGTGGTTCGCGGTGCCGGAGCGCCGTGCTGCGCCGACCCGTGAATCGCTCGCATCGCAGGTCCGGGGCCTAGCGTCCGTGGTGCGGGACCCGGCGTTCCGGCGCATTGCGGTCGCGATTGGCGCGAGCCAGTGTGCCGCGATTTCGACCTTCACCCTGTGGATGAGCACGTGGCTCCGCGATGTGGCCGGCTTCGACCGGCTCCAGGTGGCGCAGGGCCTGATGGTTGCTGCGCTTGCCAGCATGCTGGGGTTCCTGTTCTTCGGTCGCGTGGCCGACCATTTCGCGCGGCATGGCCGCCCCGTGCTGCCGCTCTTCTTCGGCGGCGTAGCCGTGTCGTCGGCCTGCCTGCTGGTGCTCGCGCTGGGGGTGTCTACGCTGAGCCTCCTCACATGGTCCCTGTTCAACTTCGGCGCGACCGCCGCGACGCTCGCCCATTCGATCGCGGCCCGCCGCTACCCGGCGGCCCTGGCCGGGCGGGTGAATACGGCGCTCAACACCTTCACGTTTCTGGGGATCTTCCTTGGCCAGTGGGGCGTCGGGGTTATCCTAGCCCGCTGGCCGGTGACGGCGAGTGGATATTCGCCCGAAGGTTATTCCTGGGCCTTCGGCGTCCTTTGGGTAGTGCAGGCCGCAGGCCTCGCGTGGTTGTGGAGCGGCCGGCGGTTGCTCGAGAACCGGGCAAAAAGTTGAACTTATTATTGTGTATATATAACAATCATGCGGCCATAAAGGCAATTTGATTGCCAAAATGGGAAAAACGACAGACACCGATGTCCTGATCGTGGGCGCCGGCCCCACCGGCCTCATGCTCGCCAACCAGCTTGGCCGGCGCGGCGTTCGGGCAATGATCATCGACCGGCATGCGGGTCCGGCCCGTGAAACGCGAGCGCTCGGCGTGCAGGCACGCACGCTCGAGATCTATGCGCGGCTGGGGATCGTCGACCGGGCACTCGAGCTCGGCAAGATCGCCACCGGCGCCAACATCTGGTCCGACGCCCGGAAAAGGGCGCGCATTCCATTGGGCGAAGCCGGGCAGCGCGTCACACCCTATCCCTACATCCTGATCCTGGGACAGGACGACAACGAACGCATCATGGGCGAGCGGCTGGGCGACTGGGGTCTCGCCGTGCAGTGGGACACCGAGCTCGTCTCGCTCGAACAGAAGCCGGACTCCGTCGTCGCTACGCTGCGGCAAGCCGACGGGCCGACGCGTGAGGTGACTGCCACCTGGGTCGGCGGCTGCGATGGCGCGCACAGCGCCGTGCGCAAAGCCTGCGGCATCGACTTCCCCGGCGCGCCCTACGAGCACGCATTCTTCGTGGCCGACACGGAGGTCACCGGCTCGATGGTGCCGGACGAGGTGAACGTCTATTTATGGCGCGAGGGCTTCCACCTGTTTTTCCCGATGCGCGGAAAGGATCACTGGCGCATCGTCGGCATTCTCCCGGCCGGCGTGCCGACGGACGGGCAGGCGACCTTCGAGTCGGTGCGGCCTTCGCTGCGCAGTGAAGCCGGGGCGGGCCTCGACTTCAAGAGCTGCACGTGGTTCTCCACCTACCGGATCCACCATCGGAGCGCCGCGCGGTTCCGCGAGCGCCGCTGCTTTCTCCTTGGGGATGCTGCGCACATCCACAGTCCGGTGGGCGCGCAGGGCATGAACACCGGCCTGCAGGATGCGTACAACCTTGCGTGGAAGTTAGCGCTCGTGGTCGAAGACAAGGCGGATCCGGCACTGCTCGATTCTTATGAGGCCGAGCGCATCCCGGTCGCGCGGCGCCTGCTGGACACGACCGACCGCGCTTTCACGCTGATCGTCGCGGACAACTGGATTGCGGGGTTGCTGCGCACGCAGGTCCTCGCTCGCATGGCCGCCTTCGCGATGGGTCGCAAAAGCGTCCAGCGCTTCGCTTTCGGCGTCGTCTCCCAGACTGCGATCGAATACCGGGACGGCCCGCTTTCCCAAACGCTCGACGGCCTGCCCGCCGAAGCGCCCCGAGCCGGTGACCGCTTTCCGTGGCTTCGGCTGGTGCTGGAGCCCGGCGGCGTGATGAAGGACTTGTTTCGCGAGCCCGACGACCTTCGCTTCACATTGTTCCTGTTCGGCCAGGCCGCGCCGAAGTTGGCTGGCGTGGCTGGCCAGTCGCTGCACAGCCTCGCGGTCCCGGCCAGCCCGGCTAACGATGCAGGACTTGCGAGCGCGAAAATTCCAAAGCCATCCTTCTATCTCGTGCGCCCCGACGGGCACATCGGCTTGTGCGGCGTCCGGCCGCAGGCGGGCGAAATCGAACGCTACCTCTCGGACACGCTGCGGTTACTCGAGCTAAAGGAAACGTGATGGAGCACTTCGATGTCCTCATCATCGGCGCCGGTATCTCGGGGATCGGCGCGGCCGTGCACCTGCAGAAGCGCTCGCCGGAGCGCACCTACGCGATTCTCGAAGGGCGCGACAGCATCGGCGGTACGTGGGATCTCTTCCGGTACCCAGGCATCCGGTCCGACTCGGACATGTACACGCTCGGGTACGCCTTCAAGCCTTGGGAGGAAGCAAAGGCGATCGCCGATGGGCCCTCTATCCTCAGGTACGTGAAGGACACCGCCAAGGAGCATGGCGTGGAGGAGGCTGTTCGCTTCCGGCACCAGGCCAAGGCTGCGGCTTGGTCCTCCGCCGAGGCGCGCTGGACGGTGCAAGCCGAGCGGGGCGATGCCAAAGAGCCGGTCTCGTTCACCTGCAATTTCCTCTTCGTTTGCGGCGGCTATTACAGCTACGCCGCCGGCTACACGCCGGACTTTCCGGGCATCGAAACGTTCCGCGGACGGGTGGTGCATCCGCAGAACTGGACGGAAGACATCGACTACGCGGGAAAACGTGTCGTGGTGATCGGCAGCGGCGCAACCGCCGTGACGCTGGTGCCGGAGATGGCGAAGACGGCCGCGCACGTGACCATGCTCCAGCGCTCACCGACCTACGTCGTTGCGCGGCCCTCGGAGGACGCGCAGGCGAACTGGCTGCGCCGGCATTTCCCGGCGACGGTCGCGTACGCACTTGCGCGTTGGAAGCGAGTGCTGCTGCAGATGTACTTTTTCAACCTGTGCAGGCGAAAGCCCGCCAAGGCAAAGGGCCTGATCCTCGGCGGGGTGCGCGCGTACCTCGGCCCCGACTACGACGTCGACCGGCATTTCACGCCTCGCTACAACCCCTGGGAGCAGCGCCTGTGCCTCGTGCCCGATGCCGACCTTTTCCTCGCCCTTCGAGGGAAGAAGGCTTCGGTCGTAACCGACCAAATTGAACGCTTCACCGAGAAGGGCATCCGGCTCAAGTCAGGCGAAGAACTCGAGGCCGACCTCGTCGTCACGGCGACGGGACTGAACCTCGAAGTGCTCGCGGGGCTGCGGCTCAGCGTCGACGGGGCACCGGTCGATCCCGCGAAGACCTTCAACTACAAGGGCCTCATGTACAGCGGCGTGCCCAACCTCGCCTCCTCCTTCGGCTACACGAATGCGTCGTGGACGCTCAAGTGCGACCTCACCTGCGAGTACGTCTGCCGGCTGCTCAATCACATGCGCAAGAACGGCTATGTCCAGTGCACGCCGCGGCTCGAGGATCCGGCGATGCAGGCCGCGCCGTGGGTCGATTTCTCTTCGGGGTACGTGCAGCGCACGCTGCACAAATTTCCCAAGCAGGGCGCCAAGGCACCGTGGCGCATGCCTCAGAATTACGCGAGGGACATCCTCACCTTGCGCTATGGGCGCATCGACGACGGCACCCTGGAATTCGCAGGCCGGCGGGCCTGACCGCCCCTAGCGCAGCGCCTGCCCGCGCAGCCCGGCTTTGCTCAGGATGCCGAGGAGCGCGTCCATGTCCGTGCGCCTGCGCAGCGGCACGCTGTCGCCGCTGAAAAGGCTCGGGATGAAATCGGGGGCGAAGGACTGCAGCTTCTCGATGTTCGAATGGAGCAGCGAAAGGTCGCCGACCTGCGCGGCATAGGCGATCATCAGCACCCGGCGGAAGGGATGCGAAGGCTGGCTCTGGATCGCGAGCGCCGACCAGTCGTGCAGCGCCTGCTGGTCGTTCTCGATGAAGGCGCAGATCGCCATCGCCAGGTGCGCGGTGCTGACCCAGCGGTCCTTGGGCGACAGGCGCGTCGCCTGCACCGCGAGCGCCTTGGCGCGCTCCACCTGCCCATCGGAGGCCTCGAGCTGCGAGAGGAAGAATTGCGGCGGGGCATCGTTCGGGTTCAGGGCCTGCGCCTTGCGAAGGTCCGCCACGCTCGCCGCGAACTCGCCGGTGAGCGACTCGACGACGCCGCGCAGGTAGTACGAGCGGCTGTCGTTCGGCGCAAGCTGCATGAGCTCGTCAGCGGCGTGCCTGGCCGCCGCAAGGTCCGCTTTGCGGTCGTGCGTCCAGGCGAGGAAGACCCGCCAGCTGTGCGCGGACGCCAAGGCCGCCCAGGCCTGCTGGCACGCGGGGTTCTTCGCGATGGACTGGTCGGATAGGCGGATCGCTTCGTCCACGAGCGCCGGCCGCCCCTGGAACTCGCCGTCGGCCAGCGTCTTGACTGCCCGCCAGGCAATGTCGTCGGCCTCCGAGTACCGGCGCTTGCCCCGCTCGAGCAGGCGCATTTCCTCGGATTCGATCTGCGGCACCATGCTGGCCACCACCTGGTGCGTGATGCGCTCCTGCAGGTCGAAGACGTCGCTCAGCACGTCCTCGTAGCGCTCGGCCCACACGTGCTGGCCGGTGTCGCCGTTGATCAGCTGCGCCGTGATGCGCACGCGGTCGCCGGCCTTGCGCACGCTGCCCTCGAGCACGAAATGCACGCCGAGCTCTTGCGCGACCTTCTTCACGTCGACGCTGCGTCCCTTGTAGGTAAACGAGGTATTGCGCGCGATGACGAAGAGGCGCTGGAAGCGCGAGAGCTCAGTGATGATGTCCTCGACCATGCCGTCGGCGAAGTAGTCCTGCTCGGGATCGCGGCTGATGTTGGCGAACGGCAGGACTGCGATCGAAGGGCGGTCCGGCAATGCAAGGGGGATCGGCGCTGGGGCCGCAGGCGCAGGCTTCGCCCCGCCGCCGGGAACGAGGGCGTAGGCACGCACCGGGTGGTCGATGTTCTTGACCTGCTGCTCGCCCTGGTCGACGAAGTTGCCCGCGACCTTGCCGCGCACCGCGCCACGCACGCCGTCCGAAATCATGATGCCGCCGGGCTGCGCGAGGGCCTCCAGCCGCGCTGCGATGTTCACCCCATCGCCGTAAATGGAGCCGTCTGGCTTGACGATCACGTCGCCGAGGTGGACGCCGATGCGAAAGCGCATGCGTCGTTCTTCAGGCAGGTCCGCGGAGGCTTCGGTAGTGTCTTTCTGGATCGCAAGGGCCGCCTGTACCGCGCCGGTGGCGGTCTCGAAGAGGACAAGCGCCGAATCGCCGGCCATGTCGATGACCCGGCCGAAATTCGCGTCGACATGCGTGCGGATGATGGTCCGCGCATGGTCGAGCGCAGCCACGGTTTCGTGCTCGTCTGCCGCCATGAGCCGCGTATACCCGGCCACATCGGCCACGAGGATCGCGGCGAGGCGCTGCCTGAGAATGCCGTTGCGGATCCCGCTGTTCGTTGCATCGCTCATCGCACGCCCCCCTTCTCATCGCGAACGACCGGACCATCCCCGAACTACGAATACATTGCTACTTCTCGGCGACCCTGACTCTTACCGTGGCGATTGCCTTGGCCACGAGCGATCCGTCTTCGTTGCGGATCTCGCCTTCGGTGAACACCGTATTGCGGCCGGGCTTCATCACCCGCGCGTCTGCTACCAGCGTCCCCTTGCCCACGCCGATGAACTGGATGCTGAGGTCGATCGTGATCACGCCTATGGAATCCGGATGCTGGCTGCGCGCCGCCGTGCACAGGGCGACGTCCATGAGCGACATGATGAGGCCGCCATGCGCCGAGCCGAAGCTGTTCGTGAAATCCGGCTGCAGCTTGACCGAGAGCATCGCCTGCCCGTCGCCGATCGAGTCCACCTCGATGCCGAGATGCCCGACGAACGGGATCTTTTTCTGGAAGTCGCGGGCGAATTCGGCGTTCTTGTCCGCCGCGTTCATATGATGGTCGAGCCCCCGTCTACTGCGATTGCCTGGCCGGTGATATGCCGCGAGGCTTCCGAGGCGAGCAAAACCGTCAGGCCCTTGAGGTCTTCGTCCCCGCCGAGGCGCCCGGTGGGCGTGGCCTGCTTCACGAACTCGCCCGCCGTGTCGAGCGTGGACTTGGTCATCCTGGAGGGAAAGAACCCGGGGCAGATCGCATTTACCGTAATGCCGTGCGTGCCCCACTCGGTTGCCAGTTGCCGGGTGAGCCCGACCACGCCGTGCTTGGTGGCGACGTAGGCCGCGTTCTTCAGCAAGCGCATGTCGGTTGCCTGCAGGCCGTTGACCGACGCGATGTTGATGATGCGTCCCCACTTGGCCGGGATCATCGAGCGCTTGGCGAGGATTTGCGAGAGCAGGAACATCCCGGACAGGTTGAGGTTGACGAGCTTGTCCCAGGCGTCCATTGGATGGTCCTCGGCCGGCGCGCCCCACGTTGCGCCGGCGTTGTTGACGAGGATGTCGACCTTGCCGAATTTCGCCAGCAGCGCTGCAGCGAGCGGCTCGACCTGTTCGCGCTTGCCCAAGTCGCTCGGGTAAGGCGTCGCCTCGACGCCCAGTTTTTTGAGGTGTGCGACCGCGGCCTCGAGTTCATCCTTCTTTCTCGCGGTGATCGCGATCTTCGCACCCATCTCGCCGAGCGCCTCGGCCATCTGCAGGCCGAGCCCGCGCGAGCCGCCCGTGACGACGGCTACGCGGCCGGTGAGGTCGAACAGCTGCTTTACACCCATGGTCAGGGTTTCAGTTGGAGTGATTTGTATTCGAGGAACTCTTCGAGCCCGTACACGCCCGCTTCACGCCCGTGGCCCGACTGCTTGAAGCCGCCGAACGGCGCGTTCATGTTGAACGGGCCGCCGTTGATGTCGATTTGCCCTGCGCGCAGGCGTCGCGCGACTTTCTGCGCGCGCCCCGCATCTGCCGACCACACGCCGCCGGCCAGGCCGTAGATCGTGTCGTTCGCGATCCGGATTGCGTCTTCCTCGTCCTTGTAGGTGATGATCGAAAGGACGGGCCCAAAAACCTCTTCCTGGCCGAGCGTCGACTTTGGATCCACCTTGCCGAAGATCGTGGGTTTGACGAAGTAGCCGCCACGCAGTTCACCCTCGAAGCCGTCAGGCGCTTCGGCGCCGCCGGTCACGAGTTCTGCGCCTTCCTCCTGCGCTTTCTTGATGTAGCCGCGGACGCGGTCGAGCTGTGCGGCCGAAGACAGTGGGCCAAGGCGCGTCGTCTCGAGCATCGGATCGCCCGGCGTGTAGGCCTTGGCGGCTTCGGCGGCCAAGGTCTTCGCTTCCTCGTACTTTCCCTCGGGCACCAGCATCCGCGTGAACGCCGTGCAGGTCTGGCCGGAGTTCAGGTAGCAATTGCCCACGGTGCCTTTGACCGCAGCGGCGAGGTCCGCGTCATCGAGGATCACCGAGGCCGACTTGCCGCCAAGCTCCAGCGTCACGCGCTTGACGGTCTGCGCGGCGAGTTCCGAGATGCGCTTGCCGGCGCGGGTCGAGCCCGTGAATGAAACCGCATCGACCTGCGGGTGCTTCACGAGGGCCTCGCCGACCACCGGGCCGAGGCCCGTGACCATGTTGAAAACGCCCGCGGGCAGGCCGGCTTCGTGAATCACTTCCGCGAGGATGTAAGCGTTGAACGGCGCGACTTCGGAGGGCTTGAGAACCACGGTGCAGCCTGCCGCAAGAGCCGGCGCAACCTTGAGGGCGATCTGGTGGAGCGGATAGTTCCACGGCGTGATCGCGCCGACCACACCGACCGGATCGCGCACCACCAGCGAATTGCCGACCTGCTCCTCGAACTTGAATTCGCCGGCCATCTTCGCGTAGTTGCCGAAGGTGGCAACCGGCAGGCTCGCCTGGATGCGGTTGGCCATCTTGATCGGCATGCCCACTTCCTGAGCAATGGTCTTGGCGAGTTCGTCGACACGCGCCTTGAGGCCCGCGGAGATCTTGCCCAGATACTCGGCGCGCTTGGCCGCCGGCGTCTGCGACCAGCTGTCGAACGCGGCGCGCGCTGCGTCGACCGCGGCGTTCATGTCTTTCTCGGCACCGGCGGGTACCGAGCCCATCACCGCGCCGGTCCCGGCGTTGTGCACGTCGATTTTGTCCTTGGTGGACGGGACGGCCCACTGGCCGTTGATGTAGAACTTGTCGTGGTTTGCCATGGCGCGTTCCTGCACTGGGGAAAGCGGCTATTTTAGACCAGCGTCCGGGCTATACTCGATCTAATAAAAGCAGGGTTCAACCACTGCGTTTCACTCGGAGAAAAGCGTATGGCCCGCAAAGGCAAGGCAGTCCTGTATCGCGAGTTGAACAAGCCCGTGGTGGTCGAGGAAATCTCGGTCGACGGGCCCAAGCGGGGCGAAGTCACCGTCAAGATGGCGGCCTGCGGCGTGTGCCATTCCGATCTCTCCGCGGTCAACGGGACTATCCCCCTGCCACCGCCGCTGGTGCTCGGTCACGAGGCGGCCGGCGAAATCGTCGAAGTGGGCGAGGGCGTCACGGGCCTCGCGGTCGGCGACCATGTGGTCTCGAACTTCATCTACATGTGCGGCACGTGCCGCTTCTGCTCGGGCGGGCGGCCGGTGCTGTGCGTCGAGCAGGGCAAGGCGCTGCTGACGCCGATCGAAGGCACGACGCGCACTCATGATTCGGCCGGCAAGCCGCTGGGGATTTTTTCCGGCTGCGGCGTGATGGCGGAATTCGCGACGCTTTCCCAGGCGAACGTCGTCAAGATCGACTCTGCGATTCCGCTCGATCGCGCTGCGCTGGTCGGGTGCGCGGTCACAACCGGCGTCGGTGCCGTGTTCAATACCGCGAAAGTCGAGCCTGGCTCGAGCGTGGTCGTGTTCGGCTGCGGCGGCGTGGGCCTCAATGCGATCCAGGGCGCGGCGATCTCCGGGGCGCGCCAGATCATCGCGGTGGACACGGTCGAATCGAAGCTTGAATTCGCCAAGAAATTCGGCGCGACCGACACCTTGCTGTTGAAGATCGGCGAAGACCCCACCAAGGCACTCAAGAAACTCACCAACGGCGGCGCGGACTACGCGTTCGAGTGCGTCGGCAACGGCGAGCTCTCAGGCACGGCGTACAAGGCCATCGGCCGCGGCGGCAAGGCGGTGATCGTCGGCGTGGCGCGGGGCAGCGATGTCATCTCGGTCAAGCAGCCGTCGATGGTGTTCGAGGAGAAGACACTGCAGGGCAGCATGTTCGGCTCCTGCGTGCCGCGCGTCGATTACCCGCGCATGCTCGGGCTATACATGGCCGGGAAGCTCAAGCTCGACGAGCTGATTACCAAGCGCTATTCGATCGACGAAGCGCCGCAGGCGTTCGACGACATGCAGTCGGGCAAGAACGCAAGAGGCGTGATCGTTTTCTAAATAAGTGGAGTCTGACCCCACTTATTCGAGCCCCCAGATATCGGTGAGCACGCATCCGCCTCGTCGCCCGGCGCGCCGCGCTCGACAATCCGCACCCCGCAGCAAACGACGAGCCCGCAGCCGGCCTGGCCGGTTATCCGCGCAGGGCCCTCGCGGACCACGCCATCACTGCGTCTTGAGCCCGAGCCGGCGGAGCACCGGCTCGAATTCGGCGGCACGCGTCTCGAACTGCCTGCGCAGTTCCGGCCCGTCGAGGAATTCCGCTTCCAGGTAAAGCGCCTCGATCTGCTTCCGTGTTTCCGGATGCTCAGTCGCAGCGCGCGCTGCATCCGCAAGCTTCTTCACCACAGGCGCAGGGGTCTTTGCCAGCACCCAGTGGCTGATGTAGTCCTTGGCGGCGAGTCCCGGCAGTCCCTGCTCGAGGACCGTCGGGATCTCCTTGCGAAATGGCGAGCGCCTGGGGGCAGTGACGGCCAGCGCGCGGATCGTGCCCGCATCGACCTGCGCTGCTGCAATCGAAGTGAGCGGCATGATCGCCGCCTGGATCTGGCCCGCGGCCAGCGCCGTGATCTCGGGCGCAATGCCGGCGTAATGCACTGCAGGCAGCGCTTCGTCCGGCACGCCGGCGTGCGACTTGAACAATTCGAACGTCAGATGGCCGCCTGATCCCGAGCCCGTGGTGCCGTACCCCAGCGCCTTTGGGTTTTTTGTTGCATGCGCGGCCAGCTCGCGCAACGTCGTCACCGGCACGTCCTTGTGCACGAGGAACACGAGCGGATAGCTCGCAAAGGCCGCCACCTCGGTGAAGTGGTCGAGGAAACGCCCCGGCACGCTCGGGTTCATGAGGTGCACGTACCCAAGGCCCTGGCCGCCGGCCGAGAGCACGCTGTAGCCGTCGGGCTTCGTGTTCAGCAAGCCCTGCCACGCGAGCACGCCATTTGCACCGGGCCGGTTGATGACGAGGACCGGCTGGCCCCAGTCCTCGCGATATTTATCGGCCAGGCGCCGGCTCACGATGTCGAGCGCGCCGCCCGGCGGGAAGGGGACGATCAGCTGGACGGGCTTGGAGGGGAAAGGCTCCTGGGCAAGCGCGGGCGAACCCACACAGAGCCCGGCCAGCAGCAGGAGGATGTACTTGTACCGGAACATCGTTCCGATCACTGCTCAAGCTTGATATTCGCCGCCTTGATGATCTGCCCATACCTTTCCTGCTCGCGCCGCATCAGCGCCATGAGTTCGTCCGGCGTGTTCGCCGCCGGCTCCATGCCCAGCGTCACGTAGCGGTCCTTGAGGTCCTGCGCCTGCACGGCCTTGTGCACTTCTGCGGAGATCCGCTGGGTGATTTCCCGCGGGGTGCCCGCGGGCATGACATACCCGATCCACGCCGAGGCGTCGAAGCCTGGGAGGTTGGCGGCTTCCGCGAGTGTCGGCACGTCCGGCATGGCCGAGCTGCGCTTGATGGACGTTACGCCGTAGGCCTTGAGCTTTCCGGACTTCACGTGGCTGACGATCGAGGCCACCGTCTCGATGGTGTAGTCGATCTGCCCGCCCATGAGATCGGTCAGCGCCGGTGCGCTGCCTTTGTACGGCACGTGCCGAGACTTGATCTGCGCCTGCGAGTGGAAGAGCTCCGAGAACAGGTGCGCGGTCGCGCCGGTACCCGAAGATGAAAACGTGAACTTGTCCGGATTGGCTTTGACGAGGGCGACGAGGTCGCGGGCATTCGCGGCCGGGAAATTCGGGCGTGCGACCAGCGCGAAGGGCGCGATCGCCGTCAGCGTGACCGGCGCAAAGTCCTTCAGCGGCTCATAGGGAATCTTCTGCAGGTTCGGCATGATCGAGATCGGGCCGCTGGAGGCCGCGAGCAGCGTGTAACCGTCGGGGGCTGCTTTCGCCACCTGCTCCGAGCCGATCATCCCGCCGGCGCCCGGCTTGTTCTCCACCACTATGGGCTGGCCGAGCGACTGCGAGATCTTCTCCGCGACGATGCGCGCCGCAAGGTCGGTCGCCTGTCCCGGGGGCCAGGGCACGATCAGCCGGATCGGCTTGTTCGGCCAGGCCTGCGCGAGCGCCGATGAAGGCGTAACTACGGGCGCCGCTGCGAGCGCAATGCAAAGCAACTTCAGTCCGGTCTTCATCACCTAGTCTCCTTGGAATAAAAAGGGCGCACCGTGGTGCGCCCCCGTTTTGGTCACTTCAGTTTCACGCCACTTCGAACAATCCCGCCGCGCCCATGCCGCCGCCGATGCACATCGTTACCACCACCAGCTTGGCGCCGCGGCGCTTGCCTTCGATGAGTGCGTGGCCCACGAGGCGCGCACCGGAAACGCCGTACGGATGGCCTACCGCGATCGCGCCGCCGTTGACGTTGAGCTTGTCGTTCGGGATGCCGAGCTTGTCGCGGCAGTAAATGACCTGGACAGCGAAGGCCTCGTTCAACTCCCACAGGTCGATGTCGGAGACTTTCTTCCCGGCGCGCTTGAGAAGCTTGGGGACCGCGTACACCGGGCCGATGCCCATCTCGTCGGGCTCGAGGCCGGCGACTGCAAAGCCGCGGAAGATGCCCAACGGCTTGAGGCCCTTGGCCGCGGCGACCTTGTCGCTCATGACCACGGCTGCGGAGGCGCCGTCGGAGAATTGGCTCGCGTTGCCCGCCGTAATCACGCCGCCTTCGATGGCCGGCTTGATCGTCGAGACGCCTTCGTACGTCGTGCCCGGGCGGATGCCTTCGTCCTCGGACGCCGTCACCTCGCGCGTCGATTCGACGTTCGTGTTTTTGTCGATCACCTTCATCTTTGTGGTGATCGGCACGATCTCGTCCTTGAACTTGCCCGCCTCGCGCGCCGCGGCCGCCTTGTTCTGGCTGTCGACGCCGTAGCGGTCCTGCACCTCGCGGCCGATGTTGTAGCGCTTGGAGACCATCTCGGCGGTCTGCAGCATGTTCCAGTAGATCGTAGGCTTGTTTTCCTTGAGCCAGGAGTCGGCGAACATGTGCTTGTTCATCTCGTTCTGCACGCACGAGATCGACTCGACGCCGCCCGCGACGAAGACATCCGCCTCACCCGCGATTACGCGCTGTGCGGCCATTGCTATGGTCTGCAGCCCGGAGGAGCAGAAGCGGTTCACCGTCATGCCCGAGACAGTCACCGGCATGCCCGCACGCAAGGCGATCTGGCGCGCGATGTTGCCGCCTGTCGCCCCTTCAGGGTTCGCGCAGCCCATGATCACGTCCTCGACTTCGGCCGGGTCGAGCTTGGCGCGCTCGACCGCCGCCTTGACGACGTGGCCGCCGAGCGTCGCGCCATGGGTCATGTTCAGTGCGCCGCGCCAGGACTTGCAGAGCGGGGTTCTTGCGGTCGATACGATGACGGCTTCGGTCATGGGGTCACTCCTTCGGGAAGTTGGTCCGGTGTCAGGGCAAAAGCTTGAGGGAATCGAAGAACCGGCCGGGGTCGCGGTCGTCCTCGGTGCCGGCCGGCCCGGTATACGTCTGCTCGACCAGAACCCCGGTCACCAGGAAAATCTGCTGGCGCATGCGCGTCTTGGACTGCGGCATGTCGATCACGTAAGCCAATCCGCGGATGCCTTCGTTCGTGACGGGATGCTTCGAAAGGAGCTTGCCGCCCGTGCTCTTCACGGCTTCCGCGGCCGCCAGTTCGAGCACCTTCTCCTGCACGCCGGGATTGCCGAGCGAAGCGGGAACCAGTGTCCACGCCGTGCCGAAGTACCGGTTGTTGTCGAGCTGGATCTCGCGCAGGTAAGTGGTCGCGATTTGGCCGGTCGCAACTTTTGACTCGTTGACGCGTTCCTTCGTCTTGCCGGGAAAGTTGGCGTAGTGCCGGGCCTGGATCGCGGAAAAGTCCGACCAGTGCGGGTGCAGCGGCGGGAAGGGGTCCTTGGTGAGCGAGGTGCAGCCGGTTGCGAGCAGCGCAGCCGCGGCTAGTGCGAGGAGACGCATGGGGGTTTTCATCCGTTGAACCTTTTTCCTTCCTCGGCCAGTTTCACCAGCAGCGGCGCGGGCTTCCAGACTTCGCCCATGTAGCCTTTCTGGAATTGTTCGATCGAAGCGAGCACCTTCGGCAGGCCCACCGTGTCGGCGTAGAACATTGGCCCGCCGCGGTACGCGGGGAACCCGTAGCCCGTCAGGTACACCATGTCGATGTCTGACGCGCGCAGGGCAATGCCTTCCTCGAGGATGTAGGCCGCTTCGTTGACCAGCGCGTAGATCAGGCGTTCGACGATCTCCTCGTCCGGAATCTGCCGGGTCTTGATGCCTTTTTCCTTGCGGTACTCGGCGATGATCTTGTCGACCTCGGGATCGGGAATGGGCTTCCTGTTCCCGGCCTCATACAGGTACCAGCCCTTGCCGGTCTTCTGGCCGAAGCGGCCGAGCTCGGCGATCTTGTCGCCGACTTTCGAATAGAGGAAATTCGGGCGCTCGATGTAGCGGCGCTTCCTGATCTCCCATCCGATGTCGAGACCCGCCATGTCGCCCATCGCGAGCGGTCCCATCGCCATGCCCCACTTCTGCGCGGCGGCGTCGACCTGCTGCGGGCTGCAGCCTTCGTCCAGGAGGAAAAGCGACTGCTGGCCGTACTTCTCGATCATGCGGTTGCCGATGAAGCCGTCGCAGACGCCGGAGACGACCGGCACCTTCTTGATCTTCTTGCCCAGTGCCATCGTCGTGGCGAGCACGTCCTTGCCGGTGGCCTTGCCGCGCACGACTTCGAGCAGGCGCATGACATTGGCCGGCGAGAAGAAGTGCGTGCCGATTACGTCCTGCGGACGCTTGGTGGCCCGCGCGATTTGGTCGACGTCCAGCGTGGACGTGTTAGATGCGAGTATCGCGCCGGGCTTCATCACTGCATCGAGCTTCTTGAAAATCTCTTCCTTGACGTCCATGCGCTCGAAGACCGCTTCGATCACGATGTCGGCGTCCTTGCCGGCGGAAATGTCGAGGGCCGGCGTGATGAGCGCCATCCGCTTGTCCATGTCTTCCTGCTTCAGGCGGCCTTTGGACACGGTGCTCGCGTAATTCTTCCTGATCGTGGCGATGCCGCGATCGAGCGCGTCCTGCTTCATCTCGATGATCGTGACCGGGATGCCGACGTTCACCAGGCTCATCGTGATGCCGCCGCCCATCGTGCCGGCGCCGATCACGGCTGCCTTGTTGATTTCGCGCTTTGGCGTGTCTTCCGGAACATCGGGAATCTTGGTGGTCTGGCGCTCGGCGAAGAACATGTGGCGCAGCGCCTTGGATTCGTTGCCTTCCACGAGTCCGGCGAACCGGCGGCGCTCTTCCTTGCGGCCTTCATCGAAGGGCAGGTTCACCGCGGCCTCGACGCAGGCGACGATCTCGAGCGGGGCAGGATAGCCGCGTGAACCCTTGGCGACCTCGGCGCGCGCCGCGTCGAAGAACGCTTTCGGGTCACCGTCGACTTTCACCTTCTGGTCGCGGATGCGGCGCGGACCCTTGCCTTCGGCCACGAGCTTCTTTGCAAACGCAATCGCGCCTTCGAGCAGGTCGCCCTGCACGATCTCATCGATGAGGCCGACCTTGAGCCCCTGCTCGGCGGGAATGGGATTGCCGGTGGTCATCATCTTCACGCCTTCAGCCGCGCCAACCACGCGCGGCAGCCGCTGCGTGCCGCCTGAGCCGGGGAGGATGCCGAGCTTCACTTCGGGCAAGCCCAGAAGCGTCTTGGGCGCGGCCACGCGGTAGTGGCACCCGAGCGCGAGCTCAAGGCCGCCGCCGAGCGCGAAGCCGCCGATCGCCGCGACCATCGGCTTCTTGAAGTTGTCCTGCGCATCGTTGATCTCCGGCAGCGTCGGGGACATGGAGGACTTCGGCGTATTGAATTCGCGGATGTCCGCGCCACCCGAGAAGGCCTTGGCTGAGCCCATGATCACCAGCGCCTTGACGGCCGGATCGGCTTCCGCCTTTTTCATGCCGTCCACGATGCCCGGACGCAGCACGCTGCCAAGGCCGTTGACGGGGGGGTTGTTCATTACGATGACGGCAATGCCGTCGCGGACCGAATAGGATGTTGCGTCGCTCATTTGGGTGCTCCTGGAAGGAACCTGAATTTTACCGCTAGACCTCAAGCCATTCTTTCCGCATCGCGGCATCCTCGCGCACGTCGCGCGGCTTGCCCTCGAAGACGATGCTGCCGTGGCCCATTACATAGAGGCGCTCGGAGATGTCCAGCGCGATTGCAAGCTTTTGTTCCACCAGCAGGATCGACACGCCGCGCTTCCTGATTTCCTCGAAGAGGCGCGCGACCTGCTCGACGATCTTGGGCGCCAAGCCTTCTGTCGGCTCGTCGATCATGACGAGCTTCGGGTCGCCCATGAGGGTGCGGCACAGGGTGAGCATCTGCTGCTCGCCGCCCGAAAGCACGCCGGCCTCGTTGTCGGCGCGTTCCTTGAGGCGGGGAAAGATCGTGAACATGTCTTCCATCCCCCAGCGCTCGGATTCCTGCTTGGCCTTCTGCCCGAGCAGCAGGTTCTGGCGTACCGTGAGGCTGGGGAAGATGTCGCGGTTCTCCGGCACGTAGCCCAGGCCCTTGTGCGCGATCTGGTAAGCCTTGAGCCCGACCATCTCCTCGCCGCGAAACTTGACCGAGCCCGTGCAGTCCACCATGCCCATGATCGCCTTGATGGTGGTCGAGCGGCCCACGCCGTTGCGGCCGAGCAGGCTCACGATCTCGCCTTCGCCGACCTTGAGGTGCACGCCGTGCAGGATGTGGCTCTTGCCGTAATAGGCGTGGAGGTCCCGGGCTTCAAGCATGCGCAGTCCCTCCCACGTCTTCCTTGTGCAGCCCGCCCAGATAGGCTTCCTGCACCGCCGGGTTCGAGCGGATCTCGGTCGGCGTGCCCGTCGCGATGACCTCGCCGTAGACGAGCACGGAGATCCGGTCGGCCAGGTTGAACACGACGCCCATGTCGTGCTCGACCATCACGAGGGTTTTACCGGCGGTCACGCGGCGGATGAGTTCGACCACGTTCGCGGTTTCCGACCGGCTCATGCCCGCAGTCGGCTCATCGAGCAGGATCACGCCCGCGCCGCCGGCAATCGTGATGCCGATCTCCAGCGCGCGCTGCTCGGCATAAGTGAGCAGCCCGGCCGGGCGATCCCGCAGGCTCATGAGCCCGATCGATTCGATGACCTCTTCGGCCCGGACCTGCGTGTCCTTGAGGGCGCCAAGGCGGTGCCAGAACGAATACCGGTAGCCGAGCGACCACAGCACCGCGCAGCGCACGTTCTCGAACACCGAAAGGTTATGGAAGATGTTGGTGATCTGGAACGACCGGGAGAGGCCCTTGCGGTTGATCTCGAAGGGTTTCAGCGCGCCAATCTCCTCGCCGTTCAGGCGGATCGAGCCCGAGCTCATCGCGAAGCGCCCGCTGATGAGGTTGAATAGCGTGGACTTGCCCGCGCCGTTCGGCCCGATGATCGCGTGCCGCTCGCCTTGGGGGATCGCGAGGTCCACCCCGCGGATGATCTCCGTGTTGCCGAAGGCCTTGCGCACGTCGCGCAGCTCGAGGGCCGCGCTCATGAGCGTCCCTTGGAAAATTCGGCCTGGATGTCGCCGTAGATCTGCGCCACCCGGCGCCGCGTCGAATTGAACAGCCATCCCCCGACGATCCACAGCGCGATCGCAATCGCCCATGGGACGAGCGTCGCCGCATCGAACTCGACGCCGAAGAGCTTCATCACCGTGCCTCCTGCGCGGTCGACCGAGACCTTGTAGGTCATCTCGACCGTAAGGACCAGCGCCGCCAGCACGAGCACGCCGCTTCCGGCCGCGGCCGCGTAAGCCCGCCAGATCCGCCCGAAGCGCTTTCTCGCGATGAGCTGGACCTGCATCATGATGAGGCTCGCGATGCCGCCGGGGGCGAAAATCACCATGAGCATGAAGAACATGCCGAGGTACAGCAGCCAGGCCTTGGTGTGATCCGACAAGGCGACCACGAAGTAGATGAACACGCAGGCGCCGATGATCGGGCCGAAGAAGAATCCGACGCCGCCGATGAACGCAGCGAGCAGCACGCCGCCCGAGCGCACGGCGCTCACGTTTTCGGCAGTGACGATCTCGAAGTTGATCACTCCGAGGGCGCCGGCGATGCCAGCGAAGAAGGAAGAGATGATCAGCGTGTACCAGCGTACGCGCTGCGTGTCATAGCCGACGAATTCGGCGCGCTCGGGGTTGTCGCGCACCGCGTTGGCCATGCGCCCGAGCGGCGTGTGCGCCCA
>JANXRZ010000193.1 GCA_025352885.1 Pseudomonadota bacterium | reverse complement strand
GAGAGGGCGACCACGTGGTCGCGAGCCGGTTCCTGTTCGGCAATACCGTGAGCCTTTTCGGCACGCTCCAGTCGCACGGCATCAAGGTGAGCTTCGTCGATGCCACGGTGGTGGCCAATGTGGAGCGTGAGCTGACCCCGCAGACGCGGCTGGTGTTCGTCGAGACGATCGCGAATCCGCGCACGCAGGTGGCCGATCTCGAGCGAATCGGCGCGCTTTGCACCGCGCGAGGCGTCCTGTATATGGTCGACAACACCATGACCTCACCGGCGCTTTACCGGCCCAAGGCTTCAGGCGCGGGGTTGGTGATCAATTCGCTCACCAAGTACATCGGCGGGCATGGCAACGCGCTCGGCGGCAGCATCACCGACACCGGCCTGTTCGACTGGACGCGCTTTCCCAACATCGCGGAGAACTACAAGACGCAGCCGCCGAAGCTCTGGGGCATCCAGCAGATCAGGAAGAAAGGTCTGCGCGACTGGGGCGGGACGCTCGCCGCAACCGACGCCCATCACATCGCGGCCGGAGCAGAGACGCTTGCCCTCAGGATGGAGCGCACCTGCTCGAATGCGCTCGCCGTGGCCACTTTCCTCGAGAAGCACCCGAAAGTTCGCGCCGTCTACTATCCCGGCCTGCCTTCGCATCCCCAGCACGCGCTTTCGAAGTCGCTCTTCAAGGCGTTCGGCGGGATCCTCTCGTTCGAACTGGCCGAGGGGATCGACTGCTTCGACTTCCTCAACCGGCTTGGGATCGTGGTGTCTTCGTCGAACCTCGGCGACAACCGCACGCTCGCGATTCCCGTCGCGCATACGATCTTCTGGGAGATGGGCCTGGAGCGCCGCAAGGACATGGGCATCGCAGAGTCCCTCGTCCGCCTGTCGATCGGCATCGAGGACGGCGAGGACCTTATCGCCGATTTCGGCCAGGCCCTGGGTTAGTTCATTTCCATTTTTGGAAAACGTATTGCCCTGATAGCCGCTCTACGGTTACTTCTACGGAATATAAAGTTCAACTTTCTGGTTTACGGAAGGCCGTTGCGCCCATGCGCGCGGTACGCGGGACGCTCGGTGAGCACCGCGTAATAGGCCGCGACCGCCGGATAGATGGGGCGCTTCACCTCGGCAAGCGAGAACCAGCGGTTCACCACCAGCCCCATCGGGATGTCGGCCAGCGTGAAGGCTTTGCCGACCAGGTACGGGCCGCTTGCGACGAGATGCTCGTCCAGCAGCTTCATCTGGCCGGTGAGGTCCTTGCGTCCCTGCGCCACGAACCACTCGTTGTTCCAGGGCGGTTCCTTGAGCTGCCCGCCAAGAAAAGCACCGCGCATCGAATGCGTCACGTCGTAGGCGACCCAGTCCATCCAGGCCTCGATCTTCTGCCGCTCTTCGAGATCGTCCGGAAAGAGCTGAGTCGCGCGGTGCTTGGAGCAGAGGTACCGGATGATCGCGTGTGATTCGCGCATCACGAACCCGTCGTCGATGACGCAGGGCACCTGGCCGACGGGGTTCAAATTCAGGAACTCCGGCGTGTTGGTCGGGCGGAAGCCGCGGCCGTAATCTTCCCGCTCGAAGGGCAGGCCGATCTCGTCGCATGTCCACAGCACCTTGCGCACATTGAAGGAGTTGGCGCGCCCGAGGATCTTCAGCATGCCTATTCCGCCTTGATGCCGCGGTCGCGGACGATCTGCGTGTAGCGCTTGATGTCGGCGCCCACGATGGCGTCGAGCGCTTCACCCGAGCCGGGGGTGAGGCGCCCGGCCTGGGCCTCGACGCGCTCGCGCACGGCCGGCTGCTTCATCGCCTCCAGCGTCGCTTCGTGCAGGACCCTCATGACCGCCGGCGGCGTTGCGCGCGGCACGAAAGTGCCCATCCACGAATCCATGTCGTATCCGGGGAACCCGCTTTCGGCGATGGTCGGCACGTTCGGCAGGAGCGTCGAGGGCTCGGCGGAGGTGAGGGCGATCGCCTTCAGCTTGCCGGCCTTGATATGCGGCAGCAGCCCGGTGAGCGTCGACAGGATGTAAGGCACCTGCCCGCCGATCACGTCCGATATCGCCGGGCCCGCCCCGCGATAGGGGATATGTGTGAAGCCTACCCCGGCCAGCGACTCGAGATACGCCGCGGCGAAGTGGCCGGGCGAGCCGACGCCCCCGCTTGCATAGACGCGCTGCTTCGGGTCGTCCTTCGCGCCGAGTTGCAGGAACTGCTGAAGCGTGTTCGCCGAGGCGCTGGGATGCGCCGCGATCGCCTGCGGCAGGCTGCCGACCAGCGTCACGCCGCGCAGGTCGCGCTCCGTGTCATACGACAACTTGGGGTAGAGGGCCTGGTTGATCGAATGGTTGTTGAGCGTGAAGAGCACCGTGTAGCCGTCCGGCGGCGACTTGGCCACATGGTCCGCGGCCAGCGTGCCGCCTGCACCCGACCGGTTCTCGACCACGACGCTTTGCTTGAGCACTTCGCCCATGCGCGTGTTCAATGCGCGCGCAATGGCATCCGTGCCTCCGCCCGGCGCGAACCCGACGATGAGGCGGATCGGCGCCTTCGAAGGGAACTCCTGCGCGAGCGTGCCGGTCGCTGCCGCAAGCGCCCCGGCCATCAGTGCCAGGCGCAGGCCGCTCTTCGCTACCCGTTTTGTTTTCATTTTTTGTCTCCTCCAGTGATGCGTTATCAGGCTTCCCGTTGCACGAGGTGCATGAGGATGCCGCCTGTTGCTTTTGGATGGGGAAAGCCGATCAGCGCGCGCCGGGAGCCCGGCCTGCCTTTCGTGTCGATCATCGGCAGGCCCGCCGCGGCCATCCCGGCAAGCGTCTTGTCGATGTCACGGGCCTTGAGCGCGACGTGGTGCAAGCCGCGGCCGCGCGATTGCACGAAGCGGGTGATGGCGCCCTGATCCTGCTTGGTCGACCCGGACCGTCCGTGCTCGATTTCCGCGCCCTGGTTCGGATCGAAATTGGCGAGGAACTCGAGCTCGCAATCGCCCATCGTGATGAATACCACTCGCAGGCCGCCCACCGGCTGCGGAGGGCGGTTGTGGTAGACCACGCCGTACTTGTCCGAGGTGAAGCTTTCAACGGCCATGCTCACCTCCATGTCGGTCTGCCGGCTTTCCACGGCAAACCCGAACTTGCCCGAGAAGACTTTCTCGTCCTCGAAGACGTCGCTGCTTGCGATGCCGAGGTGGTCGATGCGTTCGACGGCGCCGCCCGATGCCGGGGCGAGATCCATGCGCTCGGTCAGGTGCGTGCGTATGCCGACCGTGGCTGCGCGGTCGAGCTTGAGTGTCTTGCGTCCATCGAACCCGGAGGCGGCGAGCGCCGATACGCCGGCATCGATTGCGCGCCGTCCGGCTGCATCCACATCGTCAACGCCCAGTGCGATGTGATGCACGCCGGGCTTCGTCTCGCCATCGATCATGGAGTGGCCCAGCGGAAAGACCGCGAGCGCGCTCCGACCGACGCCGTAGACCGGCACCTTGCCCTGGGGCGTCTCGAACTCGGTGCGCGCGAGGCCGAAGTGCGCTTCGATCACCTTGCAAGTCGCGGTCAAGTCGTTCGAGGCAAGGGCAACATAGGCGATTTGGTCTGCGAGCATCAGCGTTCTCCTAAGCGCACTGGATGGTCTTGGATGCGACGAGCGCGTCGATGCACTCCACGGGCACCCCGAAGTCTTCGAGCACCTTGCGGCTGTCGGCCCCTAGCACGGGCGGCGCGGAGCGCACGGAGCGTCCGCCCATGCCGGCCATGCGAATGGGGCTGGCAACGAGGCGCAGCGTGCCGAGGGAAGGGTGCTCGATCTCCTCGACGATGCCTGTTTCGATTACGTGCTTGTCCTTGAACACCTGGTCGAGAGTGAAAATCGGCCCGGCGGGCAGGCCGAGCTTTACGAGGTCGAGGGTCCAGTCCATCTTGCCGCGTGTTGCAAAGATCGCGTTGAGCTCTTTCTTCAGCGCCGCGCGATTGCGGCTGCGCGACGCACTGTCCTTGTACTCCGGGTTGGTCGCCCATTCTTCGTGGCCGACTAGCTTGCAGAGCTTGACCCACATGTCCTCGGTCGCGGCAGCCATGTTGAACGGGCCGTCGTTCGCCTCGAACATCCCGTACGGGTATACGACCGGGTGGTCGTTGCCCGCCACGACCGGCGTATCGCCAAGGGACAACTCGCGCTGGCCCTGCACGGTCAACAAGCCGATCAGCCCTGCGAGTAACGACGTTTCGACAAGCTGGCCCCGGCCGGTGGCCATGCGCTGGATCACCGCCGCCTGCACCCCGAGCGCTGCCCACATGCCGGCGACGACGTCGCCGATCGGGATCCCAACGCGGGTGGGTCCGGTTTCCTTGTGGCCCGTGAGGCTCATGAGCCCGGACATGCCTTGCGCAATCTGGTCGACGCCGGGCCAGCCGCCGTACGGGCCGGTCGTGCCGAACCCTGTGATCGAGGCAAAGATGAGGCGAGGGTTGCGCACAGCGAGCGCCGGGTAGTCCATCTTCATGTCGGCCATGACGCCGGGCTTGAAGTTTTCTACGAGGATGTCGGCCTTGTCGGCCAGTGTGCGGATGAGGTCGAGGCCCTCTGGATCGCGGAAGTTAATCGCGAGGCTGCGCTTGTTGCGGTGGATGCTGAGGTAGTAGACGCTCGTCCCGTCCTGGAAGGGACCCCATCCGCGCACCATTTCACCGTCGGGGGTCGGCTCGATCTTGACTACGTCCGCGCCGAGGTCGGCGAGGATCGTCGCGCAAAAAGGTCCTGCGAGCGCGCGCGAAAGGTCGATAACGCGCAAGCCGGCGAGGGGAAGTTTGGTGTCCTGCATGGGGGTCTTTGCAAAGAGGGGCCTTCGCGCTTATACAAAGCCCCCTGCCTGAGGTCAATCGCATCTGCGAGACAAGGTGTTTCAACGCTCTTGGGCGATCAACGTCCAGAATGGGGGGCCGCTTCCTCCACCTCAGTGCCGATTTCGGCCGCCTGCGGCGCCTCCGCGGCGACGCCTTGGCCGAATCGCTCGTATTCGGCGATGACTTGCGCGCCCAGCAGGAGCAGCGTCGCGACGATCTCGAAGCTGAGCAGCACGATGATGGCCGTGGTAAGCGACCCGTAGACGACGTTCACCTGCGACAGTGTGCTGAAATACCAAACCAGGGCGTGGCGGATGATTTCCCAAAGGATGCCCGCGGTGGCGCCCCCGATGAGCGCGTGGCTGATCGAAAGGCGTCCGACCGGCATGAAGTAGTAGATCGACGAGATCAGCAGGATCTCGCCGACGATGCCGACGAAGTACAGCGCAAGGCGCGATACGCCGCCGAGCGACCAAGAGTGGCCTTCGAGCACGATGTTCCATGTCCCCATCGCCAGGAGGTCGGCAAGCACGTAGGTGCCGACAAACAGCAACGCGCCGATGAACAGGATGTAGCCGAACGGGAGGAGCAGCGAGACGACCCAATGGCGACGCCTCACCGCAACGCGATGCAGGAAGATCACGGAGATCGCGTTCTCGAGCACCTTGAAGGCCAGCGAGCTGAAAAACAGCATCGTTGCGAACAGCACCCACCCGACCGCAGCGCTGTTGTCCAGGAAATCGCGCAGTTCCTGCACGACTTCCTTCGATTGCCCGGGGACAACGTATTCGAGCGCCCTCCGCAACGTGGCGAGCAACTCGGCCTGGTCGATCACGTGCGAGAGCACGATGACCATGAGGATCAGCAGCGGCACGATCGAGAGCAGTGCGTAATAGGCGACCGCGCCCGCCAGGAGCAGTCCCTGGTTGGCCTGGAATGCCTTGAGCACCTGGAGCGCGAACGCCAGCGGGTTCTTGAGAATTTCCCCGGCGCGGGTGGGGATGCGGAAAAAACGCATGGCGAAGGAGACCAAATCAGCGCTGCCGCATCGGTGCGGCAGCGTACAAAGCAAACGGTCAGGAGCGATGAAAGCCCATGAATCCCTCGAGCATCGCGCGCAAGTGCGGCTGAACTTGGGCGGCAAGGTCCTTGCGGTAGCCGAACGGATGCGGCTCATCCATGTAGGTAATCTCCGAGAGCTCCAGTTGCACCGCCTCGACGCCCTCGGCGGGCTTGCCGTAAGTGCGCGTGATGTAGCCGCCCTTGAAGCGGCCGTTGAGCACAGAAGTGAAGCCGGAAGCGCGCTCGGCAATCGCGAGCATCTTTTCGCCGATCTCCGGGCGGCACGATGCGCCGTCAGCCGTGCCGAGGTTGAAATCGGTGAGCTGCCCCTGGAAAAAGCGCGGCACTTCGGACGCGATCGAGTGCGCATCCCACAGCAAGGCGCTGCCATGGACTTGCTTCAGCCGCGCGAGTTCTTCCTGCAATTTCGCGTGATACGGCTTCCAGTACGTGCCGACGCGGTGCTTCACCTCGGTCTCGTCCGGCTCCTCACCCATTCGATAGATCGGCTGCTTGGCGAAGGTGTCGATCGGGCACAGGCCCGTGGTGTCCTGCCCGGGGTAGAGGTTGGCGTTGTCCGGCGGCCGGTTGAGGTCGACGACGTAACGCGAATGCGTGGCGACCAGGATCGAAGCGCCCAGGTCATTGGCGAACTCGTAGAGCTGCTCGAGATGCCAGTCCGTGTCCGGCACCGTCTTCGCGACGGGCATCATGCGGCGGGCGAGCACGTCCTGGATGTGGGTGCCGACGTGCGGCATCGAGACGAGCAGCGGGGCGGTGCCCTGCTTGAAGCGAAAGAGTTCCATGCGCGGATTCTAGCCCGAGGGCAGCAGCCCGGCCGCTTCTGCGGTGTAGGTGCTGCTCGTGACGAGCTGCCTGATCGCCTCGATGTCCGGCGCGAAATAGCGGTCCTCCTTGTAGAAGGGCACGCGCGCGCGAGGGAACTGCCCCCGATCAGCAGTGCGCTCACCGGTTTACTCGCCGACTCGCTCACTTCGCCCGATCATCGGCAGGTTGAGCCCCTGTTCCTTCGAACAGCGCATGGCGTCTTCATACCCGGCGTCGGCGTGCCGCATGACCCCGGTGGCGGGATCGTTCCAGAGCACTCGCGCGATGCGCTTATCTGCGGCCGCCGTGCCGTCGCACACGATCACCATGCCGGCATGTTGGGAGTAGCCCATCCCCACGCCGCCGCCGTGATGCAGCGATACCCACGTCGCACCGCTTGCGCAGTTGAGTAGTGCGTTGAGCATCGCCCAGTCGGACACTGCATCCGATCCGTCGCGCATCGATTCGGTTTCGCGATTGGGGCTCGCCACCGATCCCGAGTCGAGGTGGTCGCGACCGATGACGACGGGGGCTTTCAATTCGCCCGTGCGAACCATTTCATTGAACGCCAGGCCGACGCGGTGCCGGTCTCCCAGGCCGATCCAGAGGATGCGCGCGGGCAGTCCCTGGAAATGGATGCGCTTGCCGGCCATCTCGAGCCAGTTGTGCAGGTTGCGGTCGTGGGGGAAGAGCTCGCGTACCTTGGCGTCCGTCTTTGCGATGTCCTCCGGGTCGCCCGAAAGCGCGACCCAGCGGAACGGCCCGATGCCGCGGCAGAAGAGGGGACGGATGTATGCAGGAACAAAGCCGGGAAAATCGAACGCGTTCTTCACGCCGACGTTCTTTGCTTCCTGGCGGATGTTGTTGCCGTAGTCGACGCAGGGAATGCCCATCGCCTGGAAGCCGAGGATGGCGCGGACCTGGTTGGCGATCGCTTCTCGCGCGGAGAGGGCGACTTCTTCCGGATCGGTCTTGCGCAGGTCCTTCCAGCGCTCGAGCGACCAGTGCTCGGGCAGGTAACCGTTGGCCGGGTCATGCGCCGAGGTCTGGTCGGTGACCAGCGCGGGCTTCATGCCGCCCGCGCGCGCGCGCCTCAACATTTCTGGATAAAGCTCCGCGGCGTTACCGACCAGGCCGACCGACACGGCGCGCCCTCCGGATTCGGCGCGCTGGAGGATCGCGTAGGCTTCATCGAGCGTGTCGGCGCGCTCGTCGAGGTAACCCGTGCGCAGGCGCATGTCGATGCGGGTAGGGTCGCACTCGATTGCGAGCATCGAGGCGCCGGCCATGGTTGCGGCGAGAGGTTGAGCCCCGCCCATGCCGCCGAGACCGCCTGTCAGGATCCACTTGCCTTTCCAGTTGCCGTTGTAGTGCTGGCGGCCGGCTTCGGCGAACGTTTCGTACGTCCCCTGCACGATGCCTTGGCTGCCGATGTAGATCCACGAGCCTGCGGTCATCTGGCCGTACATCATCAGGCCCTTGCGGTCGAGCTCGTTGAAGTGCTCCCACGTCGCCCAGTGCGGCACAAGGTTGGAGTTTGCGATCAGCACGCGCGGCGCATCGGCATGGGTCTTGAACACGCCGACCGGTTTGCCCGATTGGACGAGAAGCGTGTCGTCTGCCTCCAGCTTCCTCAGGCTCGCGACGATCTGGTCGAAGCACTCCCAGTTGCGCGCGGCCTTGCCGATACCGCCGTAGACCACGAGGTCCTCCGGCCGCTCGGCCACCTCGGGGTCGAGGTTGTTCATGAGCATGCGCAAGGGCGCTTCGGTCAGCCAGCTCTTGGCAGAGAGTGTTGTGCCGCGCGGCGCGCGGACGATGCGTGCACCGGTTGTCATGTCGTTCCCCAGACTTGGCGGGCAGTTTCGACCATGACGTCGACTTTCGCCCATTGCTCTTCTTCGGTAAGCAGGTTGCCGGCAATGCCCGAGGCGAATCCGCATTGCGGGCTCAGTGCGAGCTGGCCGACGTCGATGAAGCGGCTTGCGTCGTCGATGCGGCGCCTTAGTTCGTCGACGGTCTCCACCTGGCCGAATTTGGTCGTAATGAGCCCGAGCACCACGGTCACGCCCTTCGGCACGTAGCGCAGCGGCTCGAAGCCGCCTGCGCGTTCCGTGTCGTATTCGAGCAGCAGGCGATCGAACCTGAGGTTGCCGAACAAGCGCTCCGCGATCGGGTCGTACTTGCCTTCGCGATGCCACATGCTCGCGCGGTTGCCGCGGCAGATATGCAGGCCGAATGTCGCCTTGCCCTTCAGGCCGTCGATGACGGCGTTATCGGCCGCGATCGCGCGATCGAGATTCTTCAACGGATCCTCCCCACGAGCCTTCAGCCTTTCGAGCGTCGGGGGATCGACGTAGCCGGTGTAGCTGGGCTCATCGAGTTGCACGTGCCTGCAGCCGGCGTCGATCAGCTCGGTCACCATCTGTTTCTGGATCGCAACCACATCGGCTAGAAACGCATCTGAATCCGCATAGAGGGCGCGTGCCCCTGCGGTGTCGGCCATCTGCGCGACGCGATCCGGTCCCATGAGGGGAATCTTGACTGGACGCTTCGCGACCGAGGCGGCGCAGCGGTATTCGTGCAGCGGGAAGCTGCGCACCAGACGGAGCTTTTCCGTTACGGGCGTCTGGAACGAGAGCACCGCGTCCTCGCCTTTCTGGAAAGGCTTTTCCGTCGGCGCGATGTTGCCCGGGTTCTGCTTGAAATTCAGCCAGGAGGTGTTCCACATGTCCCATCCGGCCACCTCGGAGAAGCTCACCTGCCAGTTGAGCCTGCGGTACTCGCCGTCGGTCACGACCGGTAGTCCGTGCGCCTCCTGCTTCTGAATGATTTCGAGGATGGCGGCGTCTTCCGCAGCATCGAGATCTTCGCGCGACATCTGGCCCACTGCATGGCGCATGAACGCGGCTTTCAGGGTCTCGGGGCGCAGCAGGCTGCCGACGTGGTCGACTCGGTTGATCTTCATGAAAGGAGCGGAGGATCCGTTGAGCGGCGAATGTGAAAGCGTATTTTCTCAGGCTTCGGTGTGGATGTATGCTCCCGTATCGAAAACCAGAAAGGCCTTCGATGCGTCGTATTATCTTTGCCGTCCTGTGCTTCGCCTTGGCGCTTCCCGCTGCCGCGCAAGAGTGGCCGACCAAGCCGATCCGCTTCGTCGTGCCCTGGCCTGCGGGAGGACTCAACGACCTCATCGCGCGCGCCTTCAACGATCGCGTTTCCAAGGCGCTCGGACAAACGGTCGTGACCGATTTCAAAGCGGGCGCCGGCGGACGCATCGGCGTGGCGGAAGTCGCGCGCGCGGCACCGGACGGCTACACGATCGGCATGGGCAACCTCGGGCCGCTGACCATCTTCCCGAACCTCTACAAGAACATGCCCTATGAGGCGAAGAAGGATTTGATTCCGATCACCATGTTCGCTGCGTCGCCGCTGGTCCTCGTCGTCCCCGCGAATTTTCCGGCGAAGAACGTGAAGGAACTCATTGCGCTGGCCAAGGCGCAGCCCGGGAAGCTGAATTACGCCTCGGTCGGCATCGGTACCGCGCAACACCTCATCTTCGAGATGTTCAAGAAGAGGGACGGCACGGACATGGTGCACGTGCCGTACAAAGGCACCAATGAATCGCTTCCGCAGATGATCGACGGGCAGATCCAGGCGATGTTCGACACGCTGCCGCTGATGCTGCCGCAGCTGAAAGGCGGGCGCATCCGGCCTCTCGCCGTCACGACGCCTCAGCGCGTTCCGCAGTTGCCCGATGTACCGACGCTCGTCGAATCAGGCTATGACGTCGAAGTAGTGACCTGGTACGCGCTGATTGCGCCGGCCGGCACGCCGAAGGCAATCACCGACCGGCTCTACAAAGAATACACCACCGTGTCGCAGATGCCGGAGGTGCAAAAATTCCTGGCCGAGCAAGGCCTGGTCTACATCCCGAACACGCAGGCGCAGTTCACAAGCCGCATCGATGCGGAGACCGGCCGATGGGCGCAGATCATCCGCGAGCAGGGCATCAAGGTGGAGCAATAGGCGGCGGAAATGGCGAAGCCGCATCTCGAGCCGGTAAAGGATCGCTCCGCGTGGCGGGTAAAGACCTTCTAGCGGCGGAGGTCGAGGAGTGCTTCAACGGCGGATGGTCCTTCCGCAAGGGCATTCCGGTCACCCGGCCGCGCCAGGCGGCCTGACCTGCTCGCCTGCGAGGCGGCGCATTGCGCGGCGCAGCACGCTGACCCTAAAATGGCGCCTTCGAGGGAAACCCAGGGGCGCCAAAAATGAAAACACTCTTGTTCGCACTGATCGCCAGCGTGGTTTCGACCACGGCCGTGGCGCAGGAAAAAGTCATCCTCGGCATCAGTGGCTGGACGGGCTTCGCACCGCTCTCCCTCGCCGACAAGGCCGGCATCTTCAAGAAGAACGGCGTTGACGTGGAAATCCGTTTCATCGCACCGGTCCAGCGTTCGGCGGCTTTGGCTTCGGGCGCCTTGAATGCAGCGGCCACGACCGTCGACCAGCACATCGTCTGGACAGCCGCCGGCGTGCCGGCCGTGCAGGTGCTGCTCATCGACAAGTCGAACGGCGGGGACGGCGTTGTGGTCAGGAACAACATCAACTCCATCAAGGAGCTCAAGGGCAAGACCATTGCGGTCGACGGTCCGGGCACCGTGCAGCACTTCATGCTCTCGTACATCCTGCAGAAGAACGGCATGACGATGCAGGACGTCATCCGCTCGACGATGGGCTCCCAGCCGGCCGCGCAATCTTTCGTAGCCGGGCAGAACGACGCGGCGGTGACGTATGAGCCGTATCTTTCGACGGTCCGTGCCAAGCCCGAAGCCGGCAAGATCCTCGTGACCTCCGTCGATTACCCTGTGGTCGTCGACACGCTCGTGTTCCGCACCGACTTCATCAAGAAGAACCCGAAGATCGTGAAGGCCACGGTCGACAGCTTTTTCGAGGCGCTGGACATGATCAAGCGCGAGCCGGCGAAAGCCTACGAACTCATGGGCAGCGCGGTGAAGCAGACGGGCGAGCAGTTCGGCAAGTCGGCGGCATTCATCTCCTGGCAGGATCGCGCGGCGAACAAGGCGTACTACGCCAAGGAGAACCAGCAGTTCACCAGCTTTGCGATCGACGTGCTGAAGTTCAACCGCGTGATCGCCAAGGACATCAAGCCGAAGGACATGCTGGACCTGAGCTTCCAGTAAGGACGCCAAAAAAGGGGCCAGGCTTAAACCTGTCAGGTTTGAGCCTGGCCCCTTTTCTCACTAGATGATCTTCGAACCCCTCAAGCCGGTTTCGCAAAGGGCGCGCCTGTTTCTCGGGACGATCTTCTTCGTCCTGTTCCTCGGCGCGTGGTCGTTTGTCACCTGGGGTGGCTTCATCGAGCCGATGTTCCTCAAGACACCGCTCGAGACGCTCGTCACGGGCTACAACCTGTTCGCGCAGTTCAATTTCATCAACGACGTCGGCATCACTCTGTTCCGGGTGATCGGCGGATTCCTGCTCGCGGCCGTCGTGGCAGTACCGCTGGGCATCCTGATGGGCGCGTTCAAGCCGGTCGAGGCATTCTTCGAGCCCTTCATTTCGTTTGCCCGCTACCTGCCGGCGTCCGCTTTCATTCCGCTCCTGATCCTTTGGGCCGGGATCGGGGAAGCGGAAAAGCTGCTCGTGATTTTCATCGGCTCCGTATTCCAGGTGATCCTGATGGTGGCCGGAGTAGTGGGCTCCACGCGCAAGGACTTGGTGGAGGCCGCCTATACGCTCGGCGCGGATTCGTCCGGCATCGTTAAGCGCGTGATGTTGCCCGGCGCCGCGCCTCAAATCGCGGAGACGCTGAGGCTGGTGCTCGGGTGGGCGTGGACGTATGTGATCGTGGCGGAACTCGTCGGCGCCGAGACCGGGATCGGCCACATGATCATGGACAGCCAGCGCATGCTCGACACGGGGCAGATGATTTTCGGGATCTTCCTCATCGGCGTGATCGGGTTGGTTACCGACTTCGGGTTCAAGTGGGTGAACCGCAAGCTCTACCCTTGGGCGTTCTGATGTCCAAAGTCGCAATCGAGGGCGTGTCGCGTATCTTTCCCGGAGTGCAGGGCGGCGCGCCGACGCAAGCGCTGCAGCCGACGAGCCTTGCAATCGAGGACAACGACTTCATCACGATCCTCGGTCCGTCCGGGTGCGGCAAGTCGACGCTGCTTCGAATCGTTGCGGGGCTTGACCAGCCGACGACCGGGCGTGTGGTCCTGGATGGTCAACCCGTCAGCCGGCCGGGATCCGATCGCGGGATGGTGTTCCAGTCGTACACGTTGTTCCCCTGGCTGAGCGTGCGCGACAACATTTGCTTTGGTCTGCGCGAGAAGGGCATGCCGGAAGCGCGCCAGAAGGAAATCGCGGATTACTTCATCGCCAAGACGGGTCTCGAAGGGTTCGAGCGGCATTTCCCGAAGATGTTGTCCGGCGGCATGCAGCAGCGCACTGCGCTCGCACGCGCGCTGGCCAACGACCCGACGATGCTGCTGCTCGACGAGCCTTTCGGGGCGCTGGATAACCAGACGCGAGCCCTGATGCAGGAGTTGCTGCTTGGCATCTGGGAAGCCGACCGCAAGACCGTCCTCTTCGTCACGCATGACATCGACGAGGCGATCTTCATGGCCAACCGGGTTGCGGTCATGACCGCCCGGCCCGGGCGAATCAAGACGCTGCTGGAAATAGACCTGCCGCATCCGCGCCACTACACGATGAAGACCTCGCCCGAGTTTTCGAACTACAAGGCGCAGCTCACCGAGGACATCCGCACCGAGTCGATCAAGGCCGCCAGGATGGCGCCGTGAGCGGCATAAATCTGCCGCGCAAGTTTGAGGTGGGGCCGAAACAGGAGTAAACTTCGGCTTTCACGGCATCGTCCCCGGATGACCAAATACGTATTCGTAACCGGCGGTGTAGTTTCCTCTCTTGGTAAGGGGATAGCCGCCGCCTCCCTCGCCGCGATCCTCGAATCGCGCGGAATCAAAGTCACCAACATCAAGCTCGATCCGTATATCAACGTGGATCCCGGCACGATGAGCCCGTTCCAGCACGGAGAAGTGTTCGTGACGGAGGACGGGGCGGAAACCGACCTCGATTTAGGCCACTACGAGCGCTTTCAGTCCTCCAAGATGAAGCGCTGGAACAACTTCACGACCGGGCAGGTTTACGAGAGCGTGATCCGCAAGGAGCGCCGCGGCGACTACCTCGGCGGCACAGTGCAGGTGATCCCCCACATCACCGACGAGATCAAGGCTTTCGTGAAGCGCGGGGCAGGTGAGGCCGAAGTGGCCATCGTCGAGATCGGCGGCACGGTGGGCGACATCGAATCGCTGCCCTTCCTCGAGGCGATCCGGCAGATGGGCCTCGAGCTGGGCCGGAATAACGTCTGCTACGTCCACCTGACCTTGGTGCCCTATATCGCATCGGCCGGTGAGATCAAGACCAAGCCCACGCAGCACTCGGTTAAGGAGCTTCGGCAGATCGGTATCCAGGCCGACGTCCTGCTTTGCCGCACCGACCGGCCGCTGCCTGAAGACGATCGCCGCAAGATCGCGCTGTTCTGCAACGTCTCCAAGGAAGCCGTCATCGCGGCGTGGGACGTCGACTCGATTTACAAGATCCCGGCCATGCTGCACGACCAGATGCTCGACGAGATCGTCTGCCACAAGCTCGGCATCCTCGCCAAAGCCGCGAACCTCACGCCGTGGAACAAGCTGATCGACGACTGGGAGCATCCCGAGCACGAAGTCGACATCGCACTGGTCGGCAAGTACGTCGACCTGGCCGATTCATACAAGTCGCTGTCCGAGGCGTTGATCCACGCGGGGATCCACACGCGTTCGAAACTAAATATCCACTACATCGATTCCGAATCCATCGAGAGCGAAGGCGTAAAGAGCCTCGTCAACATGGACGCGATCCTCGTGCCCGGCGGATTCGGCAAGCGCGGAGTGGAGGGCAAGATTGCTGCGATCCGGCATGCGCGTGAAAACGGCATCCCTTATCTCGGCATTTGCCTGGGCATGCAGCTCGCGACGATCGAATTCGCGCGCAACGTCTGCGGGCTCGAAGGTGCGAATAGTACCGAATTCGACCCGGATACGCCGCACCCGGTTGTCGCCCTCATTACGGAGTGGCTGGACCGGACCGGCAGCGTGGAAAAGCGCACCGACGCGTCGGACCTTGGCGGCACGATGCGGCTCGGTGCGCAAAAGTGCCCGGTCAATCCGGGCACGCTCGCCGAAAAGATCTACGGTCCTGAAGTGAATGAGCGCCATCGCCATCGTTATGAGGTCAACAACGTCTACGGGCCGCAGCTGGAAGAAAAAGGCTATCGCGTATCCGCGCGCACCCCGAGCGAAAACCTGCCGGAGATGATGGAGCTCGCCGGCCATCCATGGTTCGTCGGCTGCCAGTTCCACCCTGAATTCACTTCAACGCCGCGGGGCGGCCACCCGCTCTTCACCGCCTTCCTGCTCGCCGCGCAGAAACACCGCACGCGGTCAAAGCGTATCAGCCCCGCAGGGACGCTCTCCGTCGTAGCCGCATGAACCTATGCGGCTTCGAGGCCGGCCTCGACAAGCCCCTGTTCCTCATAGCCGGTCCCTGCGTCATCGAATCGCGCAGCCTGCAGATGGACACCGCGGGCCGGCTCAAGGAAATCTGCGCCGCGGTCGGGATGCCGCTCATCTTCAAGTCCTCCTACGACAAGGCGAACCGCAGCTCGGGAAAGTCGTTTCGCGGACCGGGCATGGACGAAGGCCTGCGCATCCTGGCCGAGGTCAAAAGCGAGCTTCACCTGCCCGTCCTCACCGACGTGCATACCGCCGAGGAGGTCAAGAGCGTTGCGGCCGTCGTCGATGTGCTGCAGACGCCGGCATTCCTCTGCAGGCAGACGGATTTCATCCACACCGTGGCAGCTGCCGGGCGGCCGGTAAACATCAAGAAAGGCCAGTTCCTTTCGCCGCACGAGATGAAGAACGTGGTCGACAAGGCAAGGCAAGCCAGCGGAACGGACAACATTCTCGTCTGCGAGCGCGGCGCTTCATTCGGCTACAACAATCTCGTTTCCGACATGCGGTCCCTGGCGATCATGCGCGAGACCCGTTGCCCAGTCGTTTTCGATGCCACGCATTCGGTGCAATTGCCGGGCGGGCAGGGCACGGCCTCGGGCGGCCAGCGCGAATTCATCCCGGTCCTCGCAAGAGCAGCCGTCGCAGCGGGCATCGCCGGGCTCTTCATGGAGACCCACCCGAACCCGGAAAAGGCCCTGTCCGACGGCCCGAACGCGTGGCCACTCGGCCTCATGCGCGAGTTGCTGGAGACGCTGCTCGAGCTCGATCGAGCGGTCAAGCGCCGGGGATTCGCCGAAGACCGCGTCGCCGCATGACTACCAACAATAAATAACCAGAACCAAGGAAAACGCCCATGAGCTCAATCGTCGATGTGGTCGCCCGGGAGATCCTCGACTCTCGCGGCAACCCAACAGTGGAAGCCGACGTGCTCCTCGAGTCGGGCGTGATGGGGCGGGCCGCGGTGCCTTCGGGCGCTTCAACCGGCAGCCGCGAGGCAATCGAATTACGCGATGGCGACAGCCAGCGCTACGGCGGCAAGGGCGTGCTGCAGGCCGTCGAGCATGTGAATACCGAAATCTCCGAAGCGATCGCGGGGCTTGATGCCACCGAGCAGAGCTTCATCGACACGACCCTGATCGACCTCGACGGCACGGAAACGAAATCGCGGCTCGGTGCGAACGCGATGCTGGCAGTCTCGATGGCCGTGGCCAAGGCCGCGGCCGAGGAGTCCGGCCTCCCGCTCTATCGTTATTTCGGCGGCTCGGGCGCGATGCAGATGCCCGTTCCCATGATGAACGTAATTAATGGCGGGGCGCACGCCAACAACGCGATCGACATGCAGGAATTCATGATCGTGCCGGTCGGCGCGCAGAGTTTCCGGGAGGCCTTGCGCTGCGGCGCCGAGATCTTCCAGGCGCTGAAAAAACTCATCGATGGCAAAGGCATGTCCACGGCCGTCGGCGACGAGGGCGGATTCGCCCCGAACCTGCCCACGCACGCCGCGGCGATCGAATTCATCCTCGAAGCGATCGACAAGGCCGGCTACACGGCCGGTCAGGATGTCGTGCTCGCGCTCGATTGCGCGAGCTCGGAGTTCTACAAGGAGGGGCGCTACGTCCTGGGATCCGAAGGCCTCACCCTCGACTCCGCCGGGTTCTGCGATTACCTCGCGAATCTCGCCGACAAGTACCCGATCATTTCGATCGAGGACGGCATGGCCGAAAGCGACTGGGAAGGCTGGAAGCGCCTGACCGACCGACTGGGCAAGAAAGTGCAGCTCGTGGGCGACGACCTCTTTGTCACCAACACCCGCATCCTGCGCGAAGGCATCCAGCAAGGGGTCGCGAATTCGATCCTCATAAAGGTCAACCAGATCGGCACGCTGACCGAGACGTTCGCGGCCATCGAGATGGCCAAGCGCTCGGGCTATACGTCCGTCATCTCGCACCGCTCCGGCGAAACCGAAGACACGACCATCGCCGATATCGCCGTCGGCACGAACGTGCTGCAGATCAAGACGGGATCCCTCTCGCGCTCGGACCGCATCGCCAAGTACAACCAGCTCCTGCGCATCGAGGAGGACCTCGGCGCCCCGGCCGGCTACCCCGGCCGCGATGCATTCTTCCAGCTCAGGTAAGCGGCCCAGAAGGGCGAGGGCTCGGTTCCATGAAAGTGCTCGCCGGCATTCTCTCCGCCCTCATCCTGCTGATCCAGTACCCGCTGTGGCTTGGCAAGGGCGGATGGCTGCGCGCGTGGGAAGTCGACCGCCGCCTCTCCGCTCAGCAGGGCACCAACCAGTCGCTTGAGCGCCGCAACCTGGCGCTGGGCGCCGAAGTGCGCGACCTCAAGCAGGGGTTCGACGCGATCGAGGAGCGCGCGCGCCACGAGCTTGGTTTTGTGAAACCCGACGAGGTATTCTTCCAGGTTCTTGAGCCGCCCCGGCCCACGCCCCGGAAACCCTGACCCAGGAGGCCGCATGAACCTGTCCCCCGACCAGCTCGCCCAGTTCGAGCGCGACGGTTACCTGCTTTTCCCCGACCTGTTCAAGCCGCAGGAAATGAAGAACCTGCTTGCGGAAGTGCCCCGCATTTATTCGGAGCACCGTCCCGAGATAGTGCGGGAAAAGGACGGCGTCACGCCGCGAACCAGTTTTGCCGCCCACACCTACAACCCGATGTTCGCCAAGCTTGCGCATCATCCCCGCCTGGTCGAACCGATCGAGCAGGTATTCGGCGAGAAGCTCTACATGCACCAGTTCAAGATCAACGCCAAGGCGGCCTTCGACGGCGACGTTTGGCAGTGGCACCAGGATTTCGGCACGTGGCATCGCGACGACGGCATGCCCGAGGCGCGCGCGATGAACGTGGCGCTCTTCCTCGAGGAGGCCAACGAGTTCAACGGCCCGCTCATGTTCATCCCCGGCTCGCACAAAGGCGGGGTGCTCAACGCGGGGCACGACACGAAGACGACGAGCTACCCGCTCTGGACGATCGACAATCCGACGATTACGCGGTTGGTCGAGCGGGGGGGAATCGTTGCGCCAAAGGGCAGGGCCGGCTCCATGCTCATGTTCCATTGCAATCTTGTGCACGCATCGGGCAGCAACCTGACGCCGTGGAACCGCACGATCGTCTACCTCTCGTTGTGCGCCGTTTCGAACCACATCACGCGCGACAAGCGTCCCGAATACATTGCCCACCGCGATTTCACGCCGATCGAAGCGCTGCCGGACGATTGCCTGCTGCGCGACGACATCATCGTCCCGTTGAAGCAGGCGGCCTGAGATGAACCTGCATGCGATGCTTCAAAAGCGCGAGGCTGCGGGCAAGCCGCTGCGCGTAGGCGTGATCGGCGCCGGAAAATTCGGGGCAATGTACATCGCGCAGGTACCGCGCACCCCCGGTGTCCACCTGGCGGCCATCGCGGACCTTTCGCCTGAGAACGCCAAAACCAACCTCGCGCGAACGGGATGGGAGCCGGCCTGGTACGGCGCGGCTTCGTTGGATGCGGCCTTCAAGGAGCGCCGCACGCACATCACCGAGGACTGGAAGGCGCTCGTCGCCCATCCGGACATCGAGATCGTCGTCGAGGCCACGGGCAATCCCATGGCAGCCGTCGAGCATGCGCTCTACGCCTTCTCGCACGGCAAGCATGTGGTGATGGTGACGGTGGAAGCGGATGCATTTTGCGGGCCGCTGCTCGCCGAGCGGGCCGAGGCGGCCGGCGTCATCTACAGCCTCGCGTATGGCGACCAGCCTGCGATCATCTGCGACCTCGTCGACTGGGCGCGTGCCGCGGGGTTCCCGGTCGTTGCCGCGGGCCGCGGGCACAAGTGGTTGCCACATTACGGGCAATCGACGCCCGAGACCGTGTGGGGCTACTACGGCCTGACGCCCGAGCAGGCGCAGGTCGGCGGCCTCAACCCGAAGATGTTTAATTCGTTCCTCGACGGGTCCAAGCCGGCGATCGAGAGCACGGCGATTTGCAATGCGACCGGCCTCACGCCCGCGCCGCACGGGCTGGAGTACCCCGCGGGGCCGGTGGACCAGATCCCGAACATGATGCGTCCGAAGTCCGAAGGCGGAATCCTTCACCACAAAGGCCAGGTCGAAGTCGTGTCCTCGCTCCAGCCGGACGGCACGCCAATCCCTTATGACATCCGATTCGGCGTGTGGGTCGCGTTCGAAGGCGAGACTGAATATATCCGCCGCTGCTTTTCGGAATACGGCGTGAAGACCGACGATTCCGGGCGCTATGCGTGCCTCTATAAGCGATGGCATCTGATCGGGCTCGAAGTCGGGATCTCAGTGGCTTCAGTCGGCCTGCGACGCGAGCCGACAGGCTGCCCGACTGGTTTTCGCGCGGATGCGGTGGCAACGGCCAAGCGCGCGCTCAAGGTTGGCGAAGTGCTGGACGGCGAGGGCGGCTACACGGTAGTCGGGCGGCTCATGCCGGCCGTCGACTCGCTGGCGAACGATGCATTGCCTCTCGGCCTTGCGCATGGATGGAAAGTGCTCAAGCCGATCGCCGCGGGCCAGGTCGTCAAGTGGAGCGACGTTGCAGTCGATACGGGCATTGCCGCGGTCAAGTTGCGGCGCGAGATGGAAGCGCGCTACAAGGAACCGCTGCGCAGCGTCGCGTAGGAAAGGTGCCCTACTGCCGCCTGAGGGCAAACAGCAGGTAACCAAGCCTGCGCAGCGATTCAAGAAGTCCGGTGGCCATATCAACCTGCGTGACGCGCGCAGCCCGCAGGCACTCGGTGACCGTGCGTTCCCCGTCGATCTGCGAGGCGAGCAAGGACTGCCAGCCATGGAGTGTGATGTCCGGGAATTTGAAACGCCTCAGTAGTGTCGTGCCATTGCCCTCTTCGAGAACGGGTTCCCTCCAGACCGGCACCAGCCGGTCAAAGTTGCCGGGGACGACTTCGATCCGATAGCTCGAGCCGGCGCGGTCCTTGCGGCACGCGATGAAGCAATGCTGGCCGAAGTAAGAGGAAAACAATTCCATTGCAGACCAAATGTCGCGTTCGCGCGCGCCATTGGCCCATTTGAAAAGGGGATGGTCGCCGCTTACGTGGATATTCGGATAGTAGAGGTGGGAAAAATGCGGCAGCCACGATTGAAAGTCCAGGTTGCAGCGATCGACCAAATCGAGGCAGTCGCCGACCGAGTACGCGACATCGCGGCCATGCAGGAAAGTGTCCACAATCGCGGCGTCTTCCCCCAGCTCGGCGGCGTTCCTCATGTAGGCCTGCAACATGTGATCGGGAGGTAAAACCGCCAGCGTCGCTTTCACGACCTCCAGGTCTTCGGCGGACCGCTTCAGGTTCATGAGTCGAAACAACTCCTGAAACATGTAGACGCCTGTGCGGCGATACTTGCCGTAGACCATGAGGCCCAGGCTGCCATTGATGTCCAGGCATTCGCGCAGCGCGTGGAGCCCCATTTCAGGCGAGCGCAGGTGGTGCAGCACGCCGCCGCAGATGATCAAGTCGAACCGCGTGCCCAGCTTTGGCGCGTCCTCCAATGGAAGTTCACGCAGTTCGAGATTGTCCAGGCCGTGCTTTTCCTTGAGGACATTCTCGTGCGCGAGGCTGCTGGAGCTCACGTCGATGCCGACCACGCGACTTGCCCTGTTATGGTAGGCAACGGCGGCGGCCTGGTTGGTCCCGCAGCCGGCGACCAAAATCGTGCTTTTCGCCCAGTCCGTGCGATCGGGCCAATATGCAACGTGGTTTTTCAGCCAGGAGGGATCGAGGTAATCCTGGCAATCGTCGCTTGAAAGGTCCTGGATGGGATATGGATAGACCCATCGTTGGTATTGCTCTTTGACGAAATCGTCGTCCATGGGACCTTTTCGGTTGGGCTGCCCGGGGTCACTTCTTCGCGTCTTCCTCGAACACCTTGCGCGCATGGCGGAAAGCTTCGACTGAAGCCGGCACGCCGCAGTAGATGGCGACCTGCAGGAACACTTCCTTGATCTCGTCCTTGGTGACGCCGTTGGTGAGCGCGCCGCGGATGTGCAGTTCCAACTCGGGCCCTTTACCCAGCGCCGTCAGCATGCACAGGTTCATGATGCTGCGCGTCTTGCGCGGCAGGCCCGGGCGGTTCCAGATGTCGTTCCAGCAGTAGGTGTTGAGGAGTTCCTGGAACTCGCGGTTGAAGTCGTCGGTCTGCGCGACGTTCTTGTCGACGTAGGCGGCGCCCAGCACCTCGCGGCGGGTCTTGGCCGGCGTCGAAACGCTCCTTGTGGGTCTTCTTGTCCATTGTGTCTCCGGTAGGGTGGGGGAACTCAGGGAAAAGGAATATACCGCCTGCTTCCATTAAAATCCGTCCATGTTCGATTGGATGAGGGTCCCCGAGAGAGCCCTGCTGTGCGTTGCGCTCGCCGTGGCGCCCGCGCTCTGCCCGGCTGCGATTCCGGCCGTGGCCATGCGCGACGGCGTGCCTTCGCTCGCGCCCATCCTCGAGCCCGTCACGCCGTCGGTGGTCAACATCTCGGTGATCAGCCGTTCCCCCGAGGAAAACAACCCCCTGGCCCGGGACCCTTACTTCCGCCGCTTCTTTGGGTTGCGCTCGCCCGAGCCGCAGACCTCCGCAGGCTCCGGCGTCATCGTCGATGCGAAGAACGGGTATGTCCTCACGAACCACCACGTCATCAAGGACGCGACCCAGGTCTTCGTGAGCCTCAAGGACGGCAGGCGCTTCCAGGCGAAAGTGGTCGGCAGCGACGCGGCGACCGACATCGCGTTGCTGAATATCCCGGCCGAGAAACTGGTGGAAGCGCGCCTCGGCGATTCGGACAACCTGCAGGTCGGCGATTTCGTGCTCGCCATCGGGAACCCATTCGGAATCGGGCAGACGGTGACTTCCGGAATCGTCTCGGCCCTGGGCCGCTCGGGCCTGCTGCCTGAAGGCTACGAGGATTTCATCCAGACGGACGCCTCGATCAACCCGGGCAACTCGGGCGGCGCCCTCATCAACCTCAAGGGCGAACTTATCGGGATCAACACGGCGATCCTCGGACCGACGGGCGGGCAGGGCGGCAACGTCGGCATCGGCTTCGCGGTGCCGGTGAGCATCGTTCGCACCGTGATGACGCAGCTCATCAAGTTCGGGGAAATGAAGCGCGGCTGGCTCGGCTTCATCACGCAGGACCTGACGCCGGCGCTCGCGCGCTCGCTCGGCATCCCCGAGCGGCCGGGCGCCGTGATCGCGCAGGTCCAGCCTAATTCGCCCGCAACGGCAGCAGGGTTAAACGAAGGCGATGTGATCGTCAGCATCGGCAACAGGGCGGTGCGCCACACGGCCGATCTGCGCAACCGCCTCGGCCTCGCGATCGTTGGCGATACGCTCGACTTCCGCGTGCTGGGCAAGGGGCAGGAGCGGGCCGTCCAGATGCGAGTAGCCGAGGTGCCCGCGGCGACCGCGGGCGTGGGCGGGACAGAAACGATCCCTATGCTTGCCGGCGCGTCCGTTGCCAACGCGGAGCGAACCGCGGGCGGGCGCAAGTCGCCCGTCATCTATGTTTCGAAAGTCGAACCGGGCAGCGCGGGGTTCCGCATCGGGCTGCGCGCAGGCGACGTGATCATCGGCGCGAACAACAAGCGGGTCGGGACGATCGCCGAACTGGTGGCGGCATTGCGCGGGAACGACCGCATGAGCCTGAACATCCTCAGGGGCGACTTCCAGCTTACGATTTCCGTGCGCTAAGCCGGTCCGTCTGGCCCGTAATCCAGAAAATTCATTTCGCCGGAATCAATGGCCATGCGGTTATCCGGACAGTTCGCATAGCAGAAGTTGTATAGAACCGTTCGGTGGCCGCTTTCAACGGCGGCACTTTGGGCGTCGTCCCTGAACCGCGCCGATTACGAGATTAAAAGGTTAATTAAGCCCGATCGCTTGTCAGGAAGGTCTGACTCACTTTGGGACATTTCCCCGGAGCCGTTCTAGCCATAGACGCACAGGGGAAGCGTTCCGCACCCTGAGCAGGCGCAGTTGATCATGCGCAAGAGTGATATTGCGTTCATCGCTCTTTCTTTTAATCGATTAGGAGTTGACATGATGAAAAAGCAGTTCAAGGCGTCAATCATTGCGGCCGGTTTGATGGCTGCAGCGAGCGGCGCTCAAGCAAACCTTGTGTTGGATGGAACGGTGGCCGCAAGCGGGCAGGGTTTTGGCAATGCCCCGCGGTTGCTGACTATCCAAGGAACCGGGAACGCCACCACGGAGTCCGGCGCCATCGGCATTCTCAACGGCAGCATTGTTGGGATGTCGCCCGGAATCTCCGACGCCTCGGTGTTCGGCGGCAACGGCGTGCAGAACCTGAGTGGCGACCTCGTCAATCCGCTTTCGGATAACCAGAAGTACGGTATTCCGACCCTGAGCGAGTTGGGATGGACGACGGCTTCGAATGTCGGCCTTATCTTCAACGCGACGGAGCCGGGCGGCGATGGGCTGAACGTCACCGACGTAACGCTGAAGTTCTACAACGGCAACACCGTCGTAGCGGCGATCGATGGGAATTTCTCCCTCGCATCCACCCTCCAAGGCAATGGAGTGGCGGGATTCAAGATCTCGGTCGACCAGGCTCAGCAAACGTTCCTGAACAACAACGTGTTCAACCAGAAAGGTGCGGGCAACTACCGCATTGCGCTGGAGTCGACGATCACGGGCGTTGCCGGTGGGCCGGAGAGCTTTTCGGCCATCAAGATGGCACCGGCGGTACCGGAGCCCCAGACCTACGCGATGATGCTCGCGGGACTGGGACTGCTTGGTTTTGCGCGGGTGCGTCGCAGCCGGCGTGACAAGAGGTAATTGAGGTAGGTCGGAGCGCTCGATGAGCTTTCCGGCCGTTGTCCCACCAATCCCATAAGAGGCTTATACATGCAACCCCATTCAGCTTCACGCCCCCCACAGGGTCACTTGAGCTCTGCAATCGCTGCAGCGCTGGAAACTGCCGAAGCCCTCGGCGGAGACCCGTTGATAGTGCCGATCCCGAACACCGATCCGCAGCGCTACCTTTGCCTTGGCGAGCGCGAGGAAACCATCGAGGCCTTGCTGACTAAGTCATGGGAAGAATTCGATTTCGAGAAAGCACAGAGCATGGTCGGCGGGTTTGACCGGACCCCTGTATCCGCCCGAAAAGGGCAATGAAACGGCTCGAACCACCTTCGGTACAAGGCCCGTGTCCACAATTAGGGTAAATAAGTTTAGCGGATCCAACGCTGGAGCGGGTCGCAGGGCAGTTCAGATACTCGAAATGATATAACTCCGCCTGTCGGCGCTCTGCCTTAGTCCCGCATTGGTCGCTCGACGCTTCGAAATGGTCGCCCTTGCTCATCCTTTCCCTCGGAGCGGTTCAACGGGTCGCGGTCGATCGGGTCGCGATTTATGGGACGCTGATTCCAGCGGCCACATTTTATTTTTGGCGTGTGAGTCGCTTAACGGAAAACGGTCGAAGCGGCGCATAAGTTAGGGTCACCAGGCCGTGTTCACTCGACCGGCACTCCCTCATAGTGACGACTTCACTCCGGCCTGGCTTTTTCTAGGCGGACCTTTGAAAAGTGGAATCAAGATAAGAATAAAAGACAGCGCCTTAGACGAATGGCGCGAGGCGCGCGGTCACCACAACCTGGCTCAGAAGAACAGGCGTCAAAGCCGGTCATTCGGTTCCGAGAACCAAGGGCGAGGGCGAGGGGCGCTTGCGCCTGTCAGGCCGAACTCGCTCCAGACGCGGCTGCCGAAGCGGAGGTCGAAGGGGTTGGAGTGAGGGGTGGGAGCGATGCTTTCTGCTATTCCTAATTGGAATTGAGGCTCTTATTCCTCGATTAGAACGAAAGGGCTAGATACGAGCGACCTTAAAAGTCATAAGTTCTACATAACCCTTAAGCATCATTGGTGCTCAAAGCATTCAATGGTCTTCAAATGAAAAGTACGGTAATCACCATTTTAGGAATCGTGGCCGTACTTGTTGTTTACTTTGGCCCTAGTTCATATCAAAAACACACAGCGGACTTGGAAGTGGACCGCTTATGTAGATTGGACGGAGGAATCAAAGTAAATGAACACGTACCGCTTCCAGCAAACCAATTCAATCGATGGGGAGATCCGGAAATACCATCTAAGCGCTATTCGACGGCGACAATTCCTTACTTCGTAGAAATAAGGTCAACCGAAGCGACTCAACCAGACTCGTTCTTAATCCAGAAACTGTCGCTTGTACGGTTCCAAGCGAACGTCGTGCGTGCGGCTAGTGCAGAGAGTCTAGGGCAATCGGTGAGTTACTCTCGAATTGGTGGGGATCCGCCTGGACCGTGGCATCCATCGAACTACGCCGGTTGTGCGGACAGTAATGACAAGAACTTGAAAAAAGCCGTCTTCATTCCAAGTACGTAGAGGGCCAATTGAGCAATCTTCTCGACATCGAAGTGGAAGGCCAGCTTGCATTTGCAAGTTATGCGGTGCTTGGCAAAGGAGTCATAGTTCCAGGCGCACTTCGCGATGCTGGGATGAGCAGCGTGCAGGCGGATTTGTTTTCGAATGAATGGGTAGTTCTAGACCAATTCAATGCGCTAAGCGGTCTGTCGGCTACCGTCTTCCAAAGACGAAGTGAAGCGGGCACATATTTGGCGGTCAGGGGGACGGAAATATCTGGCCCCAACGCGTTACTCGACCTGACTGCAGATTACGTATTGGCAACGGGCTTCCCATCTCAACTAAACCCTCAATTCATCTCGCTACGCAATCAAGTATCTACATGGCTTGCGAACGGAATCCTTACTCCAACATTCTCCGTAACGGGACACTCGTTGGGAGGCTATCTCGCAGGGGCGATAGGACTCGCGCTTCCTAATAATGCTACGTCTGTTTATTCCTACAATGCGCCCGGAGTTGGTGGCGTCATTAGTGGGGCGCAACAATTACTAAAGCAAGTTTTGGGTCTGGGCAATGTTCCCCTATTGCATGGCTTCGCCAATCTTCGAGGCGCTCAAGGTCTGTCCCTAATATCAGGCCTGGGCGCACAGTTGTCGCCGCCCATTAAGATCGAGATTGAAGGCGCAGCAGGGCTTGGGATTAGCAATCACGTAATTGAAAAAATAAGCGACAGCCTAGCCGTCTATTTAGCGCTTTCTCGTTTCAACGCTAGTTACGGCATAGATGAGATTGGCAAGATCGTGGCGTCTAGTTCTGATCAGGGACTGGACACATTGGAAAGGGCGCTCAATCCGCTCGCCCGCGCAGTCGGTGCGTCACTAGTTTCAGTGGGTGACCGAGACGGATTATTTGCAACCATCGATGCGCTTCGAATCGCAGCACCCGATGATTTGGTCGTTGTCAACATCAGGACACTTATAGGCCTTACTTCCGCATCGCTTGCTGCACAAGCGAATAGCAGCGAAGCCATCTTTTATAGAAACGCTTTGAAAAATCTGGATTCGTATCTCGTTGTTAGCACGAGTACTCCTTATCTCGGCTCTCTTACGTCCGATGCGAGCATTGGCTTTTACAACCCGGAATCCGGCGCAGGTTTGACTGACGAATACGTAGCAGATCGCGCGGAAATGCTTTCCTGGAAGATTAGGGACTTTCTGGTGGATGGACAGGTCGCGCTAAAAGGCGATCGCGCAGAGACAGTCAAATACATCGACAAGACACTCAAGGGCTCCTCGGGCCGTGATCTCACCTTTACGGTTACCGGTAAGAGAGAAGGGTCGGTCATCAACCCTGCCTTCATCGCATTCGGGTCAGAGTCCTCGGATGTCTTGAATGGCGGAAACGTAGCAATCGGCGACCACCTCTACGGCGCCGGCGGGAACGACACGCTGAACGGCCAAGAAGGCGACGACTACCTGGAAGGCGGCCTCGGCGACGACACGCTCACAGGCGGCGGGGGATCCGACGACCTTAACGGTGGCTTCGGAGCCGACGTCTACATCTATGCCAACGGTGACGGCTTCGACACCATCACCGACACCGACCGCAGCGGAAGGATCGAGTACAACGGCGTCACTCTTACCGGCGGAGCGAAGACTGGGGAGGGCGTGTACAAAGACACCGCCGGAGTCACGTACCTTCTGGGCGATGACGGCGCCGATGGTCAATCGCTTCTCATCGGCGGAAATATTTTCATCGATGACTTCGAAGAAGGCGAACTGGGCATCCACCTCACGGGAGATATGCCGCCCGTCGAGGAGCCGGAAAGCGCCTCCGAGCACTTCTATATCTTCAGCGACCTGCCCGACGACTTCGTCTTCGACTCCCACTCAGACGTCTACGATACGATCCGGAACATCTTCGGCAGCAGCGGCGACGACGATTTCCTTTCCGCCGGGGACTTAGATATCGTAGGCCGCACCGGCAACGATGTGGCGGTGTATGACGGAACGATGCGCTATGGAAACACCGTCGACATGGGCGCGGGGGACGATCTTGTCGATTTCAGCGCCTCTTCGGGAGGCAGTCCGGGCAGCCGCCTCGCTGGCGGAGGCGGCGATGACTACCTGATCGGCAGCCCCGGCTCCGACCTGATCTACGGCGATAGCTACTTCGCGGTTTCTGCGGAGCAATTTTTCCATAAACGGGCAGACGCCGGCGCGTTCGTGGTGGACGACCTCATCTATCTCACGGTCGCAAACGGTGCTTTTGCCTCGGCCATGTTGCTGCCTTCGGGCGGCGTGCTCCAAACGGTCGGCCGGTCGATCAACGAGGGTGGCGACTTCGTCGTCGAAGAAGACAGTGTGGGGCTGTCCGACGGCGTTCTCTTTGGCGGAACGCTTGGAGCAGCGATCGCCGCCGTGTTTGGGCCGGGTGGACGCTTCGACGACCACGTCGACGCGGGCAAAGGCAATGACATCGTAGTCGGCGGCAGCGGCTCTGACGAAATCTACGGAGGCGATGGCGATGACAGGCTGTACGGCGACTATCGCGTGTCCTTGGCAGAGCCGTCCTTTCTGACGCTGGAGCAGCACTTCGGCGACCTCGCATTCTTATTCGGCCGCCCGGGTGACGACCGGATCGACGGAGGCACGGGCGACGACGTCATCAGCGATACGGATGGCGGAGACGACATCCTCCTCGGAGGCGAAGGCGACGATGAATTCCTGTCGGCTGAGCGCTTCTGGAACCCTGCCGACGGCGAAGGCGCCCACAACGTCATCCATGCAGGCGACGGCAATGACAATATCAACAGCTCGAACGAAACAGGCGGATTCGACCTGGTCGACGGCGGGGACGGCGACGACCTGGTTTTCGTTTCCGCGGCTCGCCATGCACCCGACTCCTCGCCCGGCCGGGCGATCGTGTTCGGCGGAAACGGCAATGACGTCATCGTTGCCGGTGCCGATGAGGGAGTCGTCGACGGCGGGGCCGGGGACGACGACTACACGCTCTTCGGCGAATCGATCCGGCTCTCCGATTCTTCCGGCGACGACACCTTGCACCCCACTCTTCCCGATCTCTCCCAGGTGGATGCGTGGCTGGAGACCTTCCCGGCGAACCTTTCGCTGGCGCCGGGATGGGACGAGGGCGTGGTCGACCGAATGGCCAGGGTTGTCGATCGCGACGGCAGCGACCTGGTGATGACTGAGGAAATCCACACGCCGGGCGGCGAGACGGCGCGCTCCGAGTTGCGAATCGAAAACTGGTTCAGGGGGACGACGAACCAGGTCGAGCACATCGCCACGATTGACGGAACCGCAGTCCTCACGGCCGCACAGTTCGAAACGTGGGGCGGATTCCAGTACGGCAGTGAAAGCGCCGACGAACTGCTCGACTACAGCGCCTACTCGGATCGCGCGTTCGGCGGAGGCGGCGACGACCTTATCGCAACAGGGGACGGGGACGACCGCCTGTACGGCGGGGCTGGCGGCGACGATCTGCTGGGCGGGTTCGGCGACGACACCTACTACTACGCGCTGGGTGATGGCAACGACGTAATCGAAGACGATTCCGGCAGCGATGAAATCCGCTTTGGCCTAGGGATCCTCGCCTCGAACGTAGTGGTCGCGCTAAACGATGCCGGCATCATGCTGACCGTCGGCTCGGGGCAGATCGAGCTGAGCGGCGGCTCTCGGGAAGACAGCGGCATCGAGCGGTTGCGATTTTTCGATGGCTCGGTCGTCAACCTCGCGACGCTGCTGCCGCCTCTTCCCGAGCCGCCACCGGAAACCGACAGTTCGCCTCCGGACCACCCGGGACCAGTCGATGCGTCAGGTCCGCCCGGGACGGAAAGCGGACCGCCAGCCACCGCCGAACAACCAATCGACACGGACGATGCACTTGCGGATGCAGTGGATCTCCCAACCGCGCCTTTTCCTGCGATTGCGTCGACCGAACTTGCAACCGAGGGCGTCCGGGCTCTCCCGAGTCCCATTTCGTCAGCAGAAACGCAGAACCAGAATTCGAACGAAAACCTGTTCGTCCTTTCGAGCCTGCCCCGAAACGATTCAGGAGTCGTGTTCCGCGGCGATGGATCGAATCCCCAGACGGTTGACGCCCTAACGGCCGAAACGGAAAGCGAGCGCGAGGAGTCGAGCCGCCCGCTGGACCTGCTGACCATGCTCGAGGCTGTAGAGGCATTTTCCGCTGGCGAGGGCGGAAACCAGCCCAACACCGGTAACGCCCAGCCGGAGAATGAGCGCCGTACAGTCAGCGACTCTCCCTCCACCCAGGGGCAACTGACCAGCTGGGCGCTTACGAATGCCCTCATCCAGTTCCACCTTGAGCATGGCGATGAGACGGGTGCCGGCGATGCGCCTGGAGACTCAGGCAGGTTTCAAGCGCTTGCTGGAATAACGGGCCAGACGTCGCAGCAGGGTCTGGGTTTGTCAGGCCTTGGCATTCGCGGCCAGGGGTTCTCGAGCCTGTCCGGGTTGCAGGAAGGCTTCACACACCTGTAAGAAGCCGGCTGCGCACGCCGGCAATGTGGAGACGTCAGCGATCGTCCTGGAGCTGGGCCAGCAACAACTGGTTCAAGTCAGAGGGCACCGGAAGCAGGTTCTGCTCGAGCAGCGTCAAAAGATGGCGCCGGTCGTCCTCCGACAAGTCGGCGGTCTCCCGCTTGAACTCCAGCGCAAGCCGTTCCTTATCGGCGTATGAAAGCTTGCCGAGCTCGATCTGGGCGGTTCGCACGGCCAGCGCCTTGTGCAGGAAATATTCGATGAGGTTCGCCCGCGCCGGCCCCAGCTTGGGGTCGAGGAGCATGGTGTTGAGGCTCTCGAAGATTTCGGCGCGCTGGTTGGAGGAGAGGTAGGCGAAGCTGTCTTCGATGACCTGGCGCAGCGTTTCGGGCTCCACGGCCGTACCCGGATAGGTGTCGACGGGCGGCACCGGCACGGGCGGCGCATTCATGGCCCTCGTGATGGCGGACGTCGCGATCTCCTTGGCCGCGCTCATCAGGAAAAAGATCAGCGGATCGGCGCTCGCTACGCCGGGCCAGGCGACGGCGAAGAAGAGAAAAGCCATCCGGCGCAGGGCAGGCGACATGGTGGATTCTTATGGGGGGGCCGATCGGGGGAACCGATTCTAGACCTCAGATCGGCCGCCGCAAGGAACTTTTGCCGTCCCCAAACGGGGTGGAACGGGTTATCGCTTGGCTTGCGACACCTTGCGCTTCACGTGAGGAGCGTGCTTCTTGCCACTGATTGTATTGTGCTTTATATGCCTCCCCGACGTGGCCGAGCGGGTAGGCATCACGGTCTGGATACGAAGCTGCTGGCCAACGGTCAGCCGGCCCATCGGGTTCCAGCGTCTTAGGTCGTCGGGGGTCACCTTGTAACGTCCGGCAATCGATACCAGCGTTTCGCCCGCCTTGACGGTATGGACACGGGTCTGGATGGCGGCCACCGGGACCGGCGGCGCATACATGAGCGGGAGGGACGAACCCATATCGCTGGCCGAGCCATTCACGGGGACCACCAGGAGCGAAGGAACGCCCTGCGTGCGCGCCGTCACCCCGTTGACCTCCCGCAGCTGGGCGAGCGACACGCCGAACCGCTTGGCCACGGCGTCCAACCTTTCGCCGGGCTTGGGCTGGTAGGTCTGCCAGGAAACAAGCGCCTTGCTGTCGTATTTCTCGAGGTTGGCGTGGAAGATTTCCACCTTGTCCGCCGGCAGGACGATGCGCGCCTTGACCGCGGCCGGGATGATCGGCCGGTTGAAGGCCGGATTCAGCGCGAGAAACTCCTCGACCGGCATTTCGGCGAGCTTGGCCGCGAGCTTGATATCGATGTCGCGCTCTCGCGCGATCGTCGCGAAGTACGGCTGGTTCGGGATCGGGTCGAGCACGATGCCGAAGGGCCCGGGGTTGGCGATGATGTTCTTCAGCGCCTGGAGCTTGGGCACGTAATAGCGCGTCTCCTCGGGCATCTTCAGGCTCGAGTAATCGATCGGGAGGCCTGCGGCCTTGTTCCGCTCCATGGCCCTGGCCACCGCGTTCTCGCCCCAGTTGTACGAAGCGAGCGCGAGGTGCCAGTCCCCGTTCATCTCGTAGATGTCCTTGAGGTAGTCGAGCGCCGCCGAGGTCGATGCGACGATGTCGCGCCGGCCGTCGTACCACCAGTTCTGCGCGAGGTCGTAACGCTTGCCCGTCCCCGGAATGAACTGCCAGAGGCCCGATGCGTGCGCGCGCGAGTACGCCATCGGGTTGAACGAGCTCTCCACCATCGGCAAGAGTGCGAGTTCCGTCGGCATCCCGCGCTTTTCCAGCTCTTCGACGATGTGGTACAGGTAGCGGCGGCTGCGCTCGAACATTCTTTTGAGCGCCTCGGGGCGCGCCGCATACCAAGCAGTGCGGTCCTGGACGATCGGCCCCTCGAGGTTGGGCATCGAGAAGCCCGCGCGAATGCGTTCCCACAAATCGTCGGGCTGCACGGTGCGATCGATGGTCGCGACCCCGCGCAGGACTTCCTTCAGTTCGCGTTTCTCGCCGTCGAAGGGCGGCAGGCGCGACGCATCGAGCGGCGGGGCGGGCGCGGCGGGCGGCGCCTTGGCGGCTTCCATCTTCGACGCGGGCATTGCAGTCTGGAACGGCACCCGCGCTTCCCTCGCCGGAGGCTGCTCCGGCTTTTCGGGTGGGGTCGCGCACGCGGCAAGCAGCGCGCTGAGGAAGGCGGCGAGTGCGGTCGACTTCGCCTTGTGGGAGGCTCCCGCCACTAGAACACGTTCTTCCATTGGCGGATCGCGGAAAACACGCTGACCGGATCGCCCATGCGCGAACCGAGGTACTTGTTCGCGGAATCGATCACGGCGGGCTCCTTGCATCTGAGGAAGGGGTTGGTCGCCTTCTCGTCGCCGAGCGTGGAAGGAAGCGTCGGCAAGCCGCGGTCCCTCAAGGCCTGGTCACGCTTCTCGCGCGCAGCGAGCGCGGTGTTCGCGGGCTCGACAGCCTTGGCGAACTGCATGTTCGCCAGTGTGTATTCATGGCCGCAATACACGAGGGTTGGGTCGGGCAGCGCGAGCAGCTTGGAGAGCGACGCGAACATCTGCTCGGGCGTGCCCTCGAACACGCGTCCGCATCCGCAAGCGAAGAGCGTGTCGCCACAGAAAAGGGACTCTAAGCCATAATATGCAATGTGCGCCCGAGTGTGGCCGGGGATGTCGAGGACGGAGAATTCGGCGCCGATTTCCGGGATGCGAACGGTGTCGCCTTCGGAGACAGGATGCGTGAGGGTGGGAATGGGCTCGTTTTTGGGGCCGTAGACGGGGCACTTGCGGGTGGACAGGAGTTCGGCGATGCCACCGACGTGGTCGGGGTGGTGATGCGTGGCGAGGATGGCCGAAAGTTCCAATCCTTCCGCCTCGAGGTAGTCGAGCACGGGCTGGGCCTCGCCGGGGTCGACGACCGCGGCATGGGAGCCTGAACGCAGCGTCCAGATATAGTTGTCCTTGAACGCTTTCAGCGGAACGATTTTCATTTTATTCATCCATGGGCATTGTAGCTCCAGCGGTCCCTTCAGCGCTTGCGCGGTGGTTCGAAACGCCCGCGGGAGTTTACGTGCTTGGCTGGGAACTCGATCAGTTCGATAGCGCGGTCGAGGACATTTTTGGCTTTCGCGCGGTGCAGATCGGACTTCCCGGCATTGATTTTTTACGCAGGAACAGGATTTCCTACCGGTTTCCGCTCTCTTTGGAGCCGGGGGCGGCTGTCATGGCCGATCCCCTACAACTCCCCATCGCTTCCCAAAGTGTGGATCTCTTAGTCCTGCCGCACGTCCTGGAGTTCAGTTCCGATCCCCATCTCGTGCTGCGCGAAGCCGAACGCGTGCTGATGCCCGAAGGCCAGATCGTGATCTCCGGGTTCAATACGCTTTCATTTTGGGGGCTCAAGCAGTTCGTCTCGCGCAGGGGATCTGAAGCGCCGTGGAACGCCCGCATGATCGGGCTCCTGCGCCTCAAAGACTGGTTGAAGCTGCTGGGCTTCGAGCTCAACGGCGGAAAATTCGGCTGTTACGCGCCGCCTTTCACGAACCAGAAATGGCTGTCGCGCTTCGCGTTCATGGAAAAGGCCGGCGCGCGGTGGTGGCCGATCGCTGGCGGCGTGTACGTCGTGCGCGCAATCAAGCGCACGGCGGGGATGCGCTTGGTCACGCCTGCATGGCGTAAGGAGCGCGCCCAGGCTCGCGCGCTGTCGCCAGTCACGCAGTCCAACGGCCATGCCAACAAGCAAGAAAATGCCTGAAGGCCAATCGCCGGTTGTCGAGATTTACGCCGACGGCGCCTGCAAGGGCAACCCGGGTCCCGGCGGCTGGGGCGCGCTGCTCACCGCTGATGGGGTGACGAAAGAGCTGTTCGGCGGCGAGCCCGCGACGACCAACAATCGAATGGAGCTCATGGCCGTCATCAGCGCCCTCGAGACGCTGAAGCGCCCCTGCACGGTCGTTCTGTACACGGATTCACAGTACGTCCAGAAAGGCATCTCCGAATGGATCCATTCGTGGAAGCGCAGAGGGTGGAAGACTTCGGACAAGAAGCCCGTAAAGAACGAGGACCTGTGGCGGCGGCTGGACGCTGCGACGCATACGCATCGAATAGACTGGCGGTGGGTCAGGGGTCACGCCGGCAATGAGGGCAACGAAAGGGCCGACGAGCTCGCGAACATGGGCATTCTTAAACCAGGGGGGAGCTGATGGCCTTGAGACTGGTTGTGCTGGACACGGAGACGACGGGATTGAACGCCCGCATGGGCGATCGCGTCGTCGAGATCGGCTGCATCGAGATCCTCGACCGCAGGCCCACGGAAAACCGCTTCCATGCCTACCTGAATCCCGGACGCCCGAGCGATCCCGGCGCGGAAAGGATCCATGGCCTGACGAGCGAATTCCTTTCCGACAAGCCCCAGTTTCATGAAGTCGGGAAAGCCTTCCTCGACTATGTCAAAGGCGCCGAGCTCATCATCCACAACGCGGCGTTCGACGTCGAATTCCTCAACCAGGAACTCGAGCTCGCAGGGCTGGGCAAGCTCTCGGACCATTGCCTGAGCGTGACCGACACCCTGATGCGCGCCCGCGAGCTGCACCCGGGCAAGAAGAACACGCTCGACGCGCTTTGCGAGCGCTACGGAGTCGACAACTCGCGCCGCACGCTCCACGGCGCACTGCTCGACGCGTCGCTGCTGGCCGAGGTCTACCTCGCAATGTCGCGCGGCCAGGAAAGCCTCATCGTCGAGACCGATTCCCCGCCCACCCTCGGTGCGGGCACCGCCACGTTCGATGCTTCGCAACTCACCGTCCTCCTCGCAACCGCCGACGAGCTTGCGGAGCACGAGAAGATACTGCTGGCCATCGACGCGGAATCGAAGGGCAAGACCCTCTGGCGCGCGATCGAAGCATGATGAACAAAGCCAATCCGTACGAGCTGGACCTCGACAAGAATGCGGCCAATTACGCGTCGTTGTCGCCGGTGACGTTCATCGAGCGCGCGGCAAGCGTGTACCCGGACCGCATTTCCGTAATCCACGGCGACCAGCGCTTCACGTGGAAGCAGACGTTCGCGCGCTGCCGCCGCCTTGCTTCTGCCCTCACCAAGCGCGGTGTAGGCGTAGGCGACACAGTTGCGGTGATGCTGCCGAATACGCCGCCCATGTATGAAGCGCATTTCGGCGTGCCGGTAACGGGGGCGGTGCTGAATGCGCTGAACACGCGCCTGGATGCCGAGTCGATCGCCTTCATGCTCGACCATGGGAATGCGAAGCTCCTCATCACGGATCGCGAATATTCGCCGATCGTCGAGAAAGCCCTGGCGCTCGCGAAAAATAGGCCCGTTGTGATCGATGTGGACGACGCGGCCTTTGCCGGCGGCAAGCTGTTGGGCGAGAAAGATTACGAAGCGCTGCTGGCCGAAGGCGACGAAAACTTCATGTGGCGGGGTCCGGTGGATGAGTGGCAAGCCATTGCGCTGGGCTACACGTCCGGGACGACGGGCAATCCTAAAGGCGTGGTGACGCATCACCGCGGTGCCTACCTGAACGCCATTGGCAACATCATGGTCTGGGCGATGCCGCATCACGCGGTCTATCTGTGGACGCTGCCGATGTTCCACTGCAACGGCTGGTGCTTCCCCTGGACGGTCGCGGCGCTTGCGGGCACCAACATCTGCCTGCGCAAAGTCGAGGCCGCGCCGATCCTGAACGCGATTCGCGAGCACAAGGTGAGCCACTATTGCGGTGCGCCCATCGTCCACCAGACGCTCATCAATGCGCCCGAGGACCTGAAGAAAGGCATCAAGCACAAGGTGAGCTGCCTCGTTGCAGGCGCCGCGCCGCCGGCGGCGATCCTCGAAGGCATGGAGCAGATGGGCTTCTCGATCACGCATGTCTACGGCCTGACCGAGGTCTATGGCCCGGCGACGGTTTGCGCAAAGCACGAGGAGTGGGCCAGCCTGCCGCTTTCCGAGCAGGCGCGGCTGAATGGCCGACAGGGCGTGCGCTATCCGGTCCAGGAAGCCGTGGCCGTGATGGACCCGGAAACCATGAAGCCGGTGCCGGCCGATGGGGAAACGATGGGCGAGATCATGTTCCGCGGCAACATCACGATGAAGGGCTATCTCAAGAATCCCGAGGCGACTCGAGAAGCATTCGAGGGCGGCTGGTTCCATTCGGGCGACCTTGCCGTCATGCATCCGGACGGCTACGTGAAAATCAAGGATCGCTCCAAAGACGTGATCATTTCGGGTGGCGAGAATATTTCCTCGATCGAGGTCGAGGATGTGCTCTATCGCCACAGCGCCGTGATGGCTGCGGCCGTGGTGGCGCAGCCGGACCCCAAGTGGGGCGAGACGCCGTGCGCCTTCGTCGAACTCAAGACCGGCGCAACCGCGACCGAGGCGGAAATCATCGAGTTCTGCCGCAAGCACATGGCACGCTTCAAGGCGCCCAAGCGGGTGGTGTTCGGCACCTTGCCGAAAACGTCCACGGGTAAAATCCAGAAATTCGTCCTGCGCGAGCAGGCGAAGTCGACTTCCGCCATCAAGTAGGCGTTCATGAGCGCTGTCCCCGACCCTGGCCTGCCCATCCTGCTGCACGAGGAGCGCGACGGCGTGGCCACGCTGACGCTCAATCGCGGCGCGCAGATGAACCTCCTCACGCTCGAGATGCTCGGCGCGCTCCAGTCTGCGTTGGACGCAATCGCCAAGGATGGGAGCGTGCGCGTCGTGGTTCTCGCCGCTGCGGGCAAGGGCTTTTGCGCCGGCCACGATCTCAAGGAAATCCGCGCACTGGGCACACCGGACAAGGTCAGTGCGCTGTTCGAAACCTGCAATCGCATGATGCTGTCGATCCAGCGGCTGCCTCAGCCGGTGATCGCAAAGGTGCAGGGCACCGCTGCCGCCGCCGGCTGCCAACTGGTTGCACAGTGCGACCTGGCCATTGCATCCGACAATGCGACCTTCACGACGCCCGGGGTGAACTGGGGCTTCTTCTGCTCGACGCCCAGCGTTCCGATTGGCCGGAACCTGCTGCGAAAGCATGCGATGGAAATGCTGCTCACCGGGGACAGGGTCGACGCAGCCAAAGCCCTCGAATGGGGGTTGGTCAATAACGTGGTGGCCGCCGCCGGGCTCGATGGCGCTGTCGCCGATCTCGCGTCGAAAATCGCCGCCAAGCCTGCCGCATCGATAGCGGCCGGCAAGCGGGCGTTCTACGACCAGATGGACCTCGGCGTGGACCGGGCCTACGAACTGGCCGGCGGGGTGATTTCAGCCAGTTTTACCCAGCCCGAAGGCAAGGAGGGCATGGATGCCTTCATAGGCAAGCGCCCGCCGGACTGGAAGCGCTAGCGCCGCCTTTTGCGGGGGTGGCGCAGCCACTCCGCCGAAGGTTGTTTTCCCGCAGCGCAACAGGCACACTACGCGCCCGGCCACGGGTGTCAGTCCGGGCTGCACGAAAAAGAGAACATGGCTGGAGACATCATCCTCGAGACCCGGGGGTTGACGAAGGAGTTCAAGGGCTTCGTCGCCGTCAATGGGGTCGATCTCAAGGTGAGGCGCGGCACCATCCACGCGCTTATCGGCCCGAACGGCGCCGGCAAGACCACGTTTTTCAATTTGCTCACCAAGTTCCTGCCGCCGACTGCCGGACGCATCCTCTACAACGGCGAGGACATCACCGCCGAGAAGCCCGCGCAGACGGCCCGCCGCGGCATCATCCGCTCCTTCCAGATTTCCGCAGTCTTCCCGCACCTCACCGTGCTCGAGAACGTTCGCATCGGCCTGCAGCGCTCGATGGGCAACTCTTTCCACTTCTGGAAATCCGAGAAGGTCCTGAAAACGCTCGATGGCAAAGCCATGGCGCTGCTCGAGTCCGTGGACCTCGGCTCATTCGCGCAGTCGGTCACGGTGGAATTGCCCTATGGCCGCAAGCGCGCGCTCGAAATCGCAACGACGCTCGCCATGGAGCCCGAGCTCATGCTGCTCGACGAGCCGACTGCCGGCATGGGCCACGAAGACGTCGATCGGGTAAAGGCGCTCATCAAGAAAGTCTCGGCCGGTCGCACGATCCTCATGGTCGAGCACAACATGGGCGTCGTCTCCGGCATCTGCGACACGATCACCGTGCTGCAGCGGGGCGCCGTGCTGGCCGAAGGGCCGTACGCCGAGGTCTCGAAACACCCCGGCGTGATCGAGGCCTACATGGGCGCGGTCCACTAGCATGGCCGCCGTCATGCCGACCGCCGGAGCCAAAGCCGCGCTGTCCATCAGCGGCCTCAACGCCTGGTACGGCGAATCGCACATCCTTCACGGCGTCGACCTAGTGGTGAATGAAGGCGAAGTCGTGACGCTGCTCGGGCGCAACGGCGCCGGCCGGACGACCACCCTTAAATCCATCCTCGGGCTGGTCGGCGCCCGCAAGGGGTCGATCAAGGTCAACGGGGCTGAAGTGATCGGCCTGGCGACCCACCGGATCGCGCACATGGGCATCGGGTACTGCCCCGAAGAGCGCGGGATTTTCTCAAGCCTCTCGGCCGAGGAAAACCTCCTCCTGCCGCCCGAGGTGCAGAAGGGCGGGTTATCCGTCGCCGAGATCTACAAAATGTTCCCGAACCTGGAAGAGCGCCGCTCGAGCCAGGGCACGCGCCTGTCGGGCGGCGAGCAGCAGATGCTCGCAATGGCCAGGATCCTGCGCACCGGCGCGCGCCTCCTGCTGCTCGACGAAATCACCGAGGGCCTGGCGCCCGTCATCGTGCAGACGCTCGGCAAGATCATCCTGCAGCTCAAGGAGCGGGGATTTACCATCGTGCTCGTCGAGCAGAATTTCCGCTTCGCTGCGCCGCTCGCGGACCGGCATTACGTCATGGAGCACGGCCGGATCGCGGAGACCTTCGCGGCGGCCGAGCTGGACTCGAAGATGGGCATGCTGCATGAATATCTCGGCGTGTGAAGCGAAACCGAATTTCAAAGGAGGCAGGAAAATGCAACGAAAATTGATCAGTGCAGTTGTGGCGGGGGCGTTCGCGCTTGCGCCGTTGGCCATGGCCCAGCAAAAGCCGGCGCCCGCAGCAGCGCCCGCCGGGAAGATTTCCGACGGCGTAGTGAAGATCGGCGTGCTGACCGACATGTCCGGCCTGTATTCGGACCTCGGCGGGCAGGGCTCGGTCGTCGCCGCGCAGATGGCGATCGACGATTTCGGCAAGACCGTGCTCGGCGCCAAGATCGAGCTCGTTTCGGCCGATCACCAGAACAACGCCGAGACCGGCGCCAACCGCACGCGCGAATGGTTCGACCGCCAGCAGGTGGACATGATCACCGATGCGCTGAACTCCGCGGTCGGCATCGCCACCGGCAAGGTGGCAGCCGAGAAGAAGAAGCTCATCATGAACGTCGGCGCGGCTTCCACGCGCCTGACAAACGAGGACTGCAACCCATACACGATTCACTACGCCTACGACACGTTTGCACTGGCAAACGGCACGGGCAAGGCGATCGTCAAGCAGGGCGGCGACACGTGGTACTTCCTCACGGCGGACTACGCATTCGGCCACTCGCTTGAATCGGATACGTCCAACGTGGTGAAGGCCAACGGCGGCAAGGTCGTCGGCCAGGTGCGCCATCCGCTGAACGCGGCCGACTTCTCCTCGTTCCTCCTGCAGGCGCAGAGCTCCAAGGCCAAGATCGTCGGCCTCGCGAACGCGGGCGGCGACACGATCAACTCGATCAAGGCGGCTAACGAGTTCGGCATCACCAAGAACCAGAGCCTGGCCGGCCTCCTGGTGTTCATCACCGACGTGCACAGCCTGGGCCTCAACACGGCGCAGGGCATGCTGCTGACCGACGGCTTCTACTGGGACATGGACGAGCAGACGCGCAAGTTCTCCAAGCGCTTCTTCGAGAAGATGAAGAAGGAGCCCACCATGGTGCACGCAGGCGTCTACTCGGCGACCATGAACTACCTCAAGGCAGTCAAGGCCGCGGGTACGGACGACGCGGCGGCAGTGGTTGCGCAAATGAAGAAGATGGATGTGTCGGACTTCTTCCTGCGCAACGGCAAGCTGCGCGACGACAACCGCATGATCCACGACATGTACCTCATGCAGGTCAAGAAGCAGTCGGAGTCGAAGTACCCGTGGGACTACTACACGCTCAAGGCCACGATCCCGGCCGCCGAGGCTTTCCAGCCGATGTCCGCATCGCGCTGCCCGCTGGTCAAGAAGTAAGGCGAGAAAAAAGGAGCGCGGGCCCGGCTCGTCCGGGTCCGCTCCCTGATTCATGACTGAAATATTCGGCATCCCGCTGCAGGCTTTCCTGAGCCAGCTCCTCCTGGGGCTGGTGAACGGGTCGTTCTACGCCATGCTCAGCCTCGGGCTGGCGGTGATCTTCGGGCTGCTGAACGTAGTGAATTTCGCGCATGGCACCTTCTACATGCTGGGCGCTTTCGGCGCCTGGATGACGCTGCAGTTCCTGGGCCTCAATTACTGGTTCGCGCTGGTCGTCTCGCCGCTGGTCGTCGGAATCCTCGGCGTGATCATCGAAAAGACGATGCTGCGCTGGCTCTACAAGCTCGACCACCTCTACGGCCTGCTGCTGACGTTCGGCCTCGCTTTGATCCTCGAAGGCCTCTTCCGCCAGCAATTCGGCGTTTCCGGCCAGCCTTACCAGGTGCCCGACCTGCTTAAGGGCGCCACCAACCTGGGCTTCATGATCCTGCCGAACTACCGCGCGTGGGTCGTTGTCGCCTCTCTCGTTGTCTGCTTTTCGACCTGGTACGTCATTGAGCGGACCAAGCTCGGCGCTTACCTGCGCGCCGGCACCGAGAACGCCGCGCTCACGCAGGCGTTCGGCGTCAATGTGCCGCGCATGGTGACGCTGACTTACGCGTTCGGCGTGGCGCTCGCGGCGTTCGCCGGCGTGCTCGCCGCGCCGATCATCCAGGTCAATCCGCTGATGGGCTCGAACATCATCATCGTGGTGTTCGCGGTGGTCGTCATCGGCGGCATGGGCTCGATCCTGGGGTCCATCCTCACGGGTCTGGGCCTGGGCGTGATCGAAGGTCTTACCAAGGTGTTCTACCCGGAGGCGTCCTCCACCGTGGTGTTCGTGATCATGGCAATCGTGCTGCTGGTGAGGCCGGCCGGCCTCTTCGGCAAGGAGAAATAAGCCCGCCATGAATAACCGCAACCGGATTCTTTACATTGTGTTGTTCATCGTCGGGCTGGTCGCGCCTGCGGTGATCTACCCGATCTTCCTCATGAAGGCGCTGTGCTTCGCGCTGTTCGCAAGCGCGTTCAACCTCCTGCTCGGCTACACGGGGCTGCTCTCGTTCGGGCATGCGATGTTCCTCGGGACGGCCGGCTACATCTGCGGCCATGCGGTCAAGGTACTGGGATTCCCGACCGAGCTTGGCATCCTCGCGGGCGTGGCCGCCTCGGCGCTGCTTGGCTATTTGGTCGGCGCACTGGCCATCCGGCGCCAAGGCATCTACTTCGCCATGATCACCCTGGCGTTTTCGCAGATGCTGTATTTCATCTACCTGCAGGTGCCGTTCACCGGCGGGGAGGACGGGCTGCAGGCGATTCCCCGGCAGACTTTCCTCGGCCTCGTCAACCTCGACGACGACAACGCGATGTACTACTTCACTTACGCGATCGTGGTGTTCGGGTTCTGGGTGATCTACCGCACCATCCATTCGCCGTTCGGGCAGGTGCTGAAAGCCATCCGCGAGAACGAGGCGAGGGCGCTGTCGCTCGGCTACGACGTCGACAAGTACAAGCTGCTCGCGTTCGTGCTGTCGTGCGCCCTGTCCGGCCTTGCCGGCGCAACCAAGGCGCTCGTGTTCAAGTTCGAGACGTTGACGGACGTGCACTGGTCGATGTCCGGCGAGGCGGTGCTCATGACGCTGCTCGGCGGCATGGGCACGATCCTCGGGCCGACGGTCGGCGCCTTCATCGTAGTCACGCTGCAGAACTACCTGGCTTCGCTCGAAGGCTGGGTGACGGTGATCACCGGGGTCATCTTCGTGCTCTGCGTGCTCGTCTTCCGGCGCGGCGTGGTCGGTGAGATCGCCGCCCGCATCAAGTAGCCGGGGCGGCTGGAGGGCAGTGAAGAACTGCGATGTCGTGGTGCTGGGGGCCGGGATCGTCGGCATCTGCGTCGCGGTCCACCTGCAAAAGCGCGGCCGCTCGGTGGCCCTCGTGGATCGCCGCGGCGCAGCCGAGGAAACGTCTTTCGGGAACGCCGGCCTGATCCAGCGCGAAGGCGTTTTCCCCTACGGGTTTCCGCACGACTTCGGCGCCTTGCTGCGCTACAGCCTCAACCGCACGATCGACGCCCACTACCATCCTTCCGCGGTGCTGGACCTCGCGCCCTTCCTCTGGAAATACTGGCATCACTCGCGTCCGGCCCGCCACGCGGAGGTTGCGCGCAAGTACGTCAAGCTGATCGAGCACTCCGTGACGGAGCACGATGCGCTGGCCGATGAGGCGGGGGCGCAGGACTTCATCAAGCGCGGCGGGTGGATGAAGGTTTTTCGCACGACCTACGAAAGGGATCGCCGGATCGCCGAGGCGGAGGGCTGGCACCGCGAATTCGGCCTCAATTACCGCGCACTGGATGCGAAGGCGCTGCAGGAAGCGGAGCCGCACCTTGCGCCGGTGTTACCGGGCGCGTTGCACTGGACGGATCCGACTCGCGTGGACGATCCGCACGGGTTGTCGATTGCCTATTTAAAGCTGTTCGAGCGGCTGGGCGGCGTGTTCCTCCAAGGAAATGCGGCAAGCCTCGAAGCGAGAACCGGGGGTGGCTGGACAATGCGCACCGCGGCCGGGCCGCTCGAGGCGGGAAAGGCGG
>JANXRZ010000140.1 GCA_025352885.1 Pseudomonadota bacterium | reverse complement strand
TCGATCTCGTCGAGCATGAAGACGGACGAGCGGCTCCCCGCGCGCTTCAGCGCCTGGATGATGTTGCCGGGCATCGAGCCGATGTACGTGCGCCTGTGGCCGCGGATCTCGGCTTCGTCGTGCACGCCGCCGAGCGCGATGCGCTGGAACTTGCGTCCCGTGGCGCGCGCGATGCTGATGCCCAGTGACGTCTTGCCCACGCCGGGCGGGCCGACGAAGCACAGGATCGGGCTCTTGCCTTCGGGGGCGAGCTTGCGCACCGAAAGCCACTCGAGGATGCGCCGCTTGATCTTGTCGAGGCCATAGTGGTCTTCGTCCAGGATGCGCCGCGCCTCCTTGATGTCGATCGACGAATTGATGGCGGTGCCGTCCTCGGCTTTCCACGGCAACTCGGTCATCCACTCGAGGTAGGTGCGCACCATCGAGCTCTCGCCGGAGGCATCCGACATGCGCGCAAGGCGCTTCAACTCCTTCTTGGCGTGCTTGAGCACGTCCTCGGGCATGCCCGCCTCGTCGATGGCCTTGCGCAGCTCTTCCATCTCGGCCGCGGTGTCGTCGGTCTCGCCGAGTTCCTTCTGGATCTGGCGCATCTGCTCGCGCAGGACGTGCTCCCTTTGGCGTTCGTCAAACGCCTTCTTGGTCTCCTCGCCGATCTTGGCGGAAATGCGCAGCACCTCCACCCTGTCGTTGAGGATCTTGAGCACGCGATCGAGGCGCTCGCGCAGGTCGAAGCACTCGAGCAGCGACTGCTTCTCGGCGCTGGAGACGTCCATGAAGTTGACCACGAGGTCGGCCAGGGACGATGCCGAGGTGATGCCCGCGATCACGCCCGCGAGCTCATCCGGCGCCTGCGGCAGCAGGCCGAGCGCCTCGGTCGCGCGCTGGCGAAGCTGGTGGAAGCGCGCCTCGATGTCGGGGCTTTTCTCATCTCCTGTCGTGGCCACCTCGGCCACGCGCGCCACGAGGAAGGGCCAGCCCTCGAGGAACTCGAGCACGCGAAAGCGGTCCTGGCCCTGCACCACCATGTGATGCGCGCCCTCCGCGCCCGTGATGTAGCGCAGGATCTGCGCGCTGGTGCCGACCCAGTAGAGGTCCTCGGGCGTCGGGGCGTCCTGCGCCGCATCGCGCTGGAGGAGGAAGCCCACGCGGCGGCCGGCCTTGACCGTGTCCTGCGCGGCCGCGATGGAGCTCTCGCGGCCGAACGTCACCGGGGCAACGATGCCGGGGAAGAGCAGCATGTTGCGAAGCGGGACGATCGCGAGCGCGTCCGCGGGCAGGGGCTTGAGCCCTGCCGGCTGTGTGGTGTCTGTCTCTGCCATGGGTCCTGCCTGGAGTGTGTCGGTAGTCATGTGGTCCTTACTCCTCAACTGCAATTTTCCTGAACGCGAGCGTCAGGCATCCGTCGATATGGGAGCGGCCGATCGGCTCGAGCCGCGACGCGGGCAACGGGATCCGCCTGAAAAAGCGGCCGTAAGGGATTTCCACCCGGTGAAGGCGTGCCCCGCGGGAGGTGACGGTAAAGCCGCGTACGGCGGACACTGTCAGTGCGTCAGATTCCAGGCCGACCACGATGGACTCGGCCGCAACCCCCGGCAGCGCGACATGCACGAAGAGCGCCTCGGCGGTCTCGATCACGTCGATCGGCGGCTCCCAGCTCTGCTCGGACTCGTTCGGGCGCGAGAACGCGTTTTTCACGCGCTCGGCCTGCTCGATCAGCTGCAGGGCTTCGCCCCACATGAAATTGCGGATGTCCCGGGATCTCATGCACACCTAAATGAAGGCGCAAGTGCCATATTCAAGGTCCGTGCAGCACTCGCGCGCGAATAGCAAGCAGCATGCAAATTTTGCAATCGATGCGCGCGCATCGTGTTTTCACGTGCGCGAATCGTGTTGTCACGGCGCGCGCTTATCAAATTTCTCAACTCTCTTCCATCCCTCCCTTTGGACGGGTAGCATGCGCAAGTTGACAAGTTCCGAGGGCGTTCCAAATGGTGAAATCAAAAGCAAAGCCGAAAGTCCCGCCGAGCGTGCGCCTGCGTACGCAGTTGCGGGCGCGCATCCGCGCAAGAATCGACGAACTGGACGTGAGCCGCGCCGATGCCGCGGACTCCATGGGCCTGTCGATCGCGCAGACCAGCCGGCTATGCAACGACTACGATGCTTTCAGCCTCGACCGCCTGGTCGACGCCGCGGAAGGGGTTGGCATTACAGTGGAAATGAGGGCGGTAAGGCCGTATTCCAAGGACTGACCAACTAAATCTGGTCGAGAGGGTAAATCGGCCGTCTCACTTTCCGGAAATCCAGCACGCCGTAATCGGAAGTGCACACGCCCACGCCGGCGCACTCGACAGTGGCGCGCGCGAGGTCGCCGAAGCCCGCGCGCCAGTGCACCCGGCTCTTCAGCATGAGATAGCGCTTCTTCGTCGGATCAATGCCCTGCGAGGCGAAGCACTCGAGGTCGTTCGGCTCCTGCTGGCGCGAAATAACCACAATCTCGACGCGACCTGTCTCGAGCACGGCGGTCGGGCCCATGTCCATGAGAACGCCTTTCGACATCGGCCCGCGGTTGCGGAACTGGCCATTGGTGAGGTTGCGAACCGTTCCGCTGACTTCGAGCGGATTGCCTTTGAGGCCGAGGCACGGCATGTCGAGCTTGCCACCTAGTGACAGCGTGACGTTCGCACCGACACCCACGGCCTGCATCGCTTTCACCGCGATCGGGTCGTAGATCGCGAACGCGGCCACGTCATCGAGCCGCGCATCGAGGATGCCCGCGAGCACGGCCATGGTGTCCATCGTGCCGCCGGAGGCCGCGTTGTCATAGTGGTCGAGCAGCACGACCGGCCGCGCATCGAGCGCTCGCGCGCGGGCAAAGGATTTTTCCAGCGGCTCGACCTCGTAGACCCAATTTTTGCGCGTGGTCCACGCCATCTCGAGCAGCTCGTCGCACAGCCTGCGCGCGAGCGCGGGATCGTTGTCCGTCACCACCACTGCGGAAAGCCCCGCATTGACGATGTCCGCATGCGGAAAGCCCACGAAGAGGCTCGCGCACAAGGCGCCCTGCGCCTCCATCGCCTTGCAGCGCGCCTGGATCTCCCGGTTCGGCGAGTCGAGGCTCGACTGGCGCATGACGTGCGGCAGCATGGGCTTCTGGCCCCACGCCATCGTGGGTGCGGCCTTGCGCTCGAGCAGCCGGAACAGCGCCCGGCCTGCGCGCAAGCCGGTTTCGTACACATCCACGTGCGGATACGTCTGGTAGCCGGCGATCACGTCGGCGTTGTCGACGATCGCCGGATAGAGGTTGGTGTGCATGTCGAGGGCCACGGCGATCGGCGTCTTCGGCGCGAGCTTGCGCACGCGCTTGAGCAGCTCGCCTTCGCCGTCCTCGAACGATTCCGTCACCATCGCGCCGTGCAGGTCGAGCAGGATCGCGTCGCACCCGTTTGCCACCGCCGCGCAGATGCGGCCCGCCATGTACTCGAACGCCTCGTCCTCGACCGGCCCGCTCGGCCAGGCGCTGCCGGCCACGGGCAGCACGATGTCGGCGCGCGTCTGTTCGGCCAGCTCGATGAACGCGCCGATCGCGGAGCCTGTCCTGCGCAGCGCATGCACGGCCGCTTCGCCTTCCAGCGGCATCGGCGTGCCCAGGGCGAACCGCTCGATCGGCGTAGGCACCGGCGAGAACGTGTTGGTCTCGTGTTTCATCTGCGCGATGACGATTTTCATGGCGGTCGGGCCCCTTCCCAATGGAGAGTTCAGCTGTCGGCGGCCTTACTTTACCTTTCATCGAAGCGGCGGGGTACAGTGCCCGTTCATGGTCGATCTGAACAAGGTCAGCGTGTACTCGCTTGCCAACCGCGAGGTCCTGGCCATTTACCCGCTCGACGTCTACCGGTTGAGCGACAAGGGCGAAACCGAGATCAGCGCAAGCGCCACGGCGCTCGACACCGATCTCCTGCACCTGCTCGTGCTGATCGACGGCACGGCCAACGTCGGCGACCTCGAACAGAAATTACCCGCCCTCGCACCGGAAGCGTTGCGCGACAGGCTGCGGGTCCTGCTGGCAGGCGGCTATATCCGCCAGCCGACGGCGGAAGAGGAGATGGGCCTCGACCTCACGTCGTTTTTCACCGGGACCGCGGCGCCGGCGCAACACTCCGAAGGCGCGAGAGCCAGCGCCGACCGCGAAGCGATGCTCGGCGCCCCCGCGCTCGAAGCTGATGGCTATTACGTGAGCATCGCCCGCGCCCCGGCGGCCGCCTGGGTGCCCAAGGACGGCGCGGTGCCCGCGCTCCTGGTGATCGACGACGACCGGGACTTCAGCGCGTTGGTCGAAAGGCTGCTGGTCAAGGCGGGGTTCGCGGTGCGCATCGCGGCAACCCGCGAGGAGATCGTTGCCGAACTGCGCGGGACGCCGCTGCCCGATCTGGTGCTGCTCGACGTGAACCTGCCCGGCATCAACGGGTTCGAGATCCTGCACAAGATGAAGCAGGTGCCCGCCCTGAAAGCCACACCGGTCATCATGATGACGGCGGAGGCCACGCGCGAGAGCGTGATGCGCGGACTGGTGGGCGGCGCGGACGGTTACCTGACCAAGCCGCTGAAAAGCGAGAACCTTTTGCGAGGCGTCCGGACGGTGCTGGGTCTGGTGTGACTTACCGCGCCGCGTCCGGCGCGACGATGAGACGGGTTTTCTGCTTGGTGGGCGCCTTGCGGCTCGCGCTGATCTCGAGCGTCGTGCGGCGGTAGTCCTCGCCCGGTTTGGCGAGCTTGAAGCGCAGCGAGGCAACTTTCTTGTCGAGTTGCGCGACGTCCTTCGCCAAGCCCTTCTGCTCGAGCACGGCGCGCGTGCGCATGAGGCCGTCGATCTCGGCCCGCACTTCGCGGCTCGCGTCCTTACGCGGCGGAGGCGGCGCGACGGCGATGGGCGCGGTCGTGATGACGGGCAGCGACCGGGTCGCCGTGGGCCAGTCGCTTTTCGGCCGGCTGGCCGCGGCGCTGAACTCCTCGGCGCTGCCGACCACCCGCGCGATCGCAAGGTGGTTGTGCTTAAAGGCCCAGTCCATCGCCCCTTCGCCGTAGTCGTTACGCGCGCGCGGATCCGCGCCCAGGCCGATCAGCTTCCTGACCATGTTTTCCCGCCCTTCGTAGACGGCCATCATGAGCGCGGTCGAGCCGTTGGTGCTCCGGGCGTTGAGGTCCGCGCCCCGCTGGACCAGCTGGTCGACGACTTCGTCCTGCCCGGAGAACACCGCGTAGTGCAGCGCCGTCCACTGGCGCGGCTCGCGGTTGAGCTTCGCGCCCTTGGCCAGGAGCCACTTGATCGCATCGGTGCGGCCTTTCCACGCGGCATGCATGAGAGCTGTTTCGCCGCGATTGTTGGCGCGCTCGATGTCGGCGCCACGCGAAACGAAGAGCTCCATGAGGGGCAGGTTGCCTTCCCACGCGGCGATCATGAGCCCGGTGCCGATGCGGTCGGCGACGAAGTTGGGGTCGAGACCGCGGTCGAGCCAGGTGCGCGCCTGTCCCATGTCGCCCATCTCGATGCGCACGCCGAATTCCACCGGGTCCGGAAGGCCCGAGCCGCGCCAGAACTGCGCGCGCGCCGGCGTCACGGCGAGCGCCAGCGCAAGGCCGACTATGGCTAGAATGTTTGCCGCCTTGCGCCTTCCCATGAAGCCTTCTTCCTCCCTGACCGGGGCCCTGGCCCTTTCGATCGCGCTGCATGCGGCCATCTTGTTTTCGGGCGCCCGGCTCGTATCCGCCCTGCCGCCGATGCCCCGCTCGGCCGAAGCGCTGCGCGTGAAGCTTTTGGAGCCGCTTTCAGCGCCTGCGCCACAGCCCGAACTGCGCATGCCGGAGGATACCCCGCCCAAGGCGGTTTCCGCGCCATTGCAAAGGTCGGTGCCCGAGAAGCGTGTCGAGCCACGGGCACCGCTGCTCGCCGCCCGTCCGTCGGCTTCCGGTTCGCGGGCGCTCGTTGGCGAAGCGGCGCGCAAGGCCGCCGAGCAGATCTCCCGCCAGCTCTTCTACCCGCCCGAGGCCATCGTGCAGGGGCTCGAAGGCGAGACGCTCGTCCTGCTGTTCCTCGATGAGGCCGGCAATGTGATCGCGGCGCGCATCGAGGGATCGAGCGGGCATCCAATCCTGGATGAAGCCGCCGTGCGGGCGGCGCGTACACTGCGCTCGCTGCCTGCAAGCGCGCCGCGCGAGGCGGTAATACCGGTTCGCTTCAAGTTGAATTAGGGAGGGTCAATGGACGCATTTGCCGGGAAGGTGGCGGTGGTCACGGGCGCTGCGAGCGGGATCGGGCTGGGCCTCGCACTGCGCTGCGCCGAGGAAGGCATGAAGGTCGTGCTGGCCGATGTGGAGGCTGCGCCGCTGGCCGAGGCCGAGGCGGCGATCCGCGCGAAAGGCGCTGAGGTGATGGCTGTGCGCATGGACGTGTCAAAGGATGCGGAGGTGCGGCGCCTGGCCGACTCGGTGTTTGCTTCGTGGGGAACAGTCCACCTGCTCTTCAATAACGCCGGCGTGAGCGGCTCGTTCGGGGCCGATGGGATCTGGAATATCCCGAAGGAGGATTGGGACTGGGTGCTCGGGGTGAATCTCCAGGGCGTGGTTAACGGGATCCGTCATTTCGTCCCGCGCATGCTGGAGAAGGGCGAGGCCGGCCATGTGATCAACACCGCTTCGGTCGGCGGCCTTGTGACGGCGACCGGCGGGCCGTACACGGTGTCCAAGCACGGCGTCGTCGCTTTGAGCGAGCTGCTCTACAAGGACCTGAAGACTCGTAGCGCGAAGGTCTCCGCCTCCGTCCTCTGCCCGGGGTGGGTGGATACCAAGATCCTCGATTCGGCTCGCAACCGCCCTGAGGAGCTGACGCCAAATGCGCTTGCGCAGCCGGTGGTTACACCGCGCATTGAGATGATGCGGAAGGTGGTGCGCGAGTGGGTGAAGAACGGCATGCGGCCTGCGGACCTGGCTGGACTTGCCTTCGAGGCGATCCGCAAGGACACGTTCTATGTGGTGCCGATCGACGAAAAGATCGCGCAGGGCGTCAGCCTGCGGCTCGAGGACATCCGGTTGCGCCGAAATCCGACCCTGACGCCGCTTGGCTAGCGTCTGCGCTGCCTCACTGCACCGATGCGCGCGTAAACATGGTCACGCCCGCAGACGGACCATCCTTGGGCATTCCACCGGCGGGAATGTGAATGTGAATGTC
>JANXRZ010000096.1 GCA_025352885.1 Pseudomonadota bacterium | reverse complement strand
GCTTGTCGTAGAACGCGACGTAGTCGATTTCTGCCGGCGCGACGCCGGCCTCAGCCATGCAGTACGCCATTGCCTTCGTGGGAAAAGCCGAATCGTGCTTGCGGCGAGTAAATCGCTCTTCCTGGGCTGCGGCCACGATTGCGCCGTCCCGCAGGAGCGCCGCGGCGCTGTCGTGGTAGTACGCCGAGATTCCTAGGACGACCAATCTCAGGCTAGAACAGCGTGTAGATGAACGGCGCCACCACGCTGCCCTGAGTGAGCACGATGAGCGCACCCAGGATCAGCATCATGAACAGGATGGGCATCAGCCAGTACTTTTTCCGGCTGCGCAGGAAGGCCCAGAATTCCTTTAGGAAAGACACGAGTTTCCTAGTACTGGTTTTTGAGGGATTCGGCGTCCGGCCCTGCCGGCGTCCGATCCACCCAGTATGTATCGGCAGTGCGGTCGATCTTGCGCTTCAGCAAGTCTTTTCCTGCAAGGCGCATTACGATACCGGTCGGCGTCACGGCCAAGTAGTAAATGATGCCGAGCATCACCGGGCTGGCAATACGACTTAGGGCCAGGCCGAGCCGCGTCCACGCCCGATTGAGCGGCGAGAGTCGGCTCGGAGCAACAATTGCAAAAAAACCCAATATCGCCGCCGCCGCAAAGGCTAAGCCCATTGGCACCACGGTTGACGAAAGCGGGAAAAACGCGAGCAACAGGAGCGCCGCGAACAGGACCAGGCCAAAGGCCCGATTCGAACCGCCTTCGGGCGTTGCGTGCTCCCGGTAGTTCTCGTGCGTCCCGCTCATGAATTGGCTCGAAGAAGTATGTGATTGTTCAAGATTATACTTACAACGTCCGCCCCAGCACTCGTTCTCCTGCCATTTACTGTACTCCTACCAGTACATTCAAGAGTGTGCTGCGCTCACCTCGCGCAGGTAGTCGCCCATTTCCGAGTAAACCTTGGCTGCATCGAACTTTTCGGCAAACAGGCGCCGCGCATTTGCGGCCATTGCTCGGATTTGAGCACTATCGCGTGCCAGGATGGTGATTGCACTGGTCAACGCCCTGGCGTCCCCGGGCGCGTATGTTACCCCGCACTGCTCGCCTGCCAGCAATTCCTCCAGGTATCCGCTTAAGCCGGACACGACTGGAAGTCCTCCTGCGAAGTACTCGATTGGCTTGTTCGGAAGGTTGCCCGTGAAGCCCGCGTGGTCGCGGTAGGGGGCAAGCCCCGCGTTGCACAGTTTCATGAGTGCCCAGATCTCCGACCGCCCCACCCACCCTGGAAAGCAGACGGAGCGGCTGCCTTTGGCCCTCGCCTTCAGCGCTTCGAGGTTTTCTCCATCCCCACATAACATGAACCGCGCATCGACCCCTTCTCTTTCGAGCAGTAACGCAGCATCGACTACCGTCTCCAGATCGAACTGCCTGCCAATCGTACCGAAAAAGCAAAGCTTGAACCCGCCTTCGCCGATTACTTGCGGATAGGCGCTCCAGAACTGATTCGCTCTATCCAACTCTTCCTTGGTCAATGAAGGAACCACGTAGCCAAAAGGAAACGACCGATCAAACGCCCCGGTTGCGCGCCCCGCGCGCTCCAGCCCCCACTTTACGAAACCGGGCGAGTTCCCGCTGATTGCAAAGGCTTGTTGGCATGCCCTTCGGGCCTGGAAACACAATGGCGCAAGCATCAGGCTGAACAAGGGACGCGCCCAACGCGGTACCAGCTCGAGGTACACGTCCGGCCAAAGGTCCCGGACATCCACGACTACGGGCACGCCGTACAGCTTTCCGTAACGAGTTACCGCCAGTGGGAGTTCCAACGGCGGAAGCGAGCACAGAATCACATCCGGGCGAGGCATCCCACCTGCTTGCTCGTCGAACCTCCGCGCGAGCATGCGATGGTCGAGAATGCGGCGAAGGGACACGTTTCGCACGTAGCCGCAGCCATGAAGCAGTTTCAGGACGACTCCATTTTCCAAGCGCACCGTCGTGTCTTGAGGGAAGCGTTGTGCCTTGCGGACATGGTCGAACGTCGATGTCCACCAAGTCACCTCATCGCCGCGGCGCGCCAGGGCCGCCGAAAGGATCCCCGCTCGGAGCAATCTGCTCGAGCCATCTGCGTCGGTCGGGAGCGGCTCGCCGATCGTAACCAGCCATACCTTCAT
>JANXRZ010000069.1 GCA_025352885.1 Pseudomonadota bacterium | reverse complement strand
TGGGGTCAGAGTCGACTTTCGTTTGCGATAAGTCGACTCTGACCCCACTTACGGTTTACGCGGCGAAGCGGGATTCGGGCAAGCCACGGACGCCGGGGTGAACGGCGAAGACGCTGCCGGCGAGCGGTTGCTTCGCGAGATCTGCCGGCGTGAGGCGCTGGGTGGCGGAGGTGACATAGAGCGCGTCGAAGTTCGCGCCGCCGAAACAGCAGCAGGTCGGATTGGCGACCGGCATTTCGATCACGCGATCGATCTTCCCCGACGGCGCATATCGAACGAGGCGCCAGCCGCCGTACTCCGCATTCCACAGGCCTCCATCCGCATCGACGCATGAGCCGTCCGGACGCCCCGGATGTCCGGTGGTATCGCAGAACACGCGTTCGTTCGAAACGGCCCCTTCGGCAAGATCGAAGTCCCAGGCGCGAATCACTTGCCGGTACGTATCGGCGAAATACATCGTCCGGTCATCGGGGCTCCATGCGAGGCTGTTCGGTACGATGACGTCCTCCCGCATGCGCGTGCAGGAGAGGTCCGCCGACAATCGGTAGAGCGAACCGGTCGGTTCGCGCCGGGCGTCGCTCATGGTGCCCGCCCAAAAACGTCCTGCACGATCGCAGCGTCCGTCGTTGAAACGGTTCTCAGGGAGGTGCGCTTCGGGCTGGGCGACCAGCTGCAGGGCGCCGGTGTGCGGATCGAGGAAATGCAGGCCGGTCTGCAGCGCCGCGAGCATGCCGCCCCGCTCGCGAAACGCAACGCTGCCGACAGCGGAGGGCAAGGGCACCACGGTCACTTGCCCGCCAGCCGGATTCCAACGCTTCAGCGACGGCCCGCGGCTGTCGACCCACCACAGCACCTGCTCGCGCTCGCACCAGAGCGGGCATTCACCGAGCACATCGGTGCCTTTGACGACAACGTCCACCTGAGCCGCGCCCTGAAACGCCATTTGCCCGTTTCCCTCCGCGCGGGCACGATAGCACGCCATGAACGTCGTCTTCCACGGCACGCTGATCCATCACCTCCGGGAACTGTTCCTCACCAAAGTGAAAACGCCCTGGCGGGTGCAGCGCTTGTTCGAGCAGGATCCACGCGCCGACCTTGCATGCGCGCTCGCCGACGCGGATGTGCTCATCTCCATGAACTGGAACGCAGCGTTCCCCTCCGCGCCGAATCTCAAGCTGATCCAGGTCCCGGGCACAGGCTATGAAGGCATCGACCTCGCGGCGGTCCCCGCAGACGTCGCCGTCTGCAATGCGTACGGGCACGCCGAAGGCATGGCCGAGTACACGCTGCTCGGAATGCTCGCGTGGTGTCATCGCTTCTACGACGCCGACCGCACCTTTCGCGAAGGCAGCTGGGAGTACAGCGGGCGCATGAACGGCCCGGTGAACGAGGAGCTCTTCGGCAAGACGCTCGGCATCGTCGGGTTCGGCTCGATCGGCCGCGCGCTCGCGGAACGCGCCAAGCCCCTCGGCATGAAAGTGATTGCGATCAATCGCACCCGGCGCGAAGCGCCCGCCTGCGTTGATGAATGGATCGGCTTCGACCGGCTCGACGAAACGCTTCCGAACCTCGACTACATCGTGGTCGCCGCAGCGCTCGGGCCCGAGACCGAAGGCCTGATCGGAGAAATGCAGTTTGCGAAGATGAAACCCAGCGCCGTGCTGCTCAACGTCGGCCGCGGTTCGATCGTCGAGGAGGCTGCGCTTTACGATGCGCTCAAGGCAAAGCGCATCCGCGGCGCCACGATCGATGTCTGGTACGGGACCTATCCGTCCAAGGACGCGCCCCGCCCGGCGCCGTCCCGCTTTCCCTTCCATGAACTCGACAACCTGTACATGACCCCGCATACCTCGGGCTGGACGACGGGCATGATCGACCGGCGCTGGACGGAAATCGCCGACAATCTCGACCGCCTCGCGCGCGGCGAACCCTTGCGCAACCGGCTTAACTGAGGCCCGCATGAAACTGGTCGACTGGTCCCTGCATTTCTACGAGCTGCCGTACGAGCGAGAAGTCGTCTGGGCGAATGCCGTCGAATCGTCGGGGCTGTACGCCTTGCTCGTGCTCGTCGACGAAAATGGCATCCAGGGCGTCGCGGAAGGCACGATCAAGGCGACGTGGAGCGGCGTCTCGCCCCGGTCGCTCGCGGCCTCCCTCGAAGATTTCCTGATTCCTAAAGTGCTCGGCGTCGAATGCGATGGCCCGGCCGCAGTCATGAAGCGCCTCGAGGGCGTGCCGGAGAATCGCCTCGCCAAGGCAATGATCGACAACGCCGCCTGGCAGATCGATGCCTGCCGCACCGGCCAGCCGCTGTGGAAAGTATGGGGTGGCTCGCAGAGCGTTGAACTCACCTGGGCCATCACGCGCCAGCCGCCCGCCGTCATGGCTGCGGAAGCCGCCCGGGTCTGCGAGCGCTACGGTTTTCGCACGCTAAAGGTCAAGGGCGGCCAGCGCCTCGATATCGACCTCGAAGCCTTGCGCGAGATTCGCGCAGCCGTCGGCGACGACGTCGTTTTATATGTGGATGCCAACAGCGCCTACAAGCGTACCGAGGCTCTTGCCTATACGCTCGCCATCCGCGATGCGGGCGCGACAGTCTCCGAAGACCCCAGCCCGCTCAGGGCCGACGGACTGTTTGCGGAACTGCAGGCGGCGGCCGGCATCCCCATCCTCGTCGATCGCACGTGTACCTCGGCCGAGGACGCCGCCCACTACCTTGAGAAAGGTGCCACGGCGCTCTCCACCAAGGCCGGGCGCATCGGTTTTTCAGAGGCGCGCGAAATTTCCACGCTTGCCGAACACAATGGCGCGCGCGTCGCACTCGGGCTTTACGCGGAAAGCGCGCTCGGAACGCTGATCTCGTTGCAATACGGCGCGGCGATTCCGCGAGACCTGCAGCTGGTGGCCGCCGAGCAAACGTTCTATCTCGGCATCGTCGAGCAGGTGGTGACCGAAATGCCGCCCGTGAAAGACGGCCGCATCGAGCTGCCGGCGATCGCCGACTACTCGAAGCTGGTCGACTGGGAGCGCGTGCGACGCTTCGCGCCGGTCGGCTAGACGAGGCTACGCCGCCCGCGCGAACTCGGAATCGTGCACCGATTCCTCGTCGTTCGTCGTCGTGCGCCGCAATTCGCGCGGCTGGTTGATGTCGAACCGCCGCCCGCGATGGATCGTCGCGCGGTTGTCCCAGATGACGAGGTCGCCGACGCGCCATTCGTGGCGATAGATGAACTCGCGTTGCGTCGCACGCTCGAGCAGCTCGAGCAGCAGCATCCGTCCCTCCGCAATCGCCTTCTCGACGATGTGCGTCGCATGCACGCCCACCCACAGCACCTTGCGCCCGGAGCCCGCATGCGTGCGCACGAGCGGCCATTGCACCGGCGGCATCTTGGCCAGCTCCGCTTCCGAAGGCTGGTCCCCGAGCCACATGCGTGAGTGAAGGGCCGCATGCACACTGTGCAGGGTTGCAATCTCGGCCTTGAGATCTTCAGGCAATGCGTCGTATGCGGCGCGCAGGTCGGCGTACTCGGTATTCCCGCCCTTGGAGGGCACCACGACCGCGTGCAGCATCGAGTACTTCGCCGCCGGCCGCTGGAACGAGCTGTCGCTGTGCCAGAGCTGGTTGGCGAAATTCGAGATGGTCTTGCGGTCCGAGGCGCCATGCAGGCCGCCGTCGGTCCTGACGTTCGAGATGTCGATCGTCGCTTCGTGCCGGAAGCGGCTGGGGGCGCCCGGATAAAGTTTCTTCAGGCCCGCGTCGAGCGTCCCGAAGCTGCTCGCGAAAGCGACCTGCTGGTCTTCCGTGAGCGGCTGCCCGCGGAACACGACGACCGCATATTGGTTCATCGCAGCGTCAATTGCGCGCACGGTGGCCGCGTCGACGGGTTGGGTGAGGTCGATGCCGCTCGCCTCGGCGGCGAACAGCGGATGCAGGGGTTTCAAGTGCAGGCTCAT
>JANXRZ010000066.1 GCA_025352885.1 Pseudomonadota bacterium | reverse complement strand
CCTAGCTCGTCCGTGCCGTTCAGCACCGCTTCGATCAGTTCGTGCTTTGCGCCGATGTCCGTACACGCGACCGGCCCGCCCGCGCCGTGATACTTGCTGGCCCCGCGCGAGTTGTCTTCGCATTTCAGGAAATACGGCAGCACATCTTCATAGCCCCAGCCGTTGTTGCCGAGCGCCGCCCAATGGTCGTAATCCTCACGCTGCCCACGCACGAAAATCAATCCGTTGATGGAAGACGATCCACCCAGCCCCCGACCCCGCGGCCAATATATTTTTCGGTTGTTGGTCCCGGGCTCGGGATCCGTATGGAATCCCCAGTTATAGACCGGATGAAACATCGTCTTGCCGTATCCGATCGGGATGTGAATCCAGGGATAGGAATCGCGAGGGCCCGCTTCGAGCAGCAGCACGCGGTTTTTCGGATCGGCGCTGAGGCGATTCGCAAGTACGCAGCCGGATGAGCCCGCACCGACGACGATGAAGTCGTGATTTATCAATTTATGGAATTTTTCGAGTCACTTTGCGCGACCCAGTATTGCGTTCGCGTGTTTGTTTGTCTAGCATCCTCCGAGCTTTGCAAAGCCGTCCAAAAGAAAGAAGAAACAAAGGAAACAAACGGCGCAACGCGACACACCCGATCCACTCGCGGAGGAGCGAAGATGAAGATCACCCTGAAGACCCATTTCGTCGCAGTGCTGTCAGGCGTCCTGCTGTCGTTCGCCGTACAGGCCCAGCAGCCCCAGCCCATCAAGATGCGCATCCAGACGGCGGTGCCCTCTGCGAGCATCTATTTCGAGCTGCTCAAAAAATTCGGCGACCGCGTGGACAAGATGTCCGCGGGACGTCTCAAGATGGAGATCCTGCCCGATGGCGCGATCGTCCCCGCCTTCGAGATCCTCGACGCCGTCGACAAAGGCGTTGTCGAAGGCGGCTATGCCTGGACGCACTACTGGTCTGGCAAGCACCCTGCCGCGGGCCTCTTCTCCAACCCGATGGCCGGCGCCGGCGTGGGCCTCGATCAGCTTTCGCACATGGCGTGGATCTTCGAAGGCGGCGGCTACGACCTTTACCGCAAGCTCTACAGCGACATCCTCAAGGTCAATATAGAGCCGATCTTCATCCAGCCGATGGGACCGGACCCGCTGGGCTGGTTCAAGCGGCCGATCACAAGCGTGGCCGACTTCAAGAAGCTCAAATACCGCGCCCCACCCGGAATCACCGGCGAGATCTTCAAGGAAATGGGCATTACCGCAGTGGCGCTTCCGGGCGGCGAGATCGTTCCGGCGGCCCAGCGCGGCGTGATCGATGCGGCCGAATGGATCGGGCCGGCCGACGACATCAACCTCGGCCTGCAAACCGTTTGGAAGCACTACTACTTGCAGGGCCTGCACCAGTCGACCGACATCGGCGAAGTGATCTTCAACAAGACGTGGTGGGCCAAACTGTCGCCCGACCTGCAGGAGATCGTGCGTACCGCCGCCATGGCATCAATGACCGAGACGTACACCTACAACGTGGCCCGCAATGCCAAGGCGATCGTCAGGCTGCGCACCGAATACAAGGTCGAGATCCACGACACGCCGAAGGATTTCTTTCCCGAGTTCGTGCGCGCGACGAACGTGGTGCTCGACCGCTATTCGGCCAAGGACGCGTTCTTCAAGCAGGTGCTCGATTCGCAGAAGAACTTCGCCAAGGATGTGGTGCCGTACTGGACCAAGATCCTCGACCTGTACTCGCAACTCGGCAACGCAGCCCTGCAGAAGAAGTAAGCAATGTTCCGCCTCATCCGGGCCATAGACGCCTTCAGCCTGTGGTCCGGAAAGTTTTGCGCGTGGCTCATCGTCCCAATGGTCGCCGGGCTCACCTACGAGGTCGTCGCACGGTATTTCTTCGATGCGCCGACCGAGTGGGCCTACGATATGACGTTCATGCTGTACGGCTCGCACTTCATGCTGGGCCTGGCCTACACGCTCGCGAAGAAAGGCCACATCCGCACCGACAGCTTCTACGGTAAATGGTCGGTGAAGACGCAGGGGCGCGTCGACACGGTCTGCTATGTGCTGTTCTTCTTCCCCGGCCTGATCGTCTTCATGGTCCTGACGTGGAAATTTTTCCTGATCTCTTTCGGCCAGGGCGAGCGCTATGTCGGCAGCCCGTGGATGCCGATCATCTACCCGTTCAAGTTCGTCATGCCGTTGGCGACTGCGATGCTTTTGCTCCAAGGGATGTCCGAGTTGCTGAAAAGCTTCTACGCCGCGGTTAAAGGGGAATGGCTTTGAGCCAGGAGTGGCTGGGCGTCCTGTCGCTGGCCGTGCTGTTCATGGCGATTTTCGTCGGCTTCCCGATCGTGTTCACACTCATTGCCGTGGCCCTTTTCTTCGGCTACCTCGGCATGGGAGACCTTGTCTTCCACCTCATGACGCTGCAGGTCTTCTCGGTCATGAAGGACACGACGCTAGCCGCCGTGCCGTTCTTCCTCTTCATGGGGTTCCTGCTCGAGCAGTGCGGCCTCATGGAGCGGCTGTTTCGGGGCACCCAGCTCCTGCTCGCGCCGCTCGCCGGTTCGCTCTACCTCGCCATCCTCATCACCTCGACCATATTTGGCATTGCGAGCGGCATCGTCGGCTCGACGGTCACTCTGCTGGGCGTCATGGCCGCGCCGGCGATCAAGCGCAGCAAGTACGACATCCGCATGTCCGCTGGCGCGATTACGGCCGGCGGGACCCTCGGCATCCTGATCCCGCCGAGCGTAATGCTTGTGGTCATGGCGCCCGTGGTTGGCGTGCCCGTCACCGACCTCTTCACCGCCGCGATCGTCCCCGGCTTCATGCTCTCTGCGCTCTATTGCATCTACACCACTGTGCGCTGCTACTTCAATCCGAAACTCGGACCGCCGCTGCCGATGGAAGAGCGCATGCCGATGAAGTACGTGCTCAAGGAATTGGCGATCGGCGTGGTGCCCATGCTGATTGTGGTCTTCGCCACCCTCGGCACGATCATGCTCGGCATCGCCACGCCTACCGACTGCGCCGCCTTCGGTACCACCGTCACCATCATCATGACCCTGGCCTACCGGGAACTTACGTGGGCGCGGCTCAAGCACTCGGTGTTTGCAACGCTCGAGCTCTCGGCGATGATTTTGTTTCTCGTGGCAGCGTCGAATTTTTTCGGCGCCGTCTTCTCGCGCCTGGGCAGCGCCACCATGATCGCGGAGTCGCTGCTGAGCCTCAACTTCTCGCCCACGACGATGCTCGTGATCATGCTGCTCATCATCTTCCTGCTTGGGTGGCCGCTCGAATGGGTGCCGATCGTGCTGATCGTCGTTCCTATCTTCCTGCCACTGGTGAACAAGCTCGGGATCGACCTTGTGTGGTTCTGCACGTTGGTCGCCGTGTGCCTGCAGACGGCCTGGCTCTCGCCGCCGGTGGCCTTGTCCGCTTACTTCCTGAAAGGCGTAGTGCCCGAGTGGGAACTGCGGGACATCAATGCGGGCATGATGCAGTTCATCTGGCTGCAGCTGGTGGGCCTTGCCCTGTGCATCGCCTTCCCGCAGCTTTCGCTCTGGCTGCCTTCGATCCTCAAAGACTAGATTTAGACAATGCGCCATGACTGAAGAAACCGTAAAGATCGCCGAAAAGATCGACATTCACCGAGGCCTCAAGGGCGTCTACTTCGACCGCTCGGCCGTGTGCTATATCGATGGTCGCGCGGGGGAACTGCGCTACCGCGGCTACTCCATCCACGACCTGGCGCAGAGTTCGACGTTCGAGGAGACCTGTTACCTGCTCATCAACGGCGAGTTGCCGACCAAGGCCCAGCTCAACCAGTTCGATGTGGAGCTCAAGGCCGCCCGCGCGCTTCCTGCGCCCGTGCTTGACGTAATCAAGGCGGTGCGCACCGCCCATCCGATGGACGTCCTTCGCACGGCCGTGTCGGCGCTTGCCGCGTTCGACCCCGAGGTCGCCGACAACTCGCGCGAAGCCACCTTACGAAAAGGGGTCAGGCTCACTTCGCAGGTGCCGATGATCGTCGGCGCCCATGCGCAGATCCGCGCAGGAAAAGAACCGATCGCGCCGGACTCCAAGCTCGGCCATGCGGCCAATTTCCTCTACATGGTCACCGGCAAGGTCCCGACCGCGGATACGGCGAAGCTCATGGACACCGACATGATCCTGCACGCGGAGCACGGCGCGAACGCCTCGACCTTCGCAGCGCGCGTCGTGGCGGGGACGGAAGCGAATCTGCACGCCGCCATCACGGCAGCGATTGCTGCTTTATCTGGCGCAGCACACGGCGGTGCGGCCGAGAACGTCATGCACATGGCCAAGGAAGTCGGCGCGCCGGAAAACGCCGCCGAATACGTGAAGAAAAAGCGCGCCAACAAGGAAGCCGTCATGGGCTTCGGCCACCGCGTGTATCGCGCGGAGGATCCGCGTGCCCGCCATATGAAGGCCGGCGTGGAGAAGCTCTCGCGCGAGATGGGCCAGCCGCAGTGGTACCAGATCCTTGAAGCGCTGGTGCAGGCCATGAAGCCCTACTCGCGCCTCGGCGTGAACGTGAACGTGGATTTCTACGCCGGCGTCGTCTATTACCTCAACGGCATCCCGGCCGATCTCTTCGTGCCGATCTTCGCCGTGGGCAGGATGCCGGGCTGGCTCGTCTCGGTGCAGGAGCAGCTCGAGAACAACATCCTCATCCGCCCCCTCACTCTCTACAACGGACCGGAGCCGCGCACCTATGTCGCCATCGACGAACGCTAAAAACCGGGGTCAGAGTCGACTTTCCGGCCTGCTGTGTTTCGTGCTCTGTATCCAAGCGAGCGCGGCGTTCTCCCAGAGCCCCTGGCTTTCTCATGACGCTGCTTTAAAGTCGGCGCAGGCAACACTGCCCGAATACCTCGAGCTCGTTGCGCTTCCCAACGATGCAATCGTCCCTGCCGACATCCAGAAAAACACCGACTGGCTGGATCGCGCGTTTGCAAAGCGTGGCTTCACCACGCGGCAACTTGCGAACAACGGCAAGCCGATGCTTTACGCCGAGTGGCCGAAGAAAGTGGCCGGTGCGAAGACCGTGCTCTTCTATATGCACCTCGACGGCCAGCCGGTGGTGCCCTCCGAATGGTCCCAGCCCGATCCCTGGAAGCCGGTCGTCAAGCGGCGCAGCAACACCGGCACCTGGGAAATCATCGCGACCGACCGCCTCTTCGCGCAGCCGCTCGATCCGGACCTGCGCGTCTATGCCCGCTCGTCCTCGGATGACAAGGGCCCGATCATCATGTTCCTGGCGGCGTTCGATGCGCTGAAAGCCGCCGGGCTAGAGCCTGCGCTCAACGTCAAGGTGCTCCTCGACAGCGAAGAGGAGAAAGGTTCGCCGTCGATCCCCGCCGTGGTCAAGGCGAATCGCGAGCTGCTGCGCGCCGACGGCATCGTGATCCACGACGGCCCGCGGCATGCAAGCGAGCGGCCGACGCTCATCTTCGGCAACCGGGGCGCCACGCGCGTGACGCTCACGGTCTTCGGCCCGCGGGCGCCGCTCCACAGCGGCCACTACGGGAATTACGTGCCGAACCCCGCCATCCGCCTCGCCACCCTCATCGCCTCCATGAAGGACGACCAGGGCCGCGTGAAGGTCGAGGGCTACTACGACCGCATCAAGCTCTCGGAAGCCGAGAAGAAAATCCTCGCCGAGACCGGCGACGACGAAGCCGCCATCCGGCAGCGCGTAGGCATTGCGAAGGCGGAAACCGTCGGCGGCACCTTGCAGGAAGCGCTCCAGTATCCGTCGCTCAACGTCCGCGGCATGGCGGCCGCTTCGGTGGGCGCGAAGGCGTCCAACGTCATCCCTGAGCGCGCCATTGCCGAGTTCGACCTGCGCACCACGCCGGAGGCGCCGCCCACGTACCTCTTCGGCCTTATGGAGGCGCACGTGAAGAAGCAGGGCTACCACCTCATCAAGGGAGAGCCGACCGACGCCGACCGCTCGACTCACGACAAGATTGCGCAGCTCACGATGGGCACAGGCGGCCGCGCGGTGCGCACGCCGCTCGACTCGCCGCTCGGCCAGTGGGCCTTCGGCGTGCTCAAGGCGACCGGCCGGCCGGACCAGAATCCGGTGAGGATCCGCATGATGGGCGGGAGCGTGCCGACCGACAGCCTGGTCGAGATCCTCGACGCGCCTTTCGTGATCCTGCCGCTCGTCAACGGCGACAACAACCAGCACACCTACGACGAGAACATGCGCATCGGGCACTACGTGGACGGCGTGCGCACGATCGGCACGCTGCTGCGGGAATCGATCCGGTAACGTACCGGTACCGGTACACGAATTGGCAGGAGGGGCGCCCTGTCATTGGGTCTACGAAATCGATTGCGCGCAATTCAGGCGCCCGGACGCAGCTCCATGATCCGGGACCCGAGGCCTGTCTGGACTCCCGGTGGCGCTAACGACTGTCGGGATCCTAGCTTTCGTATGGACAGCCGATCAATGACCCGGCTTTAGCGTGCCGTGCTCGGTAATCGTCTTCCAAATGGCATTGTTTTTCATCATCAGCTTGCTTCCATCCTTCGCTGTCATGATTTTCCCATCCTTCATGCGGACTCTTTTGCCGGCCGCATCGATGTGCGCCATGGTGCCCGACTTTTCCACGACGATCTTGCCGCCATCCTTCAGCTCAATGGTCTGCTCCTCGGCCGCGAATGCCGCGCCAGCAAACGCGAGGAGCAACACGGGGAATGTCAACTTAAACATGGGGATTTCCTTTGAAAGTTAGTGAAACGACGCAAATCACAGAGAGCAGGATGCGTGCCACGACTAAATATCCTTTTCATGATGCCGATCGGGTGCAGGTCGGCAAAAGGCTGCATGGGGACAGTGCGTTTGTCGGTGGGTGGCACTGGATTAGTGCGCGTTGTCACGATTGGCCAAAAGCAACGCAGCGGCCCGATGAAATCCGCTGAAACCTTTCAGTCGGCAGACGCCCACCCGTCTCGTCTGAACATTCGAACCCAGTTCATTCGCGGCGTCTTCGTCCAAGAAGACACGATTGCGGTCCGGAATGTCGGTCATGCGCTCTTCACCTTGCACATCGACGAACGCTTCGCTCGGCACAGACATAAGCCTGAAGGCTTTGTTGATCGTTGCCCCATGACGCGATCCGCGGGAGTCAAGCAGGATTTGTCCGTAGGTTATGGCAGCGCGAACCTCAAGGGGCATTGCCGGCGCCATGTCCGGCGGTCGGTCGCGCAGCCCCTGTAACAGCTTGCAGGCAGCCTGCACCGCGGCATCGACCGAGGGAAAGGTCATCATGCAGCCATCCCCGGTATTCTCCACAAAGCTCACGCCGTTTGCGTTCCCGGCTGCGAGCGTGCGACGTTCGAGGACATTGCGGGCGCGCATGGCCAGATCTTCGCCATGGTGAGTTGCGAGCCAGGTCGAGTTCACAAGGTCGACCGCCAGCACCGCTTCGATCACGACGCCCGACGGGGCGCGGCGCCAACGCCGCCGCGACCACGCGCGGTGGGCGAGCACTCCTGCCAACGCGGCCAGAACCCCAACGAGAATGTGTGAAGCCTCGTCGAGGAGGAAACGGGAAGTCGAAGCTGCGGTCTGGTGCAAGACCGTGCCTGGCGCCTTCGGTACCGGAACCGCGGTCTGGGCCATCACGCTGCCCAGGCAAAAAAGAGACGGGAGTACGAGGGACCGTACGAGGCAAACCCGACCTCTGGAGGGCGTCATTGGAGCCGTCACAGCCAGCCTCCCGTGAATCCCGCGCGCCGCAAGCCTTTGACGAGGTATGGGCATTCGCGCATCAGTCGCCACACAAGGCCGGTCCGGTAATTTTCGATCATCAACACAATCGGCCCCTGATTGAGTCCGAAGTGCCAAGGTGAAACCCACCAACCGTACGGGTTTCCCGGGGCTCCCGGGTGGGTTGGATTGAAAGACGCCTTGAAGCCGTAGGAATTGAATTGGGTCATCTTTGCCTGATGAATGCAGTGATGAAGCGCCGGCAATACGATTTCCGGCGCGAACGGCAGCGACGCGGCCACCGACCACGGCGCAAGGGTCCCGTCGTCGGGTCCATACGGCACACCGCGCCCGACGTAATCGAAAAACTGCCGATCAATGCCGTCTATTTTGAGCATCGCGGGTCCCGGTCCCTCGCTCGAGGTGATGCCCCAGCAGCAGGGTCCATAGGCCTTTAGCCCGAGCGGGTTAGTGATCGCATATTGCTGCTGCACATAGGTCGCGCGCCGGCTGTTTTCGAAATAGTCGATGCCCTTGTCACGCATGAAAGCGTCCTGGATGCCGCGAAAATCGATCCATACGTGCGAGAGCTGATGTATGAACAACGGGCCGGCATAAAGGTAGTCCTGTCCGTAACAGCGGTCCCATTTGTAGGTGGAGGCCCAGGCGGCGTAGCTCTGCGCAGGTAGCGGATGTGTCGGTGAGCCCAGACCCAGCACATAAAGCAGTAGCGCCTCGTCATAGCCTTCCCAGCGATACTCAAGGAATCCGGTTTCCGGCCGCCATCCGTGCGTTACGGTCGCGCCCTGGTTCTGCGCCCATTGCCAATCGGCCCGGCGATAGAGCGCATCCGCGAGGAAGCGGATTTCATCTTCGTCGGCGGTCTGAGAATCGAAATAAGCGCCGGCCGTCAACGCGCCGGCCAGCAGGAAAGCGCTATCTACAGTCGACAGTTCGCACTGCCAGACGCGGCGGCCGGTCTGCATGTCGAGAAAATGATAGTAGAACCCTTTGTAGCCGGTCGCGTCTGACTCATGGCCTTGCGGGCTGTTCCAGAAAAACCGCAGCGTCGTGAGTGTGCGTTCCACTGCGGCGGCCCGCGTCATGAATCCGCGTTCGACACTCACCGGGTAGCAAGCCAGCGCAAGGCCCGTGGCGGCTATGCTCGCCGGCCAATTCGGCGCGGTCTTGTCAATCACAAGGCCGTTTGCGGGATTTGTCTCATGCAAGAAATAGCCGAATGTTTCGCGCTGCAGTATTTGCAGTTCAGCCTCGACAAGCCGGTTCACTTTGGTGCGGCCCCATCAGACTTTTGGATTACATATGTCCTGCCGGCAACCCCGTAGCTCAGCAGCCCGATTAGCCAGGCGACTGCCGGGCCGAGAAGGAGCCATTTGAAATCCGAGTCGAGCGCGAAATTCCTCCAGCTCATAGTCGTCACGGTGAGCAGACCCGCGATGCCGAGCGCGATCCC
>JANXRZ010000285.1 GCA_025352885.1 Pseudomonadota bacterium | reverse complement strand
AGGATCGTCTTGATGGCGACCTTGCGGTTCAGGCGCGGATCGAGCCCTTCATACACGACCCCCATGGCGCCCTTGCCCAGGACGCGCTGGATCTTGTATCGGCCAAACGACTCGAATGTCCGCTCCGGCATGGCGGGGCTCTTCCTGACGCCTGTGAAAGCGCGTGGTTGTTGTTCGCCGCGCAATTCTCCGCCCCACGGTGCATTGGGGCAACCTGACCCTCGGAGGGGACCCGCCGCGGCGGGCTATCGCCGGATGACCAGGGCCAATGCGGCGATTACCGTGAGGCCGCCCGCCACCGTTCCGGCGCTGATGTGCTCACCGAGGAAAAGCGCTCCCCAGAACACGCCGAAGACCGGGATCATGAAAGTGACCGTGAGGGTGCGGGTCGGGCCAATGTCGGCCACCAGCCGGTAAAACAGGAGGAATGCGAGCGCGCTGCACAGGAGGAAGACTCTCCCAGCACTGCGAAAATGACCTGCGGGGAGAACGCTTCAGGACGCGGCACAGGCGGCAGCAACGGGGCGATCGCCACGCGCAATTCGGCGAGCCATGGCGCGCCGATCGAGGGCTCCGCCATGCGATAAAAGAGGAAGGAAGCGCCCCAGATTGCGGCGAGCGCTACAAGGCGTAAAAAGTCGGCGGGCTTCATGGCGCGGCGCGCACTCTGCTACGAGGGCGCGCCGGTGCCTTCCCGCTTCTGACCCTCGTTACTTCAAGCCGCCTTGCGTTTCAGGAAGCCGAAGATGCCCCCCGAGGACTTGGCCGGCGCCGCGGCTTGCGGGGACGGCGCATGCTCGGCCTGTTCGCTGCGGGCCAGGCGCTGGCCTTCGCGCACTTGCGCGAGGCGTTCTTCTTCCCGGCGATCCATCGGCATCGCCGGACGACGATCGTCATGGGCCGGACGGCGATCGTTGGACGGCTGCGAACGGGCGCCCGGTCGCTGGGTCTGCGGCCGTGCGGGCCGGCCACCGTCGTTACGACGCGGTTGCTGGTCGGCGCCTGCGCGTCGCGCGTGTTGCGGCCGCTCGCCTGAACGTGTCGACGGACGCGCGGGCGGGCTGCGACGCGGTTGCTGCTCGCGGCGCGGCTGCGCCTGGCGGCGCGGGCGGTCGTCTTTCTCGGGCGCCTGCGGGCCCTTGGTGGGCTCGAACCCGGCAATGCTCTTCTGATCGATCTTGCGGTTGATCAGCTTTTCGATATCCCTCAGCAGCGGACGGTCGTCTGCGCTCACGAGCGAGAGCGCTTCGCCCGAAGAGCCCGCGCGGCCGGTGCGGCCGATGCGGTGCACGTAATCTTCGGAAACGTTCGGCAGGTCGAAATTGACCACGTGCGGCAGGGCTTCGATATCCAGGCCCCGTGCGGCGATGTCCGTCGCCACCAGCACTTGCAGTTCGTTGTCCTTGAAGCGTTTGAGCGCCTTGGTGCGCGCCGGCTGGCTCTTGTTGCCATGAATGGCATCGGCCTGGATGCCCTCCTTCTCGAGCTGCTGCGCCAGGCGGTTCGCGCCGTGCTTGGTCTTGCAGAACACGAGGACCTGTTGCCAGTTGCCGGTCTTGACCAGGTGCGCGAGCAGCTCGCGCTTGCGATCGCGGTCCACCAGGTAGACCGACTGCGCGATGAGCTCGATCGGGTCGTTGCGGCGCGCGACTTCGACGACGGCCGGATCGCGCAGGATCGAACCCGAAAGCTTGCGGATATCGTCCGAGAAGGTGGCCGAGAACAGCAGGTTCTGCCGCTTCACCGGAAGCAGCGCGATGATCCGGCGGATGTCGTGGATGAAGCCCATGTCGAGCATGCGGTCGGCTTCGTCGAGCACGAGGATCTCGATGCTCTTGAGGTCGATCGTGCGCTGCTGGACGTGGTCGAGCAGGCGGCCGGGGGTGGCCACGACAATGTCGACGCCGCGGCGGATCTCGTTGGCCTGCGGGGTGAACCCGACGCCGCCGAAAATCATGGCCGAGCGCATCTTCATGTGCTTGCCGTAGTTGCGAACGCTTTCGTGCACCTGCGCCGCAAGTTCACGGGTTGGCACTAGCACCAGGGCGCGGATCGGCTGCTTGCCGGTTGCGCCTTGGGCGCCGTTTTCGGCGAGCCGCTGAAGCAGGGGGAGCGTGAAACCCGCGGTCTTGCCGGTACCCGTCTGGGCAGCGCCCAGCAGGTCGCGTCCGGCGAGCACAAAGGGAATGGCCTGCGCCTGGATGGGCGTGGGGGTGGTATAGCCTTGCTCAGCTACGGCACGCGTAAGCGCATCCGACAGCCCGAGCGTCGAGAACGACGTATCGATGACATATCTCCTGGGGATCGGCCTGGGAAGGAACCTCTTTGGAGGTCTTCCATACCGGTTCAGGCAGATGAAGTACTACTTAAGGGGAATTCGAGAAGCCCGCTTATATCCGCTGCTGCTGGATCGGGCGGGGAGCCGCGAAGAGGACTTAGACGCTAACCGATTGAAGCGAAACAAGACCTTGGAGCGCATTCTACACGAAGTCCTTGCCTGTGTCGCGCTGCAATATCAGCTCGCTTGCAAACGCCCCGGGGCAACTCCATATCCGGTGCATGAAAAACATCCTCAGCATCCACCGCCAGGGCGAAGGCCACTGGGTCGGCGACGGCTTTCCGGTGCATACGATTTTCCATTACCAGGAGCACCCGGAACTCTCGCCTTTCCTCCTGCTCGACCATGCGGGGCCCGCAGACTTCACCTCTGCCGATAAGCAGCGCGGTGTCGGCTGGCATCCGCATCGCGGTTTCGAAACGGTGACCGTGGTATTCGAAGGTGAAGTCGACCACCAGGATACGGCCGGCAACGGCGGGCGCATCAGCACGGGCGACGTGCAGTGGATGACTGCGGGCTCGGGACTTCTGCACAAGGAATTCCACAGCGAGGCCTTCACGCGCAGCGGCGGGCGCTTTGAAGTGCTCCAGCTTTGGGTCAACCTTCCTGCGAATTCGAAGATGACCCCGCCGGGCTACCAGGGCATCGTCGACAAGGACATCCCGGCGGTCGCGCTCCCCGACGGCGCGGGAACGGTGCGCGTCATTGCCGGTGAGTTTGCCGGGGTGAAAGGGCCTGCCCGCACCTTCACGCCCATCAACCTGCTCGATGTAAGTCTCACTGCCGGCAAGCGGGTGCGCCTGCATCTCAACGACGGCTACACGGCGTCGCTCTACGTTCTCAGCGGCAAGGTGCTGCTAAACGGACAGGAGCAGGCCTCCGGCACCGAACTCGTAATCCTCGATCGCAAGGGCGATGAGCTCACGACAGAAGCTTCGACCGACGCGCGATTGTTCGTGATGAGTGGCGAGCCGATCGAGGAGCCCGTTGCAGGCTCCGGCCCGTTCGTAATGAACACGCCGCAGCAGATCCGGGAGGCCTTCAAGGACTTCCACGCAGGGCGCATGGGGAAGATCCCGGCCGAGGCAGCTTAAGGCTGCACACTCATCAGGTAACAATCGCTTACGCGGCTTACATTTCCACGGGAGACTTTCGCATACCTGTGGCGTTTCATATAGCGCATGGGACACGAAGTCCCCAATTCAAGGAGATGACGATGAACTTCACCAGGACGGCAGCAGCACTTGTGTTAGGCGCCATTGTTTCAACCGGGGCGTTTGCGCAACCCTACGGCGGGGCGAGGGGCGCTGACCGCAATGCGATGCTCGAGCAGACTGACGCGCGAAACATGGCCCGCATCGAGCGGGGCGAGCGCAGGGGCCAGCTGACTCCGCGCGAGTCGGCCAGGCTGCGCGAGCGGCAGGCGATGATCCAGCGCATGGAAGCCGACGCGCGCGCTGACCGCCACGTGTCGCGGGACGAGTTCGCGCGCATCCAGACCGCGCAGGCCGATCTCAGCCGCGCGATCGAGCGCCGCCGCCACAACGACCAGGCGCGATATTGATCGGGAGTTAAACCCCGCCTAGCGGCTACCATGCGTCTTTGCCCGGATGGGAAGACGCATGGAGCAGCGCATTCAATCGCCCGCAGGCCTCACCCCCGGCCTTGTCGGCAGATACGTCATCGTCGTAGCTAACGAACACACCGCGCCATTTGTCGGCAGCGGCAAGGTCCGCGTACTCGCGACCCCGGTCATGATCAACCTGTTCGAAGCAGCAGCCTTGGCTTGCTGCGAGCAGCATCTGCCGGCCGGTCACCAATCGCTTGGGATTCGCCTCGATGTGCGCCACATAGCCGCGACGCCGGTCGGCATGCGCGTTGAGGCCACCGCTGAGTTGGTCAAGATCGACGGACGCACCCTGACGTTCAAAGTCGAAGCGCATGATGAGCGCGAACTCATCGGTGACGGGCTCCATGAGCGGGTCGTGGTCAACGTGGAGCGTTTCGATGAGCGCGTGCAGAAAAAGCTGGCGCGCAGTTGAGAGTGGCCCAAAGCCGCTGGACGCCAGCGGCACATCGTCAAGGTGCTGGGCCGGCGATTATCGCGGCCGCGCTGCTCGTGGGCGACGGAATCTACCTGGTCAACAGCCGCCGTAGATGTACCGGTTCCAGTACAAAAAGGGCCGGAGGGCGAGTAAGGACGCGGGTCTCCGAAACGAAAGTGTTTGAATATTGTCAGTCGCCCTTCACGCCGGCGGCTTTAACCACGCGCGCCCACTTCTCCAGCTCGGCGTTCACGAAGGCGCGAAATTCGGCCGGCGTGTTGCTCACCGGCTCGATGCCCTGCGCGGCGATTTGCTCGCGCACTTTCGCATCGGCCACGGCGCGGCGGAGGTCTGCGCCAACGCGCTCGACTGCTTCGGCCGGCGTGCCGGCCGGCGCGAACAGTCCGTACCACGTCGACATCTCATAGCCGGGCAGGCCTTGCTCGGCGACCGTTGGCGTGTCGGGCATGGAGCGCAGGCGCTCAGGCATCGCGACGCCGAGGATGCGTACCTTGCCCGCCTTTGCCAGGGGAAGCGCCGGCGGCAGCGCCGACAGGATAAGGTCGACCTGGCCGCCGACGACATCGTTCAGGGCCTGGGCATTTCCCTTGTATGGGATGTGCACGATGTCCACACCGGCCATGAGCTTGAAGAGCTCGCCGCCCAGGTGCAGCGTTGTGCCGTTTCCCGACGAGGCGTAAGTGAGCTTGCCGGGTTTGGACTTTGCCAGCGCAACGAGCTCCCGGACAGAGTTCGCCGGCACCGCGGCGTGGACGACCAGGGCGCTCGGGGCGATGCCGACGAGGCCGACCGGCGAAAAGGCGTTGAAGGCGTCGTACGGAAGTTTCGAGGTCAGTGCCGGCGCGATCGCATTCGTACCGGTGGATCCGAGCATCAGCGTATAGCCATCAGGCGTTGCCCTCGATAACGCTTCTGCCGCCACCACGCCGGCGTTGCCTGGACGGTTCTCGACCACGACCGGCTGGCCGAGCGTTTCGGAGAGCTTCTGCGCGGCGATGCGCGCGACAATGTCGTTCGCGCCGCCCGGGGGAAATCCCACGAGCATGCGCAGCGGCTTGGAAGGGTATTGCGAGAGCGCCGCGGGCGCGACGGTCAGCAGGACCAGCGCGCAGAGCAGCGCCCTCATGGCTACGCGAGCGCCTTGCCGACGATCTCGCCGACGTCGCGAGACAGGCCCCCGGTGTTGTGGACTCTCTCCAGCGCTGCCTTGGCATGCGCCTGGCGGCCGGCATCGAACTTGCGCCAGCGATCGAAGCACCGCGCAACGCGCGAGGCAACCTGCGGGTTCAGCTTGTCGATTGCGATGACCTGGTCGGCCGCGAAGTCGTAACCGCTGCCGTCGGCGGCATGGAAGCGAACATGATTGGCCGCCACGAAGGCGCGGATCAGCGAATAGATCTTGTTCGGGTTCTTGATGTCGAACGCCGGATGGGCGGTGAGCCGCTTCACCTCGCCGAGCGTACCCGGCAGGCGCGAGGTGGCCTGAACGGCGAGCCACTTGTCGACGACGAGCGGCTCGTGCTTCCACTTCTCGTAGACCGCTTCGAGGGCGGGCACGCGCTCGGGGCAGTCGGTGTTGGCGAGGAAGGTCAGCGCCGCCATGGCGTCGGTCATGTTGTCGGCGGCTTCGAATTGCTTGACGCACAGGCCGCGGACTTGCTCGTCGTTCGACTCCATCAGGATCCCTAGACAGAGATTCCTCAGGCTGCGCTTGCCGGCGGAGGCGGCGTCGGGCGAGTACGGACCGCTGACGGTCATCGCGTTGTAGGTCGAGAGCAATTCACCGCGCAGGGCTTCCGCCAGCTGGCGGCGCAGACTGTTGCGATTGGCGTGCAGCGCATCCGGGTCGACGACTTCCATGCGCTCGGCGAGCGTGGTTTCGGACGGCAGGTTGAGCGCTTCGGCCGCAAAGGCCGGGTCTTTCGGGCCATCGGCGAGCACTCGTGCAAAGGCGTCGATGAAAGACTGCGGCGCCTTGGACACACCGCCCAGGAGCAGGTCGCTGGCCAGTCGCTGACCGGCTTCCCAGCGGTTGAACGCATCGGAATCGTGCGCCATGAGGTGGGCGAGATCGGCGTCGGTGTACGCGTAGTTGACGATCACGGGTGCCGAGAAGCCGCGCAGGATCGAAGGCACCGGCTTCTGGGCGATTCCCTCGAAGACGACGGTTTCGGACCCTTCCTTGAGCGACACGAGCCGTGACGCGCTGTCTTTCCCATCGGGGCCGACCAATCCCGCGGCGAAGGGAATATGGAACGGCAGCTTCGTCGGCTGGCCGGGCGTCGGCGGGCACGACTGCTTTACGTTCAGCGTGTAGCGTTTCGCGGCAGCGTCGTATTCGCCGGTGACATCGAGCACCGGCGTGCCGGCCTGGTCGTACCAGCGCTTGAACTGGGTGAGGTCGATGCCGGAGGCGTCCTGCATGGCTGATACGAAATCGTCGGTCGTCACGGCATGGCCGTCGTGCCGCTCGAAGTACAGGTCCATGCCCTTCCTGAACAGCTCGGGACCGAGCAGCGTGTGCTGCATGCGCACGACTTCCGCGCCTTTCTCGTACACGGTCATCGTGTAGAAGTTGCGGATCTCCATGTACGACTGGGGGCGCACCGGATGGGCCATCGGGCCCGCGTCTTCCGGGAATTGCGCGGATCGCAAGCCGCGGACTTCCTGGATGCGCTGCACGGGCCTGGAATACTTGTCCGAGCCGTATTCCTGGTCGCGAAAGACGGTGAGGCCTTCCTTGAGCGAGAGCTGGAACCAGTCGCGGCAGGTCACGCGGTCGCCGGTCCAGTTGTGGAAGTACTCATGCGCGACCACGCGATCGATGTTCTGGTAGTCGACATCGGTCGCCGTATCCGGCCGCGCGAGGATGTACTTCGTGTTGAAGATGTTGAGGCCCTTGTTCTCCATCGCCCCGGAGTTGAAGTCGCCGACTGCAACGATCATGTACTGGTCGAGGTCGAGTTCGAGCCCGAACACGTCCTCATCCCACTTCATCGAGCTCTTCAGGCACTCCATTGCGAACGCGCATTGGTCGAGCTTGCCGGGTTCCACGTAAATGGCGAGGCGCGCTTGCCGGCCCGACTTGGTGACGAACGCGCCTTCCAGCATGTCAAGCTTCGCCGCAACCATGGCAAACAGGTATGAAGGCTTCGGGAACGGGTCCACGAATTTCGCCCAGTGGCGCGCGCCGCGCTGCTCGCCCGAGCCGACAAGGTTGCCGTTGGAGAGCAGCACCGGGTACTTGTCCTTGTTCGCGCGCACCGTGACGGTGTATTTCGCCATCACGTCCGGGCGATCGAGGAACCACGTGATGCGCCGGAAGCCTTCGGCCTCGCATTGCGTGACGAAGCCCGCTTTCGTCGCATACAGCCCTTCGAGCTTGGTGTTTTTCTGCGGCACGATCGTGACCACGGTCTCGAGCCTGAAGGCCTCGGGCGCATTCGGGACCGTGAGGCGCTCGGTGTCGACCGAATACTCTTCGGTCTTAAGCTTGCGCCCGTCGAGCGAAATCGATTGCAGGGCGAGCTCGTCGCCGTTGAGCACCAGCGGCGCAGCCGCATCCTTGGCGTCAGGGTTGCGGGTGATGGCGAGGCGAGCCCTGACGATGGCATCCTCATCGCGGATCTCGATGTCGAGCTCGACGGTCGAAATCACGAAAGGCGGGGGTGTGTAATCCTTGAGGTGAATGGTTCGGGCAGTCGGTTCGCGCATGGGGAGTCCGGGTTCGGCAGGCATTCGGGGAAGCCCAGATTCTACCGTCTGGCTCCCCCTATAATGACCGCACAATACCAATCATCGCGCGAGCGACAGGAGACTCGAGACTTGAAGTCATTGATTGCAGGCCTGCTGCTCGCAGGGGCGTTCGGATCATCCGTTGCGGCTGACATCCTTCCGCGCGCAGCCAAGCCGGAGGAGGTCGGAATCTCGACCGAGCGCCTGGCCCGGCTCACCCGCGTCACGCAGGACCACGTTGATGCCGGGCGCCTTCCGGGCGCGGTGATCCTCATCGCGCGGCGGGGCCGCATCGCGTATTACGAGGCCTTCGGGTTTCGCGACCGCGACAAGAACCTGCCGATGGCGCGCGATTCGATCTTCCGCATCTATTCGATGACCAAGCCGATTACAACGACCGCGGCGATGATGCTGCAGGAGGAGGGGCGGCTGCAGGTTTACGACCCGGTATCGCGCACGCTGCCTGAGCTAGCGCAATTGAAAGTCGGCCACGAGCGGGTCGAAGGTTCGGGGCGCAAGGTGTTCGAGACGGTGCCGATGCTGCGCGAAATCACGCTGCAGGACCTCATGCGGCATACCTCCGGGTTCACCTACGGCACGCGCGGCACGAGCCCGGTGAACGCGCTTTACCTGGATGCCAAGATCGGCAGCCGCGACGACACCAACGCGGATCTCGTTACGAAGCTCTCGAAAATCCCGCTCAAGTACCAGCCAGGCACGCGCTGGGAATACGGCGTCTCGACGGACGTTCTCGGTCGCGTGGTCGAAGTCATTTCGGGCAAGCGGCTCGGCGAAGTTTTTGAGGAGCGGATCTTCAAGCCGCTCGGCATGACCGACACCGCGTTCTTCATTCCGGCCGACAAGCTCTCGCGCGCCGCGCAACCCTGGCAGCGGCCGGGCGGTCCTCCGCCGACGCCGCGCTTCGATGTCGCCGTGCAGGCGAAATACGAATCCGGCGGCGGAGGCTTGGTGGGGACTGCGTCCGACTACCTGCGCTTTGCGACGATGCTGCTGAACGGCGGCAAGCTCGGCAACACGCAACTGCTCGGCAAGAAGACGGTGGAGTTCATGACCGCAGACCACTTGGGCGCGATCCCCATCGACGCGCCGGGGCTGGGGTTCGGCCTCGGCTTCCAGGTGCGGCGAGACGCGGGCATTGCGGGCCTTGCCGGTTCGGTGGGTGAATACGGATGGGCGGGAAACGCCGGCACGCTTTTCTGGATCGACCCGAAAGAACAGCTCATCGCGCTCTACATGATCCAGGTCAGCGACCCGGATCGAATAGCGCTGCGCAACCAGTTCCGCACCTTGGTGATCCAGTCTCTGGTCGAGTAAGATTCCCAGCGCTGCACCCCAAGGAGACTCGCCATGAAAAAAGCTTTCGCCGCCAAAGCTGCGGCTGTTGGATTTGCGCTGATTACAACGTCTGCGCTCGCCGCCTATCCGGACCGTCCCATCAAGTTGATCGTGCCGTGGCCTGCGGGCGGCGATACCGACAACATCTTCCGGCCGTTCGCCCCGCTGCTGCAAAAGCACATCGGCCAGACCGTCGTGATTGCGAACGTCGGTGGCGCCTCGGGAACGAAAGGCGCCAAGGAAGCCAAGGATTCGCCCGCCGACGGGTACAACGTGCTTGCGGTGCACGACTACATTCACTCGACTTACTATACCGGCGTGGCCGAAGTGAACTACCACGACTTCGAGCCGGTCTGCCTGATCTCGACGACGGCATCGGTGCTTACGGCCAGCCCGAAAACGCCCTGGACCGACTGGAAGGGGCTGCTCTCCGACGCAAAAGCGCGTCCCGGCCAGATCACGGTCGGTGCGACGCTCGGCTCGACGAGCCACTTCTTCCCGGCGCTGATCGAAAAAGCCGCCGGCGTGAAGTTCAAGTACGTGTCGTACGAAGGACTCGCGCCGCGCATGAACGCGATCCTCGGGGGCCACGTGGACCTGACCGACTCCAACCTCACCCAAAAGGGCAAGGTCGATGCCGGGCAGCTGCGCTTCATTGCCATCGCGTCGGAAAAGCGCACGCCGGAAATGCCGAACGTGCCGACGCTCAAAGAGCTGGGCGTCAACGTCGTGTACGACGTGAACCGCGGCCTGCTGCTTCCGAAAGGCGCGCCGGCCGACGTGCAGGCGAAGCTCGAATCGGCCTGCCTCGCTGCGACCAGGGAACCGGCTTTCGCC
>JANXRZ010000283.1 GCA_025352885.1 Pseudomonadota bacterium | reverse complement strand
AGGTGAGATGGGCCACGGCGTCCATGGCGGTCACCACGAGCGTGCTTGCGGCCATCGGGCCGCTCACGACCGGCTACCGCTACCCCGCGGTCACCGTCGTCAACGTCGTCGGCGGCGTCGTGCTCCTGATGGCCTGCTGGTGGCTGCGCGAAGCGCTTTCGCCTGCGCGCGCCAAGCGACCATACAGGGACGCGTTGCTATACACCACTTTCATCGTGTTCCTGGTGCAACTTGGCAGCGGCGCCGCGACCAGCGTGCTGGACGTGCAAAGCATGCGCTCGGTGGCCTTGTGCCATGCGGCCACTGCGATGCTCGCCATCATCTTCCTGGGAGGCACGCTCTGGGAAAGACGCTCCCACGCCGGCATTGGAAGCATCGTGGCCGTGATGTCCGGGCTGCTCGCGTTCCAGGTTGCGCTGGGCGTGGCTGCGCTATTGGACTCACCGCGGCCGCTGTGGATGGCTTTCATGCACGCCCTGCTGTCCGTCCTCATGGCCGGCGGGCTGGTGTCGGTCGGCGTCCGCGGCCGTACGGATAGCCGGGGCGAGTCTGGAATTGCTTGATATACGTCAAACGGTGTTCGCCGCACCGCGCCACCAGTCGTCGGGCTGCTCAGCTTTTTTGCGCGGTCAAGCCCGGTGCTGCCTGAGCCTTCCCACGTCCGGAATAACGACGTACTTTCCCTGGACCTCAATCAGGCCGGCTGCCGCGAGGTCGTGCAGCACGCGGGAAAAGTGCTCCGGCGTCATGTTCAGGCGAGATGCAATGATGCTTTTACCCGCCGCCAGCGTCACTTTCTGGCGTGGTGCATCAGCGCCCGCGCCTTCGGCGCATGAACTCAGCAGGAGGCCGATGACGCGCTCGACGCTCGAGCGCAGGGAATAGGCTTCGACGTCATGAACCAGCCCGTGCAGGCGTAACGACAACCCCGATAGCATCTTGCGCGCGAAGCGAGGCCCATTCTCCAGTTCACCGAACACCGCGTGTTTGGAGACATGCAGCAGCATTGTGTCGGCCAACGCATGGGCTGAAACGATGTAAGGCCGCTCCAGAAACATCAATGCCTCGCCGAAGCTTTCAACAGGCCCGATGATTCCGATCACTTTTTCGCCCCCTTGAGGCGAGATAAAGGCAAGCTTCACCTGGCCATAGACGACGATGTGGAACCCCGTGCACGCGTCGCCGCAATTGAAAACCGCTTCGCCTTTTGCGATGCGTATGGAATAGGTGCCTGCGGCCACCCGTGCCAGGTCATTGGGATCCAGTTCGGTGAACAGCGGCAGCCGGGCAAGAAAAGCCTCCACCTTGATCGCGGGGCGTTTGTCGGCCTGGTGCGGGAGCGCCCCGGACTTGTCATCCATCGTCGTCGCCATGCTCTCCCCAGAGTCTGCGTCCAGCGGACGCATATACCGACCGGCTCGAAGATGCTAGGCGAAGCCCGGATGCTGCACTTGATGTACATCAAATACAGGGCACTCTCCCGATTGCATCCTGCACCCACCATCCTGAAGGAGCCGGCTGTGCAGTCCTCCCCCCCATTCGATCACGCCCTGAACGCAGCGGTCGTGAGACTGGACGTAAGGCCGATTCTCGGCAGCGGGCGCGACCCCTTCGCCGAAATCATGGCGGTCGCGTGCAATGTGCCGGCCGGCGGAAGCCTGGTACTCATTGCGCCGTTCAATCCCATGCCGTTGAGTGAAGTCATGGCCACCAAGGGATTCACTTCGCAAGCCGCCCAGACCGCGGCCGGTGTTTGGGAGATCACTTTCGTCCGCCTTGCGGCTCATCCGACTCCGCATCCCCAGCCTCAGTCACAGGTTGGCTTCCGGAGCGAAGGCGCGGACAGGCACGTGGATGCCCGCGGACTCGACGCCGCAGGCGCGGTGGAGGCGGTGCTCGCTGCACTCGGGACCTTGGACGCATCCGATCGGCTCATCGCCCACCTTGGCGCCAACATTGACCGCCTGTATCCGGAACTGCTCCGGCTCGGGTGGGGGGCGGCGTACGTACCGGGCGACGTGGGCGAGGTCAGGCTGGAGATCTCACGCGCCTCAGATTGACGATTCGGGCATCCGGCCGGTGATGAGATATTCCATCACGTCGGCTGCCGACAGAACTGGCCCATTGCGCCCTCAAACGGGGTGGTTGCGCAGCCGCTCCGGGTCGAGG
>JANXRZ010000259.1 GCA_025352885.1 Pseudomonadota bacterium | reverse complement strand
CGCCGGCATCGTGGTGACCCCGGCCAACGGCAAGGTCATTGTTTCGCAGGGAACGGTCCAGGCAGGCGACGGCTATTCCGATTCGTACTTCGTCACGTTGTCCCGGGCGCCCTCGGGCCCGATCCAGGTCGCACTGAATGTGCAGCTGGACGATAACCGCATCGCGCCGGTCATCACGACCAATGCGGGCGGCACGCCGATCACGTCGCTCACGTTCACGACGGCGGACCCGAACGCGGCCGATTACTGGAACAAACCGCACCTGGTGAGAGTCCTGCCGGCCAACACAGGCACGACGGTCCAAGGCAGCCAGTATGCGCGGATCACCCACCAGGTGGTCACAACGGATCTTGCGGCGTATTTCAACTTGACCGTCAAGGACGTTGCGCAGGGATTGAGTGCGAAAGTCCTGGGTGACGTTACAGGCCAATACAACGCCGTGGTCGACACGGCTACCTATCCGGCCGGTGACACCGTCACGGTGACGGGCAGGGCGCCGTTCACGGCAACCAGCACGGACCTCACGCAAGTCGGAACGCCGGAGGCTGCGTACACGATTGCCGATGTCACTCCGTCGGGCGCGGCTAGCGTAGGCAAGACCTGGACGCTCTCGCTGAACGGCAACACCTATACCTACATCTCGGGCCAGAACGGCGACAACCCCACCAGCCTGAATGCAGTGGTCAACGGGTTGAGGGCGGCTTACGCATCGAAATCGATAACTGGCATTACGGTGACTGCCGACACGACGACGACTCCCGGCACGCCGTTCCTCCATATCGACGGTGCGGCCACTTCCACTGCGTTCACAGCGCGCATGACCCAGTCGAACGGTTCAACGCCTACCGTGACCGCTGTCCAGGTTGCAACGAACAAATACGGGGCGATCAGCTTCAAGGTGCCCACCGGTGCGGTGGCCTCCGGAGCGTCCTGGACGCTCAACCTGAATGGGACCGCATTCAAGTACGTTGCTGGACTGAACGGCGAAATGACGGTGCTCCCCTCGATGGATGTCCTGGTGACTGATAAAGACGCCTCCGGCGTCCTGGTCACACAGACGGACGGTTCGACACGCGTGACCGAGCCTACCGACCTCGTGGCACTCGGCTCGGGCCAGGTAACCGCAACCTCGGCAATCAGCGGTTACGCGCTGACGATCGCCAGTTCCACCGCACTCACCACCGACTTCACCATTACCGACGATCCCTCTGACCTGACACGGTCGCAGGGCAAGGCGACCTTCAGTGGCACGCAGGTCTGGACCCAGGCGAATATCAACCTGGACGGGGCGGTCGCGGCAGGCAACACGTGGACGGTCCGCATCGAAGGAGTCGACTACAGCTACCAGGCTGTCACGAACGACACCCTGGTCCAGGTCGCGCAAGGTCTCAAGGCTGCGCTCAATCCGCTGGTTGCCTTGGGTTATACCGTGGTCGCTCCTGCCGCGAACCCGAGCGGGACGCCGCCTGTCCCCGGCACCATTGTCACCGTCACGAAGGCGGCGGGCTTCGAGGCGAAAATCATCAACGGCAATGCGACGGTAAGCGGCTCGCCGGCTTGGCGCAACCCGACTGTGGCCCTCAGCGGGACGATCGAGGCCGGCGAAACGTGGACCTTGAAGCTGAATGGGGTCTCGTTCAGCTACGTAACGGGTAGCAACAGCAATCCGCTGACGCTCGAGGCGATCGCGGACGGATTGATGTCGCGCCTCAATACCGGCGGCTACACGTCGGTGGTCAAGAGCCAGCTGACGCAGTTCGCCGGGAACTTTGGCGCGGCGCTGCTGAACGAGGCGGTGACCGCCCACGATTCGATCTACACGGCACAGTCGATCGACAACGCCGCCTGGGGTCTGTCCTCGAACCCGGAAATCGGCTCATCGACCACAATCCCGCACTTGACCGTGCATGGCACCGGCAATGGCCAGACCGACTTCTACAAGTTCAGCATCTCGGACACGATGGTGCATGTCGATGCCACCGCAACCGCAACAGTGGCCGGTGGAAGCGTAAGCAGCCTCACGGTTGTCAACAGCGGCAACAACTACGTCAGCGCGATCCCGCCGACGGTCACTTTCAGCGGTGGGGGGGGAACCGGAGCCAGCGCAACGGCAGTGGTGGTCAATGGAAAAGTGACCGGGCTCAACATTACCAGCGCCGGTAGCGGCTACACATCGGCACCGACGGTCGTCATCAGCAGTGCGACCGCGAGCGCATCGGCGGTCCTGACGGGCGATGCGATCACGGGGCTCACGATAACCAACGCGGGCAGTGGCTACACCAGGGCGCCAGTGGTCTATTTCAGTGGCGGGGGCGGGAGCGGGGCCAGCGCAACGGCCACCCTCGGGGCGAATGGACAAATCACCGGATTTACGATTACGAATGCCGGAAAAAATTACACGTCGGCTCCCACTGTCACCATCGGAAGCTCTACGCCGATCAATGCAACGTTCGACATCGACCACGGTCTCGAATACTTCGACAGCCTGTTCTGGGCCAGCCGGCTCAACCTGTTCGATGCCAACGGCACGTTGATCGCTTCCGGCCCGGGATTCTCGAATCCGAGCGATTCGTCGTTCGGAGGCACCGGCAGTTCGACCTGGCTTGACGACTACCTGGCATACCAGTTCGACAAATCCGGCACCTACTACGTCGAAGTTACCAACTGGCAGCCGCGCGCCGGAAATTCGAACGGCTTGCCGGACGGGGTCGACTACGACTTGCAGTTCTCGGTCGACCGGCACACCGTCGGCGCCTTTGCATTTGCTCCTTCACCGGTGCTCAAGGTCGATGTGCCGGGTGTCGCTGCGCAGAACGTCGATGCAGCCGCCAACTGGTACCAGTTCTACGACCCGGAGATCGGCAACGGCATCAACATCGGCTCGAGCACGCCGTACGTCAAGATCAAAGGGGCGGGCGACGGCAGCACCGATAGCTACTCCTTCACGGTAACCGACGCCATGCTGTCCAGTCCCGGTGCCCAGATCACCGCGAGAGGGCTGGAGGCCGCAGGGCACACGTATTACACGAGAGCGAACGTCGCGCTGACCGGCAAGGTCGCTCTCGGCGACACCTGGACCGTAAGACTTGACGGACTCGATTACCAGTACCAGGTCACTGC